>JALVJE010000231.1 GCA_027028505.1 Bacteroidales bacterium
GAATGGCTTTACCCCCTACTGTTCAAAAAGTGAAATCCTTGAAAATGTAGTGCCAAAGATTTTTTCGACGCTTGTATTGTGCAGATACCCAAATAGATGCATTTTGCAACTGTAGAAGATTAGTTTGAAGGTTTGATGCTCGCTGCGCGAGCGTTTGATGCGCCTGCGGCACGATTGATGCAGCCTGACGGCTGCGTTTGAGGGTTTGAATTGTTCTAGGCCTGCCCTTGCTTCGCCGTAGCGGCTACGCGCTTCGCCGTCGGTTAGCCTTTGGCGGCCGATGGAAGGCGAGGCGGGGTTGCAATTTAGGGGCACATCCTATCCCGCAGGCGTGGCTGCGGCTACTATATTACGACCCCTACGGGGTCGGCTTAATAATCTTTCGCTTTCGCCCTTTCAGGGCTATGGAATTATTTTCCTAAAAATAACCGGGCTGCGCCCGGTCCTGGTTGCTTTCGCCCCTTCGGGGCTTCAATGAAGTCCCCGGTCCCTGAGTGATCCCGGTTCTGGGATCATACCGGAGACATGGACATAGGCGCAGCAGGGCTTTGCTCATTTCTCATCCGCCGTAGCTGGTTCCTGAGTAGCCGCAGGCGTATCGAAGGATAGCGAAGGCGGAGCTCATCGCTCATCGCATTATCCCCTCATCCCCTCATCGCTCCTTACTCCCTACTCCTTACTTAACACTGGTTCCTGAGTAGTCGCAGGCGTACCGAAGAATTCAGTATTCAAAACTCATCAATCAGAATTCAAAAAATACAAATCTTCTTTAAACCCAGTATCAGCAACAAAAAACCGTAACGCTTTCTAATGCGTAATCCGGGATAAACTGACAAAATCTTTTAGTCGGTGAACATAACTGCCTGATTTTTTCGGGAATTTTTGACATAAAAAAGACGCTCGGCAGTTATATAATAAAGAACAGCTGTCTTTTGGTTTGAGTTTCGAGAAAATATACCGGCAATACTATCCTGAGCTTTTTCGCTTTGCCCTGCAGTTGAAGGTAAGGGAAACCGATTGTGATGACCTTGTGCAGGAAGTATTTACACGGTATCTTTCCGAAAGACACAAAGGCAGGAAAACACCGGAGAAGCTCCGTGCCTGGCTGTATAAGGTTCTGTTGAACCGGGTTCGCGACAATCACAAAAGGTTGCAATACAGCAAAAAAGCAGCGGCAGAATTAAAACATACAGGCCTGAAACATGTGGACGAACAGGCGCTGTTTATACAGAAGGAAAAGAGGGAGCGTATGTTTGAAATACTGGAAGGATTCCCCGAAAAAGAAAAGAATCTGCTGCTGTTCTATCATAACGGTCTCTCCTATGCGGAAATAGCGGAGATCCTGGAGATCAATCCCAATACCGTAGGAACCCTTATTGCCCGTAACCTCAGGAAACTAAAGGAACAATTAAAAAAACAATACCATGAACTGTTTGAATAGGGATCAGATACAGGCGTATATCGACGGTGAAATCGATCCGGAAACAAGGAAACAATGGGAAGAACATATCACCTCCTGTTCAAAATGCCAGGCAACCTGTCAGGAAGCCAGGGATGAAATAAAATTGCTGCATGAGACACTGGCTCCTTTGGGGGATTATCCCGAAAATATACCCCAACCGGCCATACCCGGGAGGAGGCACCGGATAATTAAAAAAAGACAGCTAAATCTGCTATGGAAGGTGGCGGCCCTGGTTATACTGATGCTTGGCATTATGGTTATTATTTCCAGAAATGCTGCAAAAAAGAGACTGTACACGAATATTGAAAAGACAACCAGGGAACTTATCGAAGATCAGGATCTGAATGAAATGTGGCAGAAAAATCAAAACATTATCATTATTACCAATAAAAAAGGTGAAGTGATCCGGTCTGAGATCTTTTAAAAAGTATACAAATCCACATGAGATAAATATTTTTTCAATAATCCAGAATCTAAAAATTAAAATGATGAAAACACATACAATACTTTTTCTGATGATCACCGGACTGTTTCTTCCGGTACACAGCCAGACACTGGCAGATTATTACAAATCGGGAACCGTGAAGCTGGAAGCGGTACCCGGCTACGGGACAAAGAACAACTGGAACGAACTGTTCTCTGACTATGGGGAAATGAGCGGCAACTTTCAGATTGGGGCCATCAAACAGATTGTTGTTGCGCCGGACGGATCGGTATTTATGAGCCATAAATCAAGATATGAGATCTGGAAATTCGATCCTGACGGGAATTTTGAAAAGAAATTCGGGCAGAAAGGCGGCAAAAAAGGACAATTCATTATGAACCCAAGGGTTCAGGATATTCTCGATGGCAAATATGTTTTCACCATGGATGTAGGAGGGAGAATGCTGTTTTTCGACCTCGACGGAAACTACATAAAAACCCTGACCCTGGATTATATGGGATCTTCCAGGGCTATGAACAACGGAAAAATTGCGATCCTGGGAAATGTTATCTGGAGTACAAAATGGAGGGATATTCTGGTGATCAAAGATTTTGAAACCGGGAAAGAAAAAATCCTCTGGGATCAGTTTCGGGATCTCCCCTCAAAGGATATGGCAATCACTATTCCACATATAGGTATGGTTTTTCTGGGCTCACCCATGCATATTTTCCGCAGCAAACTTGATTTTTATGTTTCTCCCAAAGGAGATATCTTTCTTGCGAATCCGGCTGACGGGAAGATCACCCGGTTTTCACCTGCCGGAGAGGAGATCTCCTCTATTCAACTAAACTTCATGCCTGAAAAAATCACGGAACAGGATATTCATGAGTATTATGAATCTGTTAAAAGCTCCAATGATAAATTTCTTGATCGGATTCGTGACAAACTCACAGAAGAAGAGCTGGCACAGACAAAGGCACAATTTGATAAGGCACTGGAAAAATTTCAAGACCCGGATAAATACGAAAAATATATGCCCTATTTTTCCAAAATACTGCATGATTCCGAGGGAAATCTGCTGGTATTTACGTTTACAAAAGATCCGGATAAAAGTGATCAGTTTAAGGTTTTTTCCCTTGATGCGGCAGGCCACTACATCGGAACCGCCGTATTCGAGGCTCCCGGATATGATCTGAATATTTCGCCCGCCACCTTTGTTTTCCATCAGGGCTATATCTATGCCGTATGTAAGAAAACTGATGGCGGTGCTATTCCGCTCCGTCTGGTCAAATTTCGCCTGGCGCTTTTGAAATAAGGGGGTTGTCCTGGCATTCCCGGCGCACCTTATGCCAGCAGTGCTTGCATTTGCAATTTTTTATGTTTCCATCTCATAGGCTCATGGCTGCTCCCTGAGTAGCCGCAGGCGTATCGAAGGTGTTCCTGAGTAACCGCAGGCGTATCGAAGGAGGCGACCTCTGCATGAAGCTTTTTGATTTCAGTATTTAAAACTTATCAATCAAAATTCAAAAATCACAAATTCTCTTTCAGATACTTTTCCGCAAACTCCCTGAGCATCTCTTTCAGTCCGGCGGCCTGCTCTGCCATGCCGCTGCGGTACCAGGTGAAACAGGCCATGCCGAGGCCGTAGGTGATGGCGGCGGCCACCATGCCGCGGCTGCCGGCGACGGCCACAGTTTTTGCGCCTGCCGGCAGACGACTGCTGCGGGCGATGAACCCTTCGGCGAGGATGGCCAGCTTGCGGCCGGCCCTGGCCGTTACCGGCGTGGTGACCAGGACTCCCAGATCCTCTTTGGAGAGGTTATGCCCGAAGACATAGGCTATGCGCAGGCAGAGGCCTGTCTGCAGCGCTGTCAGGGGCAGACTGTCGGGACCCGGTAGGGGCAGGGCGCCGATGCCCAGGGCCGTGGCGGCCGCCGCCATCACCCATCGTGTGACCGTCTGTGCCTTGTGCAGGGTGATGCGCAGGTAGAGCATCTCCTTGTCGCGCTGCGCCAGGAGCCGGACGATCTCGTGGCTGAGACGCTCCACCGACGCCTCATCGGCCGGATCCGTCACCAACGGGATGACGCCTTCCGCCAGGCTCAGCTCTTCATACAGATGCCCTGACTCATCCCCGCCGGAAGAGGGGGGAAGCACGGCAATGACAGGGATGCCTTCCTCCGGGATAGCTTCCAGGAACTGCTCCGCCGGCGGCGGCAGGGTCTGGTCATCCTCCGGGAACCACAGGATCAGATCACTCGTCTTCTCGATGTGTCTGAAAGGCACTTTGATATTTTTGCCGAACCAGGGCGTGTCGGCCAGGAAGATATTCTCCTGCACGCTGTGAACGATGGTACCGGGGGCAAAGCCATCCTCTGCGGGGAGCGAGGTATAGTCCATCCCTGTCAGGGCCTGTGTCACCTCTTTTTTGGGACCGTCGCCCAGCAGGGTGATCACCAGCTGCTCGCTTTCCAGGCGGTCCATATCCTTCACCTGCTCGCGGTAGCTCTGGTCCAGCACCTCGCGTATCTTTTTGCCTGCTGCCTCACGCAGGACATCGCCGGCATTCTTTTTGTCTTGGGTCATAGTATTTAAGTTTGGAGTCCCGCAACTTACGAAATCTTTGATTTCGCTTGAGTTGCGAGGATGCTCGCAAATCAAGATTTGCGGCATGTGGAGTGCCTAGAGGTTGGAGTTGTTTTCGCATTATCACTTTATCGCTTCATCGCTGCCTGCACTGAAGGAGGTTCCTGAGTAGCCGAAGGCGTATCGAAGGATTGCTTCCATTGCGCTCTTCTCTGCGCTCTCTGCGTGAACCCATTCAAAAATCAGAATTCAACAATCGTAAGTCAAAATTTCATCCTGTACACATTCGTTTCTCTCTTCTCAAATCCCATCTTTTGATACAGTTTATTGGCTGCAACGCGTTCGGGGCTGGAGGTGAGGTTGAGGCTTTTTACCCCCGGCCTGCGGGCTATGCCGATGGCTTCCTGCACCAACGCCTCACCCAGGCCCTTGCCCCGCACACGCTCGTCCACCACCACATCCTCGAGCCACATCTTGGGGCCCGTGGGGATCTTCTGCAGCGTCAGCGAGAAGGTGCCCACGATCTCTCCCTCTTCGTCCCGGGCGACATAGAGCTGGGCTGCGGGATCCGCCAGCACCTCTCTCAGCCACGCCTCATCGATGGTGGCGGTGGGGGAGAGCTGGGGAAGAAGCCGCTGCAGGGCGGCAAGCAGTTCGTCGCTGTAGTGGTCAACTTTTTCGATCCGGAACATATTAATTTGAAAAATTTATGTTATTGAATAGTCATTCAGAACGGTAGGTATGGGTACTGGGTCTCTCTTGGCGCGCATTGCGGGACCCTTTGCGTCGTCTGCGTGAACCCCATATTTCCACATATCCTTCCATATATACATTAAATGATATAGACGCGCATTTGCGCGTCTCTACTCTTCGTCTCTTCCTGCCTGCCGCTATTTCTTTACCCCTCTCTCTCGATCTCATCGCTCATCGCTCACTTTTCGACTTTATAATTTCCAAATATAACAACTTCTCCATTAAAAGACAGATGATCTCATCTGAACACTATTTCTATCTTTGTTTAAAACTTCTGTTATGACCGATCCGAAAAGATCTGCTGTGCTCATCACCGGCGCTGCCGGTGGGCTGGGGCAGGCGCTGGTCTGCATGGCCCTTACGCTGCCGGGGGTGGACCGTGTGGTGGCCACCGATATCCGCGAAGGGGTCACCTCTCTTTTTCAGGACGAGGAGAGGGTGCTGGCCCTGCCGATGGATGTGGGCTCCGAAACCTCCATCCGGGAGGTGAAAGAGCGCCTCGGCCGCGAGGGACTGGCCGTGCGTTATCTCATTAACAACGCCGGCATCTTTTTCTTCCATCCCGTTTCCGAGATGACGGAGGCGTTGCTCGACCGCATTCTGCGGGTCAATGTCTACGGACCGGTGCTCACCGTGAGTGTTTTCCTGGAGGATCTGATGGCTACCCATGGGCGGGTGGTGCAGATCAGCAGTGTGGGGGTGCATTTCCCAACGCTCTTTCAGGCATACCCCGCCTCCAAGATCGCCCTGGAGGCCCTCAGCACCTCCATGCGGCAGGAGCTGGCCCTGGCAGGGGTGGAGCTGAGCCTGGTGCGGTCCGGTGCCATCGACACCGCACTGGTGCGGGAGATGAAAAAGCTGCCCGTACCGGCAGAGAAAAGCCGCTATGCGGAATATTATAAAAAGTTCCTCGCCCGTGTGCAGAAAGATGTGGGGAGGGTGGTGTCCCCCGCAGCGGTGGCTACCGTGGTGCGACGTGCCCTCACCGGCAAGCGCCCCCGCCGCGTCTATGTCATCAACCGCAACCGCACCATACGCCTGCTGTCCATACTGCCGCAGAATCTGTTAGACAATATGATCCTGAGGATGCTCCCCGCCCGAACGGATGAATCCCTTCATCCGGGCGGAGAAGCTCGAATAATTTAACTATGAACTATGAACTATGAACTGTGAACTGTGAACTGTGAACTTCTAACTCGATACTCGCAATGCCGCAAATGCTGCTGGCATTTGCGAGCATCCTCGCAACTCTAAAGGATCGAGATCCTAAGAGTTGCGGGACTCGCAACTCCTCACTCTTTTTCCTACGCCAGATCTTTCAACTCCTTTACCAGCTTTACGGTTTTTCGCCGGCGTGAGGCGATATGGGCGGTGAGCAGTGCGAGGAGGATGACCACAACCTGAAAGGCCAGGGAGAAGAGGACAGCAGTGAGCAGAGAGAAGCCTTTCTCATAGAAAAAAACGCCCACGGCGATAGAGAGGGTCAGCCACAGGGTCACCACGAAGATGAACATCATTCCGGCGATGCCGGCCAGCAGCATGTAGATCCTCAGGTCGTGCCGGACGGCGGCGGTGAGCTCCCGCCGGAAATATTTGAGGAGCAGTCGCACGGGAAAGCTCAACAGGTCGGTCAGCCATTTCCACAGTCCGCCGGTGAAGGAGTCTTCCTTGCGGTCACTTTTTTTCTCTTCACCCTGACTGCCGGGACTGTTCCGTTTGCGGTAGCTGCCCGTAGCGGCTTTCTTTTTCTTCGGGTCTTTTTCTTCTGAGGACATAATTCTGCTTTTGATCGGTACTCAAAGATAGGAATATTTTGGTTATTAGGAGGATTGGCAGGCTGAGTTAAAAGTTAAAAGTACCTAAAGTTGAAAGTTGGGGAGCAGGACGGGGAATGTGTGAATGCGTGAATGCTTTGACCGACGAAGTACCGAGAGGTCGGGACGTAGGCGGGATTGAAAAATCAGAAATCAGCAATCAAAAATCAGCATTCGATATTCGGTGTTCGCCATTCCCCCCGATTTCCTTACATTTGTCAAAAGACCAAATTCTCCTGCATCATGAAAAAATATCTGATCCTGCTGCTGCTACTGTTCTTCCCCCTTTATTCTCTTTCCGCCCAGGGCGGTTTCGACCGCTGGTTTGATCACAAGACCCTGCGGATGGACTATTACCATACCGGCAACCATAAGGAAGAGCTTTACTCTTTTGACGAGCTGATCGAAGAGCCATACTGGGGTGGTTCCCTGACGAATCTGATCGACACCTTTGGCTACGGCAACTATTTCCTGAAGGTGTATGCTACAGATGGCAGGAAGCTGATCTACTCCCGTGGTTTCTCCACCCTTTTCTTCGAGTGGCAGACGACGCAGGAGGCCGACACGGTCACCCGCACCTTCTCCGAGTCGGTGGTCTTTCCGTATCCGAAGATACCGGTGGAAGCGGAGATCTACAAACGCACCTGGGAAGGGGAGTGGAAGAAGATGTTCGCGTATCACATAGATACGGCCAACTACTTTATCAAAAAGGATATGCGGCTGGAGTACCCTGTCTTTGATGTCTGGACCAGCGGCGATCCCTCCGAGAAGGTGGATGTGGTCATCCTGCCTGACGGCTACACGCAGGAGGAGATGGATCGTTTTGTGGCCGACTGCCGGCAGTTCGAGAAGAATTTCTTCACCTATAGCCCTTACAAAGAGAACCGCATGAACTTCAACCTGCGGGCCGTGCTGGCCCCCTCGCCCGGCTCCGGTACAGACATCCCCGCCGAAGGGGTATGGGTGCCGACGATCCTCAACACCAGCTATTACACCTTCGACAGCGAGCGTTACCTGATGACCTACGACTACAAGCGGGTGCGCGACCTGGCTGCCAACGCCCCCTACGACCAGATCTACATCCTCGTCAACAGCAAGAAGTACGGCGGAGGGGCTATCTACAACTATTACAACGTCGCGGTCAACGGCAACATGAAAAGCGCCAAGATCCTCATCCATGAGTTCGGTCACGGCTTCGCCGGCCTGGGCGATGAATACGGTCCCGACGAGACCTATGGGGAGTTTTATAACCTGAAGGTGGAGCCGTGGGAGCCCAACCTCACCACCCTCGTCCATTTCGACAGGAAGTGGAAAGATATGGTGGCCGATACGGTGCCCATACCCACCCCTGATATTGAAAAGTATTACCATGTGGTGGGCGTCTTCGAGGGAGGGGGTTACATGTCGAAGGGCATGTACCGTCCCATGCACGACTGCCTGATGAACACCTTCAAAGGGGATTCATTCTGTCCCGTCTGCCGACGGGCCATACAAAGGATGATCGATTTTTACTGTAAGTGACCTAAACTTATTGTTTCACGATCTTCGCGTCCATCTCTGCGTTCCTTTGCGTGATAGCCTTATTGTATTGCATAACAAGCTATTACGCAAAGTCTCGCAAAGGATCCGCAGAGTCCCGCAAAGATCACTCAACTTTTAACTTTAGCTCACTTTTAACTTTTAACTCCAAACTCTAAGTACTCTAAGTACTCCAAGTACTCCAAACTCCTCCGGCATCCTGCCAAGACTGTCTCCGGTTGGCCGGTTTTACTGGCTTATTGTGCAGGTGAAATCCTGCGACTCACCCGGGGCCTGGCCAAGGCCGTTGTCTTTCCGTGCTTTACCGGTGACGACGGCCTCGATGGAAGTGACCTTGATCCCGGTAGGGACACCGTGGTAATTTCCCTCTTTCGTTTCAAACTTTTTGATCTCCAGGACGGCATTGTCAACCAAATATCCGTGGATATCGAAAGAGGCATCTTTGATGGTGACAGGACCCGTGGCCGTGAATTCCAGGCTCACAACACAGGTGCCTCCGTTGTCGGCGGTGGCACCGGCACACAGATTGTAGGTGTCACTTTTTTCAGTGGGAGTGACCGCTGTATTACGCAGTATGGGTTTGGCGAGCTCCATCTTTTTGTCCCCGAGGGTCAACGTGACCTTCAATGGTTTCTTTTCGGCTTTCACTTCCGTTTTTTCCTTATCAGTGGATTTGGCTGTGTCCGAAGCCTTTTTGGCAGAAGGATTGCTACCACAGGACCATAACAATACCGATAATCCTAGCAGAGATGAGAAAATGATCTTTTTCATAATGTTTAAAAATTTAGATTGAGAATTGGTTTGTATGAAACGTTTTTCATTCCTCAAAAGTACATATTAATGTTGATGATGAAAAAAGATTCCCTTGCAACGCTATATTTTTTCTCTTGCGAACATAAGTACGGGACAGGGCAGTATGACAGGCATATCTCCGGGCACCCTCTTCCACACCCGCCGCTCAGACCTGCTGATATTGAAAGGATTATCCGGGATTGATCTCCGCAACTACGTAGATAACTACGTAGTAAGCTACGTAGTTATGGTTTTGTAATGAGCAGATATACAGGTTGTAATATGATAATAAAAAGAAAACTTATAAGAAAGTATGTGTGAAGTATTATTAAAATGAAAAAAGAAGTAATAGTAGATCCTGTGAAAGCCGAAATTATAGGAGCCCTTACTTTGGGAGAGGAAGTCAGGTGTCTATGATTTGATGCGGAATATCTTACCGGTTGTATATCAGATTGATCTCAGAGAGTTCCTGTCCGATCTGATGGATGCCGGTAAGTATTTTTAAGGTCTGGGCTTCGGACGGTTTTTTCCTTCCCTGAACATATTGCGACAAAAGTGTGGGATTCATGCCGATCTTATGGGCAAGCTGTTTGGCATTTATTACTTTGTAGTATTGAAAAAACTGTTTGAAATCGATCTCAAATTTTAGATTTTCGTGTGTTATGGCCAGACCCTCTTCTTCAAAATACAGACTGGCAGCTTCAAGAGCATTCCCGATCAGTTCGGGGATGGTCTTGCCGGTAGTATAAATTGGATACTTGTCTGAATATGCAGAGAATCCGGTATCCGTTTTCTCAACGATCATTTTTATTTTTTTCTTTGTTGTTTTCATCTTTTTAGAATCCATACTTATTTTTTACAATGCTTCATTTTTTTATAATTCCTGCGTCTTTCAGTATTTTTCTCTCCAATCCCTTTCCAATTTCCTGACTGCCATGATTTGGAAATACTATGGTTCCCTTTTTCCTGTCATGCTTTAGTTTTACGTGAGATCCTTTTTGAGAGATTGGATACCAGCCATCCCTGATAAGAATCCTGTATAGCTCGGAGCATTTCATAGATGCTACTATGATCTTTTACAAAGGTAAATAATAATTTACCAAATTTCAAAATTATTTTTTCTTTTTTCAATGAAAAAACACTCCTGCCGGTATTTCCTCTTTGGCGATGCCCGGTCCTTGCCATGAGACCTGCAGCCAGGGCCTGCCGCCTACCTGGTAGTGCTTTACGGCGATGGGATGGAAGCCTTTCTCGAGGAAGATCTCTCCCCGGCGTTCCTGTCGTCCGCTGTTGGACACCACCATGACACTGTCGATACTTACGCTGCTGCCGTCGTCGGACCTGAGGTAGAATGTATAGATGCCCGTGGCAGGTACCCGGATGAACCCATCGTAGGTCATCCCGTATTTATCGGACATCTTCCCCTGGGGTTGGGGCAGGAGAGCGGGGAGGATGCCCCGGCGTTCTTCGGGATATCTGAATATATCTGCGATCCCTTTACAGAGCCACACCTCCCGGTAGGTATAGCGGATCCCCGGCTGCGGGTCGGGGAGGGATGTGGCGGGGAGCATCGTCAGCCTGCGGAAACGGAGACGGGTGGTGTAGCCGGGGAGGCTTTCTCCGTTGGGGAGGGCTCTCGCCTGCAATACGCAGGTGTTGCGTATGGAGAAGGGCTGCCGGCCGGAGGGGGAAGCGATGTCGGGGAGGCTCCCGTCGGTGGTGTAGCGCAGGTCGGCCGTGGGATCCGCATTGGTCAGAGTGACGCGGCAGGGATCCCGGAAGGTGATGACCCCATAGGGAGGGATCCTTTTCCCGGAGACATGCACTTCGGTCACCGGCAGATCGTTGTAGCTGTCGTCAGGGGGCCTGTGCTGCGGCAGGGCGGCCCACTGCTGGTTGGGCGCAGCGCCCATATCAAAGACGAGGGTCCCGCCGCTGAGGAGGTCAGCATGACGCAGGAAGACCTGCTCGAAAGGACGGCCCTCCAGCGTGGCCGACTGTATGTAGGGGTGCTGCGGACAATTGTTGCGGGCTACGATGGTGAAGGCTTTTCCTTTGCCGGTATGTATGACCACCTTGTCGAAGAGGGGTGAGCCCAACAGGTAGTAGTCCGTGCCCGGCGTCACGGAATAAAAGCCCATGGCGCTAAGGACGTACCAGGCCGACATCTGGCCTGCATCATCGTTACCGGCGAGGCCGGCGGGACCCTCCCGGTACTGGGTGGTGAGGATCTCCCGGACGCGCTCCTGCGTTTTCCAGGGGGCGCCGGCGAGATCGTACAGATAGGCCGCATGATGACCCGGCTCGTTACCGTGCTCATACTGCCCCATCATCCCGGGACGGCTGTTGGTGCTGTCGGTGAAGAAACGGTCCATCCACCGGACGAAAGCCGTATCCCCTCCCATGTGACGTACCAGCCAGGGGAGGTCCTGGAGTACGAAGGTGGTGTAGGTGGAGGGGTTGGCCTGGGTGTAGCTGCGGGTGTAAGCGTAGGGGTCGAAGTCTGGCTGCCAGCGGTAGCGGCTGTCTTTGGGGCGCATGAAATGATCCTCCGGGCAGAAGAGGTTGCGGTAGAAGTTGCCGCGGTGAGCATAATATCCGTAATCCTCATCCTGCACATCCCGCAACACCTGGGCCACACACCAGTCGTCGTAACTGTATTCCAGGGTGCGTGACACCGACTGGCGGGTGTAGTCGTACGGCACATACCCGAAAATCTTGTACTCCTCACGCCGTTCCAGCGGCAGGTTGGCCAGGTCTTTCATCCCGGCGATGAGGAGGGTAGTGTCAAAGTCACAGATGCCTTTGCCCCAGGCGTCGGCGATCACCGGCAGGGAGTGGTAGGCGATCATGCTGGGTACCTCATTGCCCGAGAGCTCGAACTCGGGCAGGTGGCCGGAATGCTCGTACCGCTCGAGGAAGGTGCGTATGAAGTCACGGGTGCGCTGCCGGTTGATGATGGTCTGCAGGGGATGCAGGGCCCGCCAGGTGTCCCACAGGGAGAAGTTGGTGTAGTCGGTGAAGTCACGCGCCGTATAGATCCTGTTGTTGGTGCTGCGGTAGCGGCCGTCGATATCCATGTCGAGGCTGGGATGGAAGCAGGCATGGTAGAGGGCCGTGTAGAAGATCCTCTTGGCGGCGGGGTCTTGTCCCTCCACCTCTATTTTTGAGAGCTCCCTGTTCCAGGCCTCGCGGGTGCGGCGGCGTACCGCCCCGAAATCCCATTCGGCGATCTCTGCCAGGTTCTTCTCCGCCCCCGGGATATCCACTTTGGAGATAGCCACTTTCACGAGGACCGGCTTTTGGCCGGGGGAGAAACGGAACCAGGCCTGCAGGTCCCGGCCCGTGGCCTGCTTCAGTCCCTTTTCCTCTTTCCCGTCGGTGCGGATGCCCCAGGCGGTGAAAGGCTCGGAGAATTCGGCGGCAAAGTAAAGGGTCTGGTATATGCGCAGTCCGCCCAGCGAGTGGCGGAAGCCCCGGATCTTGCGGTCGCTGACGATCTCCAGGAAAAGTGAATCCGGATGATCGCTGATGCCGTGGGAGAGGTCGAGGATGATAAAGTCTTTCTTCCCGACCGGGAAGGTATATCTGTGGAGGCCCACCCTTTCCGTGGCGGTGAGCTCGGCCAGGATGTGGTCGTCGTCCAGCAGTACGCTGTAGTACCCCGGCGAGGCATGCTCGTTTTCATGCGAGAAAGCGGAGCGGTATCCCTCTTCGGGATGACCGGCACGGCCGGCATCCAGTTGCGGGGTGCCGCAGACGGGCATGAAGAGAAAATCACCGCCCGAGCCGCGGCCGGTGCCGCTGTAATGGGTGTGCGTGAAGCCGATGATGCTGCTGTCACCATAATAATAGCCTGCAGCGCTGTGCCGGCCGTTGGTTCGTGTGTCGGGACTCAACTGTACCATGCCGAAGGGAGCTACGGCTCCCGGGAAGGTGTTGCCCTCGCCGGCCGTGCCGGTCATAGGATCGGCAAAGACCGTCAGGTCCAGTTCTGTCTTGTGACATCCGGCCAGCAGGAGCGCCGGGATCAGCAAGGCCCAAAGCCCGGGCCCCCTGAAAGGTGAAAAGGATAGGCGACGATCCATAAAGCAGTAAGTTTTTTTTCGTTTATTTTTATAGTTGTTCTTTTTTTTCGGATCCAGGTCCTTTCCAGAATACCTTCAGCTCCAGGCCTCCGCCGGCCTGGAAATACTCCAGCATCAGGGCGTGCCGGCCTTTGTCGAGCCGGATCCTGCCCGATCTCAGGGTATAGCCGTGCGATCCGCCGTTGTCCACCACCAGCCGGTTATCAATGAACAGCCGGGAGCCGTCGTTGGAGCCCGTGTAGAAAATATATTCGCCGGCCTTATCTACCTGGAGGTAAGTGAACATCAGCAGGGCAAAGCCCTCTTTGTTGTTCTCCACCTCGTCCAGGCTGAAGCGCCGGGCCGTTCCCGTGCGGACAGGCTGCAGCTCCGTGAAACGGGGCAGGTCTTCCCATTTCCCTTCGTAGTATTTGTACAGGATGCCGTGTTGCGGCACATCTTCCTTCACGTAACGGGAGACCGCCGTCTCTCCCGGCAGGAAGCCTTCTCTCCGGGCAGCGGCTGTCAGGGTGCAGGAGTGCCTGATCCATACGGGTTCCGTGTAGCGCGGCGATCCTTTGCCGGGAGGTGTACCGTCGAGGGTGTACCGTATCACAGCATCGCCTACCTCGCTGGTGATGCTTACGAGGACCGAATCCACAAAAAAGATATCTGCCGGGTCGATAGTGGGGGGCGGCATCCTGACCTTCCGTGTCTCCAGGGAGGCTGTCTCGCTCTGCAACGGACCATTGATCACCCGGGCCCGGATCACTCCTGCGCCTGTAAAGGTGAAGGGATCCGTATATCTTTTGGAGTTTCTGTCCGGCACGGAGCCGTCGGTGGTATAGCGGATGGTATCGCCTTCGCGGGGAGGCAGGAGGGTGACCCTGGCGAGCCTGTCGCGAAGGATGAGGGGTCTTGAGACCACGGGCAGCCTCAGGCGGGCTACCTGTGCCGCATCCTCTCCGTACACCGGGCGGATGCTGTAGGTGAAGGTGACGGGATCGGGCGGGACGGCGTACTTCTCCAGGATGGCCGGGCCGCAGCTGGCGTTACCCACGCCCCGTTCGCGGGCGCAGATGTTGAGATAGACCTCCGGGTGGGGTGTCAGCTGGTCGGTGTGGGCGGCGCGGGCCAGGTCCTGCTCGCTGTAGTGCAGAGCCCGGAAAGAGAAGGGCCGGGCATCACCGGCAATGAGCAGACCACCTTTTTTCCCGTCGCCCAACATGACCCACCGTACATCCTGTTTGCTGCCCGTGGATTGCGGTTTGATGTATGGAAAGTACTGTGCGCTGACGGTGCTGTGGTAATGCCCGATGGCGGCGCCGGTTTTCCGGTCGGCGTAGTTCTCATGAGGCCCCCGGCCGTACCATTCCAGATGTTCCGTGCCGGGCGTCAGCGTCATGGCAAAGCCGGTCTGCGGGAGGGTGGGGGCCGGCCCCCCGGGGAGGACCTGGTTGTCGGCGTAGATCGTGCCGTCGCCGAAGATGGTGTAAGTGCTTTTTTGCAGGGCATACATCCCCAGCCTGCCGTCGTACCGCTGCTCCACCTCCACCACCACGCGGTCGCTGTCCTGACGGGCCCGGATGTTGCGGAGATGAAACACCAGCCGGTCCAGGCCGTACTTCTTCCAGTCGTCCCGCACGCGTACATCGTTGTCCAGGGGCGCGCGGTAGAGGCTCAGCCGCGGACCCGAGCCATCGAAGAGATACTCCTTCCCGCCATATTGCAGGGAGGAGATGATGCCGGTGTTTTTCTCAAAAACGACCCTGAAATCCTGCCCTGACACGCTAATGGTTTTATTACTCTGCTGCAGCACGGGTTTGTTTTTCCCTGCGGGAGCAACGACTATCGCGGGCGGTTTGCTCCAGGGCAGCCGGTACTGGTCCCAGGCGATCACATGACCCTTTTTTGCCCAGGGAGTGTCTTCCTCCAGTTCAAACCAGGTCTTTGCAAAATATTCGGCGCCGGGACGGGACGGCATCTTCACAAAAAGGATACGGATTACCTTCTGCGTCAGGGGAGCCAGGTCGATCCTTCCCAGGTCGCCCTGTTGGATCACCTTGCCGTCTTCGGTGATCTGCCAGTAAGCATGGAATTTCTTCAGGTTGGTGAAAACGAACTTGTTCTGTATCGTGAACTCGCCCGCCGCCCGGTCGGAGGGCAGCACCCTGATGTTCTGATAGACCTTTTTCACCTCCCACATCTTGGGCGAGATGTTCCTGTCGGGCAGGATGAGGCCGTTGATGCAGAAGTTACCGTCGCTGGGTGTACCGGGGGGGCCGAAGTCGCCGCCGTAAGCGAAGAAGATCTTTCCTTCTTCATCTTTTTTGTAGAGTCCCTGGTCGACCCAGTCCCAGATGCAGGCCCCGAAAAATACCGGATCGCTTTCGATCACGTCCCAGTATTCCTGCATATTGCCGCAGGCATTGCCCATGGCGTGCAGGTATTCGCAGAGGAAGTAAGGCTTTTGGGGATCGCCCTGCGCGTAGTTCTGCATGTCGGGGATGGCCGGGTACATCCGGCTGTAGACGTCGGCCGCTTCGTTGTAGCCTTCATAATGGACGGGCCGTGAGGGGTCGACCCTGTGGGCATAGTCGCGCATGGCGAAGAAATTGCTGCCTATGCCGGCCTCGTTGCCCAGCGACCACATCACCACGCAGGGGTGGTTCTTGTCGCGCTGGATCATGCGTTTGATCCGTTCCACGGCCGCTGCTTTCCAGGCGGGGTCGCTGTCGGGCACCAGGCTGTTGACGCCGTGCGACTCCAGGTTGGTCTCATCTACGATGTAGATGCCGTACCGGTCGCACAGCCTGTACCAGTAAGGATCGTCGGGGTAGTGTGAGGTGCGGACGGCATTGATGTTGAAGCGTTTCATCAGGCGTATATCCTGCTCCATCACCTCATGAGGCACATGCTGACCGTAGCGGGGGGTCATCTCGTGGCGGTTGGTGCCTTTCAGGTAGACATGCCTGCCGTTGATGAGGAACTGTCCGTCGCGGATCTCCACCTTGCGGAAGCCGAAACGGGTCTCCGTCACCTCGGTGAGGTTGCCTTCTCCGTCCTTCAGGGACAGGATCAGGTGGTACAGGACGGGCGTCTCTGCGGTCCATTTCTCCGGGTCTTTGACGAGGGTGTCCAGGGTGAACTGCAGGTCGCCTCCGGCAGGGACGGTCAGCTCTTTGCGCACAAGAGATGCGACAGGCTCTTCCCGCTCGTCCAGGACCACAGCTTCCAGCGAAAGATGTCTCTGTCTTTTGCCTGTGTAGTTCTTCAGGGAGATGTCGATGCCGAGGCGGGCATCGGTGTAAGCGCTGTCGAGATCCGTCTTGACAAAGAAATCACGGATATGCACTTTGGGCGTGGCGAAAAGGTATACATCGCGGTAGATACCGCTCAGGCGCCACATGTCCTGGTCTTCCAGATAGCTGCCGTCGCTCCAGCGGTACACCTCCACCGCCAGGAGGTTCTCTCCCGGTTTCAGGTAGCGGGTGAGGTTGAACTCAGCCGGGGTCATACTCCCCTGACTGTAGCCCACCTTCCGGCCGTTCACCCAGAGATAAAAAGCGGACTTTACGCCGTCGAAATGGATGAAGACCTCTCTGTTGTCCCAGCCGGCAGGGAGGGTGAAGGTGGTGCGGTAGGAGCCGACGGGGTTGTTGTCATGGGGGATGCGGGGCGGATCCGGCTTTCCGAAGGGGAACTGCACATTGACGTAGATGGGGATGCCGTAGCCGTACATCTGCCAGTTGCCCGGCACGGGGATCGTATCCCAGGAGGAGACATCGAAGGAGGGTTTGTAAAAATCAAGGGGCCGCACGGCGGGGCGGGGAGACCAATGGAACTTCCATTCTCCGTTGAGATAACGGATGAAGGGGGATGCGCTCCGGTCGGCTTTTTGGGCCTCTTCCACCGTGGCATAGGGGATGGCGGTGCAGTGCGGCTCCTCCTTGTGAATGCCGAAAACTTCGGGGTTCTCCCAGTCGTTGACAGGGGACTGCCCGGAGAGCAGGATGCCGGGAAGGAAAAAGATCAGGCTGATGAGATAACGCATTTTTGAAAAGATATTTTTACAGGCTTCCGGCATAAATTGCACAGATGGGTTGAAGGATTTTATCTGCAACTGCATTTGCGAAAACTGTTACTTGGGTTGTTTCAGGTAAACGTCCATCTGGGGGAAGGGAACGGTTATGTTGTGCTTGATGAAATTACGGTTGATGATCTTGCGTATGTCGCTTTTCATTTTCTCGATCCTGAAAATATTTTTGCTGTAGAACAACAGCTCGAAATTCAGGGATGAGTTGCCGAAATCGACGAAACGGGCTTCCGTAAGCTCTTTATCGGAGATGTCGGGATGTTCCAGAGCGCTTTCTTCCAGTACTTTGATCACCAGGTCCACATCGCTGCCATAGGCTACGCCCACATCGATCCTGAAACGGGTCTTTTTCTCCTGGTGACTCCAGTTGATCACCTTGTCGTTGATGATCTTGGAATTGGGGATGATGATGGCGATATTGTCCCGGTTGATGCCTTCGGAGGTGCGGAGGCCGATCTCTTTGAGCATGACCACATCGTTGTCGAACTGCAGTATATCACCCACTTTGGTTTTTCCTTCCAGCAGCAGGATGATCCCCGAGACAAAATCATTGAAGGTCTGCTGTAATCCCAGGCCGACGCCGACCAGCAGGGCAGCGGAGCCTGTGAGCAGGACCGTTATCTTGATCCCCAGCGTATTGAGGATGATGAGGATCGCCAGGATCCATCCCAGGTAGTTAAAGATCTGTACGATAGCGTACAGGTTCCCTTCGTCTTTTGTTCTGAACTGCTTTGTTCGTAGCAGGGATCTCTTCAAAAGAACAAGCAGCGCTTTTGTTACAACGATGATCAGGATGATCAGGATCAGCTTTTCGGTGGTCAGGTGAAAATCGCCGAAACTGATCAGATTGTAATTGAGGATATGATCCAGGGTGGTCTTACTCTTGTCCATGTTGGTTTATATTGATTTATATGACTGTGTTAGTGTTGCATTCTTAATACTGCCCGACCTGCGGACAGGAAAAAGTAAAGGTAAAAAAAACATGATAATTTCTTTCCGGATCTTTCCTGTGATGAAAACAGGTCATCTTAAAGGAATGAGTAATGGTCCGGAGCTGTCGTAAACGTCGTCGGGTGCGGGAGGCTGTTACTTTATCTTTATCTTTTTACTCTCATTGTTGCCATAGAAGGTCGGGAAATACATCAATTCAACCTTGGCGGGGTTAAGGGTATAGGTGCCGGTGTATCTCGGGATCAGCTCTATTTCAAATGTATATTGCCCTTTGGAAAGATGATCACAGAAGATGGTCGTCTCATTTCTGTAATATTCCCTGTATGATTCATTCCGGAAGTAATTCTTCTTCGAGGCATAAGAACATCCCCCCGGGACCGGGATATTGATCATGACATAATCGGCATCCTTTTTTACCGTCACCGTGGCGATGAGTTTTGTTTTTTGGCCGGCTTTCAGCGTGGTAGCCGTATCGTTGTCGAAAGAGGTGGTGATCCCGAAATACTTGTTATTGGGGACAGGAGAGGGGTCCCAGTATTTCTGCCAGGAGGTGAGGTATATGGGATAAGCGCCCGATCGGGTAATCGAGATCTTCCGGTCCGGGTCGGTCTGCATCTCAAAAGGAAATTCCGATACCGTCAGGCTGGTATCGCCTGAGAGGGTCAGAACGGGATGAACGGACCCTGTTTTGTTCTTTAGCAGATCCGGCAGGATCGTCTCAATGATCAGTGACGACTCGTAAGTGTTCCTCCAGTATCCGTGTTTTCTTTCTTCGAGAAAATAATTCCGGATCTTGCGCAGGGTCTCTTTATCCGTGGTGGAGTCTGCCCTCAGGATCCTGTATGCAAGCAATGTATTTTGGATATCGTTATTCAGAAGGCTGACGGATGACCTGCTGTCCGAATAACAGACATTGCCGAAGAGTGTGCTGTCCCTGAACGATCTCAGGGTGTCTGTGCTGAGGTGAATGTGGTGGAGCTGTTTCAGTCTGAGGATATTCAGCAGGGCGTTCAGGGAGGGAGGCGTCTCTTTTTCCAGATCGGCGAGGTAGGATACATAATCGACCCGGGCATCCAACAGGGTGAGTATTTTCAGTATCCTGACCTTTGTGTAAAAGTTATGGGCGTTTTCCATCTCCCACACCAGCAGTTCGGTGATCTTCTCCTCGTCCAGGCCGGTACTGAATCCGAGCTCCCGTGCCTGTGTCAGGGCTTCCAGCACGTGCAGGCTGATCCAGAGACTTTCCTTTGACCCTCGCCACCATCCCCACAAGCCGTTTTCGGTCCGGTTCTTTTTCAGGAGCCTGATGAGTTTTTCGATCTCGTTGTCTTTCCTGAAACGGTCTCCCCGGGCAGTGGCTATATTCTTTTCCGCTATCAGTGCTTTGAGCTTGGAGGCCAGCTGCTCATTGCAGGAGTACTTGTATCTGATGAGGTGACTGATCTCATCCTCGACCACCTTGAGTATATCTGCACGGGCATACACCGTGGCTTTGCCCATTGTAGTGTCGAAGGAGAGACGCAGGGAGGTATCTTCGTCCAGCACATAAAAGCTCCCCCGGGTCTCTTCCAGGCCTGCCGGGAAGACGGGAAGGTCCCGTTCTTCGCCGTCAAAATATCCGTCTTTCGTCCGGAGGAAATATTTTACAGTGAGGGAGTCGGAGGTAGCGGTTACAGGCAAGGTGTCTATCAGGGAATTTTCACAGATACCGGTGTGACTGAGTATCTCTTTTCCGTTGATTTCAAATTTTGTTTCTACCTCCACCGTGTCGGGTGAGTAGTTCAGCACCTTGCCGATGGCCAGGGCCCTGTCGCCCTGTACCATGAACCGGGGCAGGGCGAGGCGTGCCATGAGCGGCTTGTAGGAGTGGATAAGGCCTTCTGTTTGTCCGGCCTGCAGCTTATCGCCCATGGCAAGATAAAACGTTCTCCAGCTGGTGATATCATCGGGGAAGACGACCTCGAAGCTTGCTTTCCCTTCTTTGTCTGTGACCAGGTCCGGTTGCCAGAAAGCATAATCGGAGAAATTATGACGTATCGAGGAGGCCTGTGAGGCGGCTTCCAGGAAAGCTTCGTCATATCCGGCGCCTTTGTTTGTGGCAGGGGTTTGTGGCGGGCGGAATGTCCCCGGCTGTGTTTCGATGAGTACCACGCCATTGGCCCCTCTTGCACCATAGAGGGCGGTGGCCTCTTCATCTTTCAGGATGCGGATGCTGCGGATGATCGAAGGATCCAGAGCGGAGAGATCGCCTGTGTATACATTGCCGTTGATAAGGATCAAAGGAGACTTGTCGAATGAGAGAGGTGTGTTGGCGCCCCTGGGCTGGATCTGAAAAATACCGACGGGAACTTCGTGCTCGTTGTTTAGGGTGATGCCCGCCACTTTTCCCTGCAATACCGAAAGATCAGGGGCGGTGGCCGTCGGTACGACAGCAGAAGCCCGGGATCCTTTCACAGTGCCGTAGCCGACCACGGCCACTTCATCCAGGGCCATCAGGGTAGGAGTGATGTTGGCATCCACGACATTGTTGTTCCCGATCGTTTTCTCTAAAAGGTCGTAGCCGATGTAAGAAAAAATCAGTGTATTATGTCCCGGCGGAACATTGATCTCATAATATCCGTCCAGGTCCGTGACCGTCCCGTAAGTAGTGCCCTTGACAATCACCGTGACTCCGGGCAACGGATCCCCCTCCGATGCATCCCTTACATACCCCGTAATGATACGCTCCGAACCGGTATAGGTGAAATTTTGCTGATATCTCCTGTGGATCTGTTCTTTCTCTTTACTGCCTACATAATAAGGACGGGATGTGAACAAGGCTTTTTCAATAAGATCGCTTACATAAATACTGAAAGAGTCTTTTTTGAGCGTGTCGGGTGAGCGGAAAGCATAATAATTCAATCCGTCCGGCCGGATGAACAGAGAATCTTCCGTATGATATCCTGCTCCAGGATAGAAGAAAAGGAGTCTGTAATATCCTTCGGACAGATCATGCAATAACGAGGTGTTTCCCGGATATACCCGCAGGAAATCCGGGTCGTCATATCTAAAGACCAAAATATTCACGGGGATGGCACCCACGGGCCCTTCACCTTTTTT
>JALVJE010000232.1 GCA_027028505.1 Bacteroidales bacterium
GGTTCACGCAAAGAGCGCAGAGATTTTCGCAATGAGCGCAAAGAGAAGGTCAAAAGTCAAAGGTTGAAGAGTCAAAGAGTATGAAAAGTCTGAAAAGTGGAAAAAGGTGCTGGGTGCTAGGTGCTGTCCGCCCGTCCGCCCGGACGAATGTCCATTCGGACGGGGCTGACGCCATTCGGACGGGGGTGCTAGGTGCTGGGTGCAGGACTCCAAACTCCTCCGGGCACTTTCAATATGAGAATAACATCTGATTATATAATCTATCTTCTTTGCGGTTCATTGCGCTACTTGGCGGCTCTTTGCGTAATAGCCTTTCTGTACTGATCTGTATGATTTGTAGCTGTTACGCGAAGCTTCGCAAAGAATCCGCAGAGTCCCGCAAAGAAAATTCAACTTTTAACTTTAGCTCACTTTTAACTTTTAACTTCTTCAACTCCACACTCCACACTCCACACTCCACACTCCACACTCCACACTCCACACTCCACACTCCCTTCTGTATATTTATCCACCGAAAACGAATAAATTTTGATGATACGTTAAATTTTTTTCCGGATATTTTGTTTGCTTCCGGATTTTTGAATATGTTTGCCGGAGAAATAAGAATGACCATGACTTTTGCTTTTACATATTTTTATTTTTACCGCGGATCCACGGTCTGACGGGATTTTTGTATTGCCTGATGAAATGGATCCCGGTCAGCAACCGGGATTTTTTTTTAATATATGGAAGAGATGACAGAGAAAAGAAAAAAAAGGATCGCGATCCAGGGAGGCTTCGGGGCTTTCCATGAGATGGCCGCCATTTACTATTTTGAGCCGGAAGAGGTGGAGATCGTACCGCGCAACACCTTTGACGACCTGTTCCGCTCGTTACGGGAGCGCAAAGCCGACTACGGCATCCTGGCCATTGAGAACTCCATTGCCGGGAGCATCCTGCCCAACTACAATCTGTTGCGTGAGTCGAACCGCAAGATCGTGGGTGAGATCTTTCTCCGCATCCGTCACAATCTGGTAGCCCTGCCGGGGCAGAAGATCGAGGATCTCCGGGAGGTGTACTCCCATCCCATGGCGATCCTGCAGAGCCAGGAGTTTTTTGACAGGTATCCCAACATACGGCTCATCGAGAGCGTGGATACGGCCCTCTCGGCCAAAGAGATCCGGGAGAAGGAACTGCAAGGCATCGGTGCCATCGCCAGTGAGCTGGCCGCGCGTAAATACGATCTGGAGATCCTGGCTGCCGGCATCGAGACCAACCCCACCAACTACACCCGTTTCCTGGTGGTGAGCGAGAACGGCAACCACACCCTGCAGGAAGGGGTTCATAACAAGTCATCTATCTACTTCACTCTTTCCCACAAGATCGGCAGCCTGTCGAAGATCCTCTCCATCCTCTCTTTTTATGAGATGAACCTCACGAAGATACAGTCGCTGCCGGTGATCGGAAAAGAGTGGGAGTATGCTTTTTATCTGGATATCGTCTTCGACGATTATGAACTGTACCAGCAGGCCTACCATGCCATCCGTCCTTTCACGGGCGAACTGGGTGAGCTGGGCATCTATCCCGTAGGCAAAAAGATCATCTGACCATGGAGACCGCCAGACGTTTACAGAGGACGAGCGAGTACTATTTCTCCCGCAAGCTGGAGGAGATACGCCGCATGTCGGCCACGGGCACGCCGGTGATCAACCTGGGCATCGGCAACCCCGATCTGCCGCCGCCGCAGCGGGTGGTGCGTCGTCTCATGGAGATCGCCGCGGAGCCCGATGTGCATGGCTACCAATCGTACAAAGGCCTGCCGGCGTTGCGTGAGGCCTATGCACGATGGTATGAGAAGCATTACGGAGTAACCCTCGACGCCGGTACGGACGTAGTGCCGCTGGTGGGTTCCAAGGAGGGGATCTTCTACCTCTCCATGGCCTATCTTAACCCCGGCGACAGGGTGCTGGTGCCCGATGTGGGATATCCCGCCTACCGCGCCGTAACGGAGATGGTGGAGGCGGTGCCTGTGAATTATGATATTTCGGAAGCTACAGGCTGGTATCCCGACTTCGATGCCCTGGAGCGGAGTGATCTGGCGGGGGTGAAGATGATGTGGGTCAACTATCCCAATATGCCCAGCGGCCGTCCGGCCACGCAGGAGCTGCTGGAACGGCTGGTCACCTTCGGCAGGGAGCATGATATCCTGATATGCCATGACAATCCTTACAGTTTTATCCTGAACGACCGGCCCCTGAGCATTCTCTCGGTGGCGGGGGCCATGGAGACGGCCGTAGAACTCAACTCGCTGAGCAAGAGCTACAACATGGCCGGTTGGCGCATGGGTGTGCTGGCGGGAAAGGAGGAGCTGGTACGGCCGGCATTCACCGTCCTCAGCAATGTGGAGTCGGGCATCTTCAAGCCGCTGCAGCTGGCAGCTATCGAGGCGATGCAGACGGAAGCCGCCTGGCTGGAGGAGCAGAACCGCATCTATGAGCAACGCCGGGAGAAGGTGTACCGTATCCTCGACACCCTGGGATGCTCCTATGAGGATGGATCGCAGGGGCTCTTCGTATGGGCCGCGACCCCCGATGGGGAAGATGCTTTTGACTTTATCGACAGGATACTGCAAAAAGCCAGGGTGTTCATCACCCCCGGCGGCATTTTCGGTGAGAACGGACGGAAATATGTGAGGATCTCCCTCTGCGAAGAGGAAAAGATCCTGGAAGAGGCTTTAAGAAGAATAGAAAAAAACATAAAATAATCTGAGATCATGGAAATTCAACTGGAACTGGAAGAGCTGGATTGTACACGGGAGAGTGGGCATCAGCCGTACATCATTGCCGGTCCCTGCAGTGCCGAGTCGGAGCAGCAGGTGATGGAGACAGCCATACAGCTCAAGGAGATGGGCATCACCGTCTATCGTGCCGGCGTATGGAAACCGCGTACCCGTCCCGGCAGCTTTGAGGGGATGGGCTCGAAGGCCCTGCCCTGGCTGCGCAAAGTGAAAAAAGAGCTGGGTATGAAGATCGCCATCGAGGTGGCACAGCCCTCGCATGTATTCGAGGCGCTGAAATACGATATCGATATCTTCTGGATCGGCGCCCGTACCACTGTCAATCCCTTTTTCATCCAGGACCTGGCCGACGCCCTGAAAGGGCTGGAAAACCCCATCTTCGTCAAAAATCCCGTCAACCCTGACCTGGGTCTCTGGATGGGTGCCATCGAGCGTCTCAACAGGGCCGGCGTGAAAAAGCTGGCGGCCATACACCGCGGCTTCTCTTATTTCGGGCCCTCCCGCTACCGTAATGTGCCGCAGTGGGAGATCCCCATCGACCTGCACCGGTACATCCCCGAGCTGCCCATCTTCAACGATCCCAGCCACATCTCCGGACGGAGGGATCTGTTGCAGGAGGTCATGCAGGAGGCCATGGACCTCAATTTCTCCGGTCTTTTCATCGAGTCGCACATCAACCCCGATGTGGCGCTCAGCGACAAGAACCAGCAGGTGACCCCCGCCGATCTGAAGAAACTGCTGGACAGCCTGGTCATCCGGGATGCCGAGGTGCAGGACGACCGGGCGATGCGCGAGCTGAAGCGCATGCGTAAGAACATTGACATGATCGATGATGAGCTGATGAACGTGCTGGAAAAAAGGATGCGCGTGGTCAAAGAGATCGGTAATCATAAAAAAGCAAATAATATTACTATCTTTCAGGATGTTCGCTGGAATGAGATCGTCGGGAAACGGTTGACCCAGGCCCGCGAGAAAGACCTCAGCGAGGAGTTCGTTGACAAGGTTTTCCGGGCCATCCATACCGAGTCGATCAAGAAACAGAACCGGATCATGAACGAGAAAAAATAGACGCTGATGCAGAAGGAATACAGTCTCCATAGCAGGTGTGGCAGCTCACGTATCTTTCTCGACGAAGGCCTGGAGCGCCTGAGCTCACTGGCCGGCGGGCGCCGGACGGTGCTCCTCACCGACGAGCGGGTGCATGCCCTGCACGGCGAGCGTTTCCCGGAGATGGAGGTGATCTCCATTCCGCAGGGCGAGCAGGCCAAGTCGCTGGGCAGGGCCACACTCCTGTACCAGGAGATGATACGCCGTAAAATGGACAAGGCCTCCCTGCTCATAGCGGCCGGTGGCGGCGTGGTCACCGACCTGGGGGGCTTCGTAGCCTCCACCTACCAGCGGGGCATGGGTCTGGGCTTCGTACCCACCACCCTTCTGGCCATGGTGGACGCAGCCCTGGGTGGGAAGAACGGCGTCAACCTGGGGGAGTACAAGAACATGGTGGGCACCATACGGCAGCCGGAGTTCGTGCTCATCGATCCCTCCTTTTTGCAGACACTGCCGCGTAAGGAGTTCGTCTCGGGACTGGCCGAGGTGGTCAAGTACGGTCTCATCAGCGACCCGGCGATCCTTGACCTGCTGGAGGGGAAAGATGCCGACGAGGTAGCGCTTGACGCAGCCCTGCTGGCGGAGATCATCGACCGCAGCGTGCAGGCCAAGATCAGGGTGGTGGAGGAGGATGAGGACGACAGCGGCGTGCGCCGCATCCTCAATTTCGGCCATACCTACGGTCATGGCATAGAGCGTCTGCACGACCTTCCCCACGGCCGGGCGGTGGCCTATGGTATGATGGTGGCGCTGGCCCTCTCAGAGAAACTGGGTCTTCTGGAGGCCGGCGTGCGGGAGAAAGCCATGCGTATCCTGCGGCAGCTGGAGCTGATCCCTGATATACAGCCCGACCGGGAGCGGGTGATGGAGATCATCGCCCGTGACAAGAAAAGAAGGGGTGACACGATCGCTTTCGTGCTGCTGCGCCGGCCGGGGGTGACGGAGATCGTGCCCCTCACACCGGAGGAGATCGCCGGCCATCTGGAAGATACGGACCTGTAGAGAAAGTGATCATGGACATAACGGTAGAGCATTCCTTTTTACGTGGCGGCGTGCGGGCGCCGGCCTCCAAGAGCGTGATGATACGCGCCCTGGCGGCAGCCCTGCTGAGCCGTGAGGACACCATCCTCCACTACCCCAGCCGCTGCGACGATGCCCTGGCGGCGTTGCAGGTGATACGGGCGCTGGGTGCCGACATAGAGGAGGGGGAGGAGGCGTGGCAGGTGTCCGGCGGCATCGCCCTACGTGAGGATGTCCTCGACGTGGGGGAGTCGGGCCTCACCGCGCGTCTTTTCACGCCGCTGGCGGCGCTGCTCTCGCAGCCCATGACGATCACGGGCAAAGGCTCCCTCCTGCGACGGCCCATGACCATGGTGGAGGAGCCCTTGCGGCAGCTGGGTGTGCAGGTGACTACCACAGAGGGTACGCTGCCCCTGACGGTGCAGGGCCCCCTGCAGGGAGGCAGAGCTGTCGTCGACGGCTCCAAAGGATCGCAGTTCCTGACGGGCCTGCTCATGAGCCTGCCCCTGACAGAGCATGACAGCGTGCTGCAGGTGAAAGAGCTGCGCAGCATCCCCTATATTGACCTTACCCTGGATGTGATGCGCCATTTCGGGGTGACGGCGGAGCATGATAACGAGTATGCGCTGTTCCGTGTGCCGGGACGTCAGGCGTACCATGCTGCCGAGATGACCATCGAGGGCGACTGGAGCGGTGGGGCTTTTCTGCTGGTGGCGGCGGCCCTCGCCGGCGACCTGACGGTGCGGGGGCTCGACCCCGCCAGCACGCAGGCCGACCGCAAGATCCTCGAGGCCCTGGAACGCGCCGGCGTGGCCGTGGAGCTGGGGACAGACCACCTGCACGTGCGGCAGAGCACACTGCGGCCTTTTACCTTCGACATCACCCACTGTCCCGACCTGGCGCCGCCCCTGGTGTGCCTCGCCGCCGGAGCGGAAGGCATCAGCATACTGCGGGGGACAGGACGTCTGCGTGAGAAAGAGAGCGACCGCGCTCTCACCCTGCGGGAGGAGGCCGGCAGACTGGGCATACGCATCGATGTCGAGGGCGACGAGATGATCATCCACGGCGGCACCGTGCGGGGCGGCACCAGCGAGGCACACCAGGACCATCGCATCGCGATGGCGGCGGCGGTCATGGCCCTCCGGGCGGAGAACCCCGTCACCATCCACGGGGCGGAGTGCGTCAACAAATCGTATCCTGATTTTTTCAACGACCTAAAAAAACTGGGAGGGATCGTTCATGAATAGATTCGGAAGACTTTTTTCGGTGGAGATCTTCGGCGAGTCGCACGGCCCGGCCGTGGGGGCGGTCGTCGACGGCTGTCCTGCCGGCATCGCGCTGGCGCCAGAGGATTTCACGGAGGCCATGAGCCGCCGCCGCGGCGGCGCCGCCGGCACCACACCCCGCCGCGAGCCCGACATCCCAGAGATCGTCAGCGGCCTTTTCAACGGTCATACCACCGGCGCCCCGCTGACGCTGCTCATACGTAACACCAACGTGCGGTCGCGCGACTATGACAACCTGAAAGATGTACCCCGCCCCGGCCACGCCGATTTCGTTGCCCGCCGCAAGTACAAGGGCTTTGCCGACTACCGGGGTGGCGGCCATTTCTCCGGCCGGCTGACGGCGGCCCTGGTGGCGGCAGGTGTCGTGGCGGCCCGCGCGCTCGAAGGCGTGACCATCCGGGCCACCCTCCTGGAGGTGGGCGGCTCGAAAGATATTGAGGCCACGGTGGCGAAAGCCGTCGAGGAGCATGACTCCGTGGGCGGGCTCATCGAGTGCCGTGTGCAGGGGCTGCCGGTGGGCCTGGGCGAGCCTTTCTTCGGGTCGGTGGAGGCGATGCTGAGCCATGCCATCTTCTCCATCCCAGCGGTGAAAGGCGTGGAGTTCGGCGCCGGCTTTGCCGCGGCAACCATGCGCGGCAGCGAGCACAACGATCGTTTTACCGACACCTCGGGAAAGACGGCCACCAACCATGCCGGTGGCATCAACGGCGGCATCACCAACGGCAACGAGGTGGTTTTCCGCCTCGCCGTCAAGCCGACCTCCAGCATAGGTCTGCCCCAGACGACGGTCAACATGGCCACGGGCGTGATGGAGGAACTGCTCATCGAAGGCCGCCACGACGCCTGCATAGCCCTGCGCGTGCCGCCCGTCGTCGAGGCCGTCACCGCCATCACCCTGGCCGACCTGATGCTCATACACAAAGCTTACGCATAAACGATGACGATGGAAAGAAACGACGGGGAACCCCGCCACAACATACGGAAGATCCTGATCCTCGGCGCCGGCAAGATGGGCCTCTGGCTGGCCGAGTCGCTCTGCCTCGACTATGAGGTGGCGATCTACGACCGCGACAATGAAAAGATGAAGTACGTCTTCCGCACCCGCCGCCTGGAAGGGTTTGAGGAGATCCCGGACTTCGATCCCGACCTGTTTATCAACGCTGTCAACCTGCAGAAGACCACAGAGGTGTTCCACGAGGTGATCCCCCGTCTGCCGGAGCATACCATCCTCTCCGACATCGCCTCGGTGAAGAACGGCCTGAAGAAATTCTATGCAGGCTGCTCGCGCCGCTTTGTCTCCACCCACCCCATGTTCGGCCCTACCTTCGGCAATGTGCGGGACCTGCGGAAAGAGAA
>JALVJE010000233.1 GCA_027028505.1 Bacteroidales bacterium
TGTGGTAACACATGAACTCATGCAGCCGCTCGTCGGGGGAGGTATCCTTCAGGGCGATCACCCTCATATTCTCGATCATCTCCTTCCTGACATCCAACACGATATCAAAAAGGATCTGTTCTTTCGACTCAAAATGACGATAGATCGCCCCTTCGCTCAGTCCCAGTTTTGCTGAAAGATTATGAATGGACAATCCCTTGAACCCTTTTTCATAGATGATCATGCGGACCGCTTCTTTGATCTGCTCTTTCCGGATCTCTGTGGATTGCCTGATAGTTGCCATAAACAATAAAATTATGTACTTCCCTTAAAAGATAAAGTTATGAAAAATATGCGCTCCTGCTTCTTTTCATGGGATCAGATCATTACTCTTTACCACTCAGATACTGCAGTTGCGCATACTCCAGCAACAGATCCTTGTCAATGTTGAGCAATGATAGTTTCACTTTGGCGACATTCAGCTGGGCATCATTGAGCTCGATATTGGTGATGACACCGTTCTCATACCCCACTTCGGCGATATGATACGCCTTTTCCGCCACCCGCAGGTGTTCCTGTGCGGCCTTTTTCTGGGCATTCAGCGACTGTATGTCCTCGATGGCCTTGTTATACCGGTAGCGCAGCTGCAGGTCCAGGCCTTCCTGGTAATTCCTGATCCGGTCGATGGTGGCATTCATCTCCTCCACCTTTCCTTTTGTCCGGTTGCCGTCGAAGAGGTTTATTTTCAGTCCCACTCCTACGGCAAAACCGTTGCGCCAGGTCTGGTCAAAGGGCGGAAAATCCATACCGTGATAGATGTGATAATTGCCAAAGGTAAAGATCGTAGGCAGTTTCCCGGCCGCTTCGATCTCTTTCTTCTTATCGAGCACTTCTTCCAGATAGCGGAGGCTCTGCAACTTATAATTCCCTTTTCGGACATCCTCAAGATAAAGAAGAGGGGTGCCGGTGCGTCCGATCTGGTCTTCCAGCGTACCGGCAACCATAATATCAGCCGTATCGGGCAAGGCCAGCAGGTTCTTCAGTGCCGTCCGGGCGATCACCTGCTTCCCTTCCATTTCCACCAGGCGGTGTCTGAACTCTTCGATCTTGCTCTGGAAATTCAGCACATCAAACTCCGACCGAACACCTTCCTTGTAAGCGATCTTCGCCAGAGCCAGATGCTTGTTCAACTGGTCCAGGATCTGATGATACACATCGATCACCTCGCTCAGCAACAAGTTGTTGTAGTAAGCCGTTTTTACTTTCAGGCGCAGGTCCTCTTCGGTATTTTTCAGATCACTGGTGTAAGCCTCCTGCAATTTTTCCGTACTGGCCACGGCATTCACCCGCTTTTTCCCCGCATAAATGGGATACACCACATTGAAATCAAAAGTAAGCACATCGCGGGAGCGGTCCGGATAGGGAGCCATGGGATGCATGATGATATTATCCCCCGTAGGGGTACCGTTATTCATTACCGGCACACTGACCCCCTCCAGCGGATACATGGACGGCAGGTTGTTGGAAAAGAAATATTTGGAGAGCACGTCGGCCTGGGGATACAAAGTGGCACGCGCCTGCGTGTTTTTGGCAGTGGCGATGCTTACCTGGTTGCGTGCCACCTTGACCGCCGGGTTGTTCTTCAGGGCCAGATCGATGGCCTCATCCAACGTAACCTGCTGCTGTGCCTGGCTCCGGAAAGTCCCGGTAAACACAGCCAGGCTTAACATTATGGATATAATGATCTTCCGGTTCATGCGTTCATTCTTTTTCTGATCGATATTCTTTCTTCACGGATGTATCTTTTCCTGCGACGGACCCTTTCAAACCGGCCGATAATAATGGACAGGAAAGAGAGGGTCAGGAACAGGGCCACAAATTTCCAGAGGATGCGGGTATAAGTACTGACAGTATCCAGGGGCAATTGATGGTTGAATACGGGGAACAGCGCATGCAGGTAATACCGCAGGGGAAACCAGCTGCCTATGGTGTTGGGCCAGTATGCCAGTTGCTCTTCGGGGATCAGAAAGCCGGAATACATAAAAGCCGGCATAACGATAAGTGTTATGATGCCTGCCAGCACCGCTCCGTTATGGATATTGAGGGAAAGAAAGTAAGACATGCTCTCCATGGAAAGGGCAAAGAGACCGATCAACGCAGCCACTTTCCACAGCGTCTGCTGATCGAACGGTACGCCGAACAGATACATGGTCCCGAAAAAACCTGTTGTGATCCCGGTGGTGACGATGATCCAGCTGATGACAAAAGGAGGCAGGATCGTTTTCACCGGCAGTTGCCGGGCCTGGGTGATGTAGGAGAGTCTTCTGCGGATGACGCTCAGGGTGCCCATGAGCGCGAACAGGACGATCAGCATGGAGACGATCTGCATCGCCAACCCCATGAAGGCCGGCAGCATGCTTTTCTCCATCGAGAGCACAGGGTTGTAAAAGACGCGACTGCTGACCCGCAGCAGCGGTGACGGCTGGTGCCGTACGTTGGGGATGGATCCCAGGTCCTCTACCCTGAGGTGCATGGAGAGCTGGCTGTTGAGGGTCATGATGATCTTGTTGAGCATCATCATGGCCATGTTGGGGATGATCGGGTTGGCTGTGCCGTCGGCGACGAACAGAATACGTACACCCCGGTGGTTCATCACATCCCGGTAGGCATAGGAAGGAATGACAATGCCTACATCCACCTGACCCCCATCGATCATCTGCTGCAGGGTGTGGTAATCCGTCACCAGCCCCCGGACATCATAGTAATCGGAAGAGCGGATGCTGTGAATGATGGAACGGCTCAGCGGCGAATGGTCCTGATCCACAATGGCCGTTTTGATATGGCGCGGGCCGTTGTGATAGTACATGCCAGCCATCATGCTGAAAAACAACAGCAACGCCAGGGATATCAGCACGATCCTCAGGAGGATGGTCGCTATGATCTTGACAGGTTTCATCATCTAATTGCTGTTTTCAGCCTGTTTTTTCAAAGGTTTCAGAGTAAGATAGACCGACATGCCCGGCTTGCATTCCTGCATGTTCTTCAGGATCTTCATCTTGACGTCGAAGGTGCGTACATCTTTCTCCCCCCGTAACTCGGTAGGTGTGAAAGTGGCAAAGTCGGCCATTGGCAAAACCTGGATGACCTTCCCGGTGAAGACCAGTCCCGGTACATTGCTCTTCAGGGGAAAGACCTTGCCGAGGCTGATCTGGTCGAGGTAGCTCTCCGGCACATTGAAGCGGGCCCATGTGCCTTCGGGGTCGGTCTCGATGACCACCGGCATCCCCGGAGGCATCATCTGATTGACCTCCAGCACCCTTACGGTAACGATCCCGTCCATGGGAGCCCGGATGGTCATGTCGGCAATGTTGATCTTCATGGCACGTATGTTATCGGCCAGCATCGAATAACCGGTCTCTATCTCATCCAGTTTCTGCTGGGGAATGGCCCCGGCCTGGTAAAGATGTTCGATCCTCTTTTTGTTGACAGCGATGTTGGCCAGCTTGGTCTCCAGGGCCGACAGCTGTGCCTTCATGGGTCGCGTGTCCAGTTGTGCGATGGTGTCCCCCTCCTTGACCGAATCTCCTTCATCCACAAAGATCTCCATGATCCGTCCCGGAATGCGGGTGGTCACATTGACCTGCGTGTTCTCAATGTACCCCATGAACACGGGATCCTTCACGGGGCGGTCCTTTTTCAGCGAGTCACAACCCGCCAGCATCAGTACCACTGCTGCTCCTGTAAGGAGATGTCCGACACTTGTTTTCATTTTCTTTTGGATATGTAACATTCCCATTCGTAATAAATTTTAATTTCTGAAACGTTATGTTCTGTTGGAGCGTACGGTTCATTGTCCGATAAAGACTGCCGTACGGTTCTGGTCGATAAGATAATTGGTGAACTTCCCGACGAAAAATTCTTTGACGGGTTTTCCGGAATATTTTCCGCAAACCACCAGGTCCACCTGGTCCAGGTACTCTGCCCCCACAGTTTTTCGCAGGGAATGAGAGATCCACCGGCGTGTCACGGGCCGGTCACCATGATGGGAAAGATACTCTTCCAGCTTATCCATCTCTGCCATGGCATGCTCTTCACTGTCACTCTTGGTCAGCAGGATGATCTCGTATTGCATGCCTGCCGTCATCCGGACAAACTGCCGGACAGCCGAGACAGAAGGGACACTGCTGTCATAAGTGATCAGCACCTTGCGCAGGGGCCGGTATGATCCCGGGACGGCCAGCACCGGTGTGGTGATGAAGCCGATGATCTCCTTGAGGGATACTTCCGGCCTCTTTTTGGTCTCAAAATGGAAAAAGTTGCGCATACCCATGATGATCAGATCATTGTACCTGCTTTCCTTCTCGATGATAAAATCGGGACGCCCTTCCATGATCTTTGCCCGGCAACGCAGGCCCTCCTCCCTGCAGTTTTCTTTGAAGATCCGCAGCTCCCTCTCCACCTTCTTTCTGGCATCTGCCAGCAACTCCTCTTCTTTCTTCACATGTCCTTCGGTACCCTGCGGGAGCGGGAAAAAAGTGGCAGCCTGTTCGGCAATATCAAGGACGTCCAGTATGCCTATGCCTTCCAGAGAAGCTTTGTGCAGCCTGGCAATGTCAAGGGCGTACAACCAGGCAACTTTTGTATATTCAGACGGATCGATGGGTAACAGTATTTTTTTCATGATATTATCCGTTTAAAAAAGATAGTCCAACTGGATCATGACACGGTATTGGGTAAGCCAGGCGTTGTTCCGGAAAACGGCAAAGGGAACATGGAAACGTAAATAAAAACGGTCAATGAAATTATACCAGCCCCCCACACCCAGATCGACCGCATAGTCCTCCGTATTGGGAACAGTGTTCCCCTGATCGGTGTTTTTAAATTTCCAGTAAGTATACAAGGAACCCTCCACCCCAAAATTACCCAGGGGGGTGGTGAAAGGTACCTGAAAAACTCCGTATGCTCCGGTCTTGTCACCGATATGCATTCCGGAATGATTGGTCCGGTACTCATAGTAAGCCGAATAAATGAGGGAATACCTGTCCCACCGGTGAAGACCGGTGAAGTTCCCGTTAATACGGAAAGCCCCCTCTCCCAGTGCCATCTGATCCGGATCCAGGTTTTTGTATTTTCCGGTAGGGAACCCCAGCGTCAGCCCCGTAGAGAGACTGTTCCTGCCGTCCCTGTTCAAAGGCCTGAAATTCCAGTTGATGCCGAACGCTATATCCCCCAGGCCAACACCGGAACGGAATCCCATGGGTGAATAATAGTGTAGGTCACGGACTGGCAGGTCCAGAAAAACATCCAATTTGTCCGTGATCCCGTAGTATCCCCTTCCATGAAAATTGATCTCGTTCACCACCATTTTGTCCGAAAGCTTTTCCGGCTTGTTCGTCTTCGGGGAATACCATTTATAATAATGGGGGCTGTCCATAAAGAACTGCACGGAGACGGACTTCTTCGGCAGGGATACCGGCTCCAGATGATACAAATTTATCATGTACGGGTTGTTGGCCGGTTTTCCGGGTGTAAGGACCGTATCCTGCTGTGCATGCAGCACCATGCTGATCAACAGACCCGTAATAATTCCGGAAAGGATCTTTTTTACTTTCATCTTTGAAAAATATGTAAGTAAATATTCGCTTGCAAATGTATAATGATTGTTTCAATTCACAAATACTTTGCAAAATAAATTTTATCTGATTGACTATCTCTCCCTTACGGTTATTTCTAATTATCCCTTAAGATATTGCCGTATGGGGAGGCACTATATTGTGAGCATTTGTTCACCTAAAGATCTTCTTTTTTATGGATCATTGTGCCGGTGACCTCACAGCTTGCCTTCACCGTATTGTAAATGGTACCGAATTTTTCGATATTCCGGTGCAGCAGGTCGATGCGTCTCTCCTCTTCCCGCGACCAGACGGTAAGTTCATATTCCACCTTCACCATGGCCGGGGGGACATCCCTGCGCCATCCCTTCACGGAAATGGAGGCTTTGGTGTAAGGTATATGAAGGATGTGCGAATACCTTTCTACATTTTTCAGGACACAGGCAGCAAAGGAGGAAAGGAAGAGTTCGGCCGGATTGGGATATTGGGTTCCGCTTTCTGCCGCGGCATCAAAGGGGATCTCCGTCTTTTTGGCCCGGGCCGTTGCTTCTCCGCCGGGCCCGGATTCGGCTGTGATCTGATATTCTAACATGATCTGATCATTTTTCAATCATTCAAGCATTCATTCCCGCCTTCGTCCCGGTTTACCATCGGCCGCCAAAGGATTGACGACGGCGCTGCCGGGACTTCGTCGGGCGAAGCATTCAATCATTCTTTTCTTCCTTCCGGCCCCCATAGATCAGCTCATACAACTCCACCAGCCGCATGCCGGTACCGTGTGCATCCCTGATCGCCAGCGGGTCGATATCGATACTTCCCATCTCCGTAAAGGTGAATCCCAGGGCTCCGCTGCCCCCCAGGATCATGCGGTGCCGGAGCATAAAAGCATGTAGGGTGTTCAGGGTACTTTCCATATAGCGGCGACCGGTGACCACATAGCCCCCGATCTTGTTACGCAGCACTCCTTTCATCCACCATGTGCGTTCCATCAGTCTTTTGATCTCATTGCTCACATCCGAGAACTGGGAAGGGCTGCCGAAGAGGATCACCTCCGCCCATACCATCTCACGGAAGACCTCCTGCATATCATCATCGATCACACAGTTGCCGGTAGTCTTGCATTCCCGGCAGGGACCACAACCCGAATAATTCAGTTCCCCCAGGTAGATGCGGTGTATTTCTGCTTCGCGAGGGAACTCGGAGAGGGCTGCATCCATCATCCTGGCCGTGTTGCCCTCCTTCCTGGGACTCCCGTAAATGGCTAATACTTTCATGGGTATTCATTAAAAGTTTAAGCAATAATGTATTGCACGGCGATTCACTTCCTGATCTCTTCATCATAAAACTTCCCGAAATCCCTGATGATCTCATCCCGCACCCTCCGGAAGACGGCCAGCACCTCCTCTTCGGTGCCGGTGGCCTCTGCCGGATCGTCAAAACCGATGTGGAGGCGGTGTTTCACCTCGCCGGTAAAGACCGGGCATGCCTCCTTCGCCCCGTCACACACTGTGATAACGTAGTCAAACGGGATGTGGATGAAATCATTGACCGATTTCGGTTGACCGTCCGAGATATCAATATTCTTTTCTTTCATCACCTGTATGGCCAGGGGATGTACCTGCCTGCCGGGCTCGGTGCCGGCCGAATAGAGTTTCAGGGAAGGATCCAGGGAACGCAGGTAACCCTCGGCCATCTGACTGCGGCAGGTATTGCCGGTGCAAAGGATGAGTATTTTCATTACACCTGTATTTCTTTATCACCACTTACCGTAAAAGCTGCAACTTTCCAAAGGTAATGATGTAACATTTCCTCCATTTCCAGAACCCTCTTCTTCTCGATCCAATAATTAACATTTTTACCAAAATTTTGGCCCCGGATCAGTCCTACCGAAAGCAACAAGTTAAGATGTTGGGACACAGTGGCCGGACTGAGCGGAATTTTTCCAGCCAGTTCCCCGCTCACTGTTCTCCCGTGTTGGGCCAGATAATCGAGTATCTCCAGACGGGCAGGATGTGCCAGGGCCCGGGCAGCAGATGAGATCTGCTGTAATCGCTCCGGGAATTCTGTTTTTTTCGAGAAAGTCATGATCTAAAAGATTTAATTATTTTATATGTGAATAACAGAAAAAAACAAAAATCAAGAAACATTCTTCGTATTTCGTAAAAATACGAAGAGTTCTTTATTCATGCAACATTCCATCATCTAATCGTAAAATATTTCTTCGTAGAAAAAAGATCTGATCCTCGCTCAGATCAAATCACTATTCTTCATTTATAAAATCATCCATTCTGAATTTTTGGGAAATCTTTCATAATAATTTTTTGTTAAGCATAGGAAAGCGAAAAAACTGAACCAATGTTTAGCTGAAGTGAAGCCCGATCAGCAATAAAAAGCAGTTACGATTTTCCATTGCCGCTTTTGGATTAAATTTAAGTACCCAAGCTCTCACCTGAAACCCGTCTGTTATGAAAACTCCGGCACAGACTTTTCCGCTTTACTTTTACCTCATGTGGGCTGGCCGGCGGAAGAAAAAGAAAGCACAAAAGGCCAGATCACCGGAATAAAACAACCTTTCTCTTTGTCAATCAGACAGAGGGATCACCTAAACCCATTGTCATGTCTGGGAAGAAGATTTTTCGGCTGACGTTGTTCCTGTTACTTGCTGCATATCCTGCACGGGCGCAGTACCGGGTGAACGGACACATCACCGATGCGGCCGGTGGCAAACCTTTGTCGGGAGCCCATATCCTCCTCTCGCATCCCCGTGACACCCTCTCTCATGCCACGGTCAGTGACGAAAAAGGAGATTTCCTTTTTAAGAATGTATCCCCGGGAGATTATCTCCTGAAGGTCCTCTTCATCGGGTTCAGAACCCTGCAAAAAGAGATATCCGTCCGCAGTGACCTCTCCCTCGGCGATCTGGTCCTGGAAGAAGACACCGTATCCATCGGTGCAGTGACCGTGGAGGGGAAGATCCCCCAGGCTGAACAAAGAGGGGATACAACCCAGTACAATGCCGCCGCCTTCAAGGTGACGCGTGATGCTACCGCCGAGCAGCTCGCGCAAAAACTCCCCGGCGTGGTCATCGAGAACGGCAAGGTGCAGGCCCATGGCGAGGATGTCAAGGAGGTGATGGTGGACGGACGGCCTTTCTTCGACCGCGATCCCATGGCGGCGCTGCGCAACCTGCCCGCCGAGGTGATCGACAAGATACAGGTCTTCGACAAGCAGAGCGAACAGGCCCAATTCACTGGGTTCGAGGATGGCAACACGCAAAAGGTAATGAATATCATCACCCGTCCCGGCATGAGCAACGGCACCTTCGGACGTTTTTACGGCGGCTATGGCAGCGACGGCCGCTACCACGTTGGCGGCAATATCAATATTTTCAAAGAGGCCCGCCGCATCTCCATCGTAGGGCAAAGCAACAATATCAACCAACAAAATTTCTCCTCCGAGGATCTGCTGGGTGTGATGTCCTCCGGCAGCAGCAGGTTCCGCGGGCGCCGTACCGGAGGAGCTCCGCGCGGAGGTGGTGGTGGCAGCACGGGCGATTTTCTGGTCACCCCGCAGGCCGGCATCACCACCACCCACGCCCTGGGGGTCAACTATTCGGACGAGTGGGATAAAAAGATCAAGGTCACCGGCAGCTGGTTCTTCAACAGGACCAGCAACCATGCCGACCAGGAACTGCTCCGCAGTTATATCTCCGACCGCGACTCGGGACAGATCTATCATGAACAGGAGGTGACCGGGGCTACCAACACCAACCACCGTTTCCACGTGCGGCTCGACTACCGGATCAATGATAACAACTCCATCCTTTTCCGGCCCCGCCTCACCCTGCAAAGGAATGACGGATACTCGTACGTGGATGGGGAGACCTCCCTGAAAGATCAGTTTCTTAACAATACACGCAATTATTTCGACTCCTACCTAAAAGGACTCAACTACTCCGGCATTTTTCTTTACCGCCACAAGTTCTCCAAAAAGGGGCGCACGCTGTCACTCAATATCAACAGCGGTTACAACCAGTCCAAAGGGAACAACTATTTTATCTCGGCAGACACCTTTTTCACGAAGGAGGTCCTGACCCATGCCAACGACCAGTTCTCCCATCTGGATGCCGACGGATGGAATGTCTCGGGCAACCTGATGTACACCGAGCCCCTGGGCAAAAAGAGCCTCCTGGAGTTCCATTACCAGCAATCCTACCGGCCCTCTTTCTCGGACAAGGAGACCTTGAATTATGATACTCTCACGCTGGATTATAGTTTACTGGACACGCTGCAGTCGAACAAGTTCAAAAGCCGTTTTGTCAGCCAGGAAGGGGGTGTGGGTTATCTGTACCGCCAGGATAAGCTGAATCTCACCACCCGTGTCTCCCTGGAGTCTTCAACGCTCACACGTGATGAGACCTATCCCCGTGAGGGAGAGATCGTCAATCGCTATCTGCGTCTCCAGGGCATGGCTTTTTTGCGCTACCGTATGGCCATGGGCCGGAACCTGGCGCTCATATACCGCACCAGCACCAACCCGCCTGCGGCCTCCCAGATGCAGGAGGTACTTGACAACAGCGATCCCCTGCACCTGAAAACAGGGAACGCTGATCTTTCTCCCTCGTATCAGCAAAACCTCTTCCTCCGTTATTCTGCGATCAACCGCCAGCGTTCTTCCGTCTTTTTTATTATGCTGGCCGGATCCCTGACAAACCAGGCCATTGTCACCCAGAATCTCACCGCCCGTCGTGATACGGTCATTGCCGGCATCCAGGTTCCGGCAGGCATCCAGCTCTCCCGTCCCGTCAATATCAACGGCCAGTGGAGCGTCCGCAGCTTCATCACCTACGGCTTTCCCGTAAAGGCGCTGAAGAGCAATATGAATTTCAACCTGACCACCTCTTACAGCCGCCAGCCCGGCTATATCAATACGGACCTCAACTACGCCCATAACACTGCTTTCACGCTGGGTTTTGTCTGGAGCAGTAACATCAGTGAGAACCTCGACTTCACCCTCATTTCGCGCAGCAGGTACAACATCATCAGTAACTCGCTGCAACAGGCCAGTAACTACAACTATTTCGGTCAGACCACCACCGGCCGCATCAAGGGGATCATCCGCCGGCGCGTGGTGCTGGGGTCCGATATCTCACAGCAGGTATACAGCGGCCTCTCGGCCGATCTCGATAAGAACTACTGGATCTGGAACCTCAGTGCCGGCGTTAATCTTTTTAAGAACCGACGGGGGGAGCTGGCCCTCCAGGTAGCCGATGTTCTCAACCAGAACCGCAGCATCCAAAGAAATTCTACGGCAACGTATGTAGAAGATATGAGGACGGTGGTGCTGCAGCGTTATGCCATGCTCACCTTCAGCTACAATCTGCGCAGCTTCCCGGGCCTGAAGGAAAACAAAAAATTCGGACATCCCCCCTATGGCCGCCCCCCGCGGGAGTTCCGGCCGGGTGGAATGTAGAAGGGTTAAGCTGTTATGCAAAGGTACGCAGAAGGGTTTGAAGTTTGTGGTTTGAGGTTTGGAGTTGTTACTCGCATTATCCTTTGTCCGCTGTAGTTCGATTCATCGGAACCAAGGCGGAGCTTCATCGCTTTATCGTTTTATCATCCTTCCATCATTCCATCATTCCCTTTTGCCTTTTGCCTTGTGCCTTTTGCCTTCGTCAGTGTGGAGTACTTGAAGTGTGGAGTGTGGAGTGCCTGGAGGTTGGAGTTGTAGATCAGGCTCTCGCATCATCGCTTAAACGCTTCATCGCTTCATCGTTCTCTACTTTCTTTTGCCTTTCCTCGTGCGCACGCCTGCCTGCCGGTAGGCAAGGCTGTCGCTGGTCCCGATAGCTATCGGGGTTAGCGTAGGCGCCCATAGCCGCAGGCGTAGGCGGATGCCTTAATACTTCTGCCTTCGTCAGTTATTCCTTTATATATACACGTTTCACCCTTGCCGGGATGCCGGCCAGGATCTCATAGGGGATGGTCCCGCCGCGGGCAGCCATCTCCCGGAGGGAGATATGGTTTCCGAACACCTCCACCGGGTCGCCGGCTTTCACGGTCAGGCCCGTCACGTCAGCCATGCACATATCCATGCAGATACGTCCCACGATGGGCACCTCCTGCCCGGCAATGTACAGGCTGCCACGACCTTCGCCGAGGCTGCGCAGCAGACCGTCGGCATATCCCACCGGCACCACTGCCACCTCCCTGTCGCTCTCTGCTATATACGCCCGGCCATAGCCGACACTCTCTCCGGCTTTCACCTTTTTCACCTGCGTGACGATGCTGCGGAACGTGCTCACGTTCTGCACCCTTCCCTGCAACGTGGCTGCCACGCCATAAAGCCCCAGTCCCGGTCGCACCATATCATACTGCGCCTCCGGGAAACGCTCTATGCCGGCACTGTTGAGGATATGCCACAACACCTTGTATCCCAGCGACGCTTGCAGCTTCCCCGCGGTGTCAGCGAACCGGGCGATCTGTTGCTTTGTAAAATCATCATGGGCAGGATCCTCGGCCGCTGCCAGGTGGGAGAAGACCGACCGCACATAAAAGAGCCTGTTCTCTTTCAGTTTTTCCGCCAGAAGGGCTGTTTCTTCCGGCAGGAATCCCAGACGATGCATCCCTGTGTCGATCTTCAGATGTACCGGATAATCATGCAGACCCTCCTCCTCCAGCCTCTTTTCGAAAGCTTCCAGCACCTCCATGCTGTAGAGCTCCGGCTCCAGGGAGTAGCGTATCATCTGGTCGAAGGCCGATCCTTCGGGGTTCATCACCATCACCGGCAGCCGGATGCCCGCTTGTCGCAGAGCCACTCCCTCGTCGGCATAGGCCACGGCCAGGTAATCGACCTGCTGGTATTCGAGGGTGCGGGCCACCTCCCAGGCACCGCTGCCATAGGCAAAGGCCTTGACCATGGCCATGATGCGTGTGCCGGGCCGCAACAGCGACCGGTAGAGGTTGAGGTTATGCACCAGCGCATCCAGGTTGACCTCCAGCACCGTCTGATGGACCTGCTCCTCCAGCCGGTGGGAGATACGCTCAAAACGGAAATCACGTGCCCCTTTCAGGAGGATCGCCTCATCGCGGAAGGTGAGCGTGGGCAAAGCCTCCAGGAATGCTTCCGTACCGGGGAAAAAGAGAGAACCTTCGGGAAAGAGGGCGGCATGGGCCGAGATCTCCGGTCCGATGCCGATCAAACGGTCAATGCCGTGATCCCGGATCTTCTCCGCCACCTCGCGGTAAAGGCTGTCTGTGGGGCGTCCGCTCTGCAGGATATCCGAGAGGATCACGGTGCGGCGGCCGTGATGGTCCTGCTGCCGCACGTAATCGAGAGCGATGGTCAACGCCTGCAGGTCGGAGTTGTAATAGTCGTTGAGCAACAGCGTGCCTGCGGCGCCTTTTTTTATCTCCATGCGCATAGCCACGGGGCGCAGCCCTGCCAGCGACCTGACGATGCGGTCAGGCTCACAACCCACGTAGAGAAGCGCCGCCCACACATGCATGGCATTCTCAAAGGAGGCCTCGTCGGTAAATGGAATCCGGGCCGTCAGCGTCCGGTTGCGGTAACGTACACGCACCTCCGTATGGTCTTTTTCCCGCCTCTTAGCGAGCACCTGCAGATCTGCCCCCCTGCCGCCTCCCCAGGTAAAGAGCTTTATACTGTTATCCCTGAAATAATCTCTGACCTGTTTGTCAAGAATCCCATCCGCCCGGTAGATGAGTGCCTCCGCCCTCCGGAAGAGGATCAGCTTCTCCTTCAGTTTTTGTTCCAGGCTGTCGAAGTTCTCCTGGTGTGCCTCACCGATATTGGTGAGGATGCCTACCGTGGGCCGTATGATCTCTTCAAGCCGGGCCATCTCGCCGGGCCGGGAGATACCGGCTTCGATAACGACCATATCGTACTCTTCCTCCAGCAGCCACAGGGAGAGAGGCACTCCTACCTGCGAGTTGTAGCTGGCAGGGCTGCGCACCACGGTCTTCTCCCCGGCCAGTACCTGCACCAGCCACTCCTTGACAATGGTCTTGCCGTTGCTGCCGGTGATCGCAATGAGGGGATGCGGATAGCGGCTGCGGTGCATGCCTGCCAGGCGCTGTAAGGCCCGGAGGGTGTCAGGCACAACGATGAAAAGTGCATCCGGAAGATCTTTTGTATGCTCCGGCAGGTGACCGACCAGAAAATAACGCACTCCCTGCCGGTAGAGGGTATCTATAAAACGATGTCCGTCGTGCCGGGGGCCCTGCAAAGCCACGAAGAGTGCTCCTTCGGGATGAACGATATGGCGGCTGTCGGTGAGGATCTCACTGACCGTCCCCTGAACTTTCCCTGTGGCCCGGCCGTCCACAGCCCGGATGATCTCACCTGCAGTATATTCCGGCATAGGTTAAGTTTTCTTTTTCTTCTTGTCTTCTTCCAGGGCTTCCAGGTAACAGGCCCGGCACAGCGGCTCATAGCGGTCTTTCTCGCCCAGCAACACCTGTCCTCCCTCGGCCGTCTTACGGTAAGAGTACTGGGCCAGATTACCGCACCGCATACAGATGGCATGCACCTTGGTCACATACTCGGCTACGGCCAGCAGATCAGGCATAGGCCCGAAAGGCTTGCCCAGGTAGTCCATGTCCAGACCGGCCACGATCACGCGCACCCCCTGGTCTGCCAGCTGGTTGCATACCTCCACGATCCCGTGGTCAAAGAACTGTGCTTCGTCAATACCCACCACATCCACGCCCCAGGCCATCAGAAGGATATTGGCAGCCGTTTCCACGGGTGTGGAGCGTATCGAACGGGCATCGTGCGAGACCACCTCTTCGCGGGAATAACGCTCGTCGATCACCGGCTTGTAGATCTCCACCTTCTGCCCCGCCAGCCGCGCACGCCGCAAACGACGGATCAGCTCCTCCGTTTTCCCCGAGAACATCGAGCCGGTGATCACCTCGATAAATCCCTGTTTCTTACCGCTGCCAACAGATCTTTCCAGGAACATTCACTAATCTTTTAAAACCTCAAGGCTTATTAATTTTTGAAGACAAACCATCAATATGCTCAAAAAGATGGGGTTTGATCCTATTCCACATAGGGTCCAGAATAAGATCTATCCCCTCACGACGTGCCAATTTTGCTGCAGGTACAAAATCGCTATCTCCTGAGATCAGTATTATTTGGTCCACCTGTCTTTTCAGAGTGATAGATGCAATATCCAGTCCTATTTTTATATCTACCCTTTTTTGAACAAGGTCATATTGCACATCATCTTCCGTAAGGTCTTTAACCTTGATCTTACCGGAAAGCAGATCCTTTGTTTTTTGAGGTTTGAGAATCCATCTACGATGATCTTCCAACACACCTAAACGTAAAGCTACTTTTCTTTTCTTTTTCAATTCTTCAAAAAAACGGATCCGAAAATCATATTGCTCTGTCTTTGAAAAGTCAATGGCTTTTCGTGTGACGGGATTATGCTGCTTTTTATCATAGGGCAGACAATCATAATAAAAAATACGATACAGTTCATGTTGCTTATCAGCTTGTTTCAGATGCTGCAAACACATCTCCCACAGATCATTGGCAGTTTTAACCGGATCCAGGCTCCTGATCTTTTTCAACGTTTTGTATCGTTTCAGGAAAAAACTTCCATCAACAAGAATTGCCGTTCTTTTATTCATTCTTCAATAAAAAAAGCTCAAGGTTTGGCATTCCCGCTATAGTAATTAAAAAAAGAGGAGAATGCTTAGCCATGAGCGTTATACAAAAACAAAACTACAATTATTATTCCAAAAATACAAGTATTTTTGTTTTCCGACATATTCAATACCTTTGTAAGAATACAATATACATAGTTTATTGGTGATGAACTTCAAAAGAACACTTCAAATTCTCTCTAAAGATATAGAAGAAATCGAGAAGATTCTCGGTGAGATCGACATTTCTGCCCCCGACAGCCGGATGGAGATGCAACTGGCCCTCTCCAAGCTGAAAAACCTCCAGGAAAACTTTAATCTTTTCAGTGATCTGCTGGAAGAGGTACCTGTTCCGCCACCGCCGCCTGTAAATACGGTTCCCTCTCCGCCGGACCTGGTAATGCCCCGGGAAGCTCCTCCTGCCACCCCTACCGTACACCCTCCTGAGCCGCCGCTTCGGGAGGAAACACCTGAGCCACCCCACGAAGAGGTACAGGAGCCGCAGGAGACTCCTGCGGAAGAGGTCAAGATCCCGGAAGAGAAGGATGAAATGATCCCTCCTGTCAGCAGCAAAGCCTCTGCAGGCGAGACAATGACCGGGAAACAGGATAGCTCACGACCCAAAAGCGGCCAGGGCAGGAGAACCCTTTCCGACACCCTTAATACACAGCATGGTTACCGCAACGAGCAGCTGGGCAAAGAGCACACTTCCGGCGATCTCTCTTCGAAGATCTCAAAGAGCGCTGTCTCCGATCTTAAAAAGATCATCAATCTGAACGAAAAGTTCATGTTTATCCGGGATCTTTTCGGGGGCGACAAAGAACGTTATGAGGAGACGATCCGTATCATCAGTCGCGCACAGACACGCAGTGAGGTGGAAGATCTCCTGACTGCCTTCGGGTGGGACCCGGAGAGCGAGGCTGCCCGCACGTTCAGGGAGAAGGTGGAGCGCAAGCTGAAAAGTCTTCAGAATGGGTAAGCTGCTTCTCGTACCGACGCCTGTAGGCAACCTCGGCGATATGACCTTTCGCGGCGTGGAAGCGTTGAAAGAGGCCGACACCATCGTGGCCGAAGACACGCGGTCGGCACGGCGGCTGTTGCAACACTTCGGTATCGACAAAAGGATCCTCTCTTTCCACAAGGACAATGAGCACCGTATGACAGAACCCCTCATCGCCCTCCTGGAGAAAGGCGAGACCCTGGCCCTCATCTCGGAAGCCGGCACCCCCGGCATCTCCGATCCCGGCTTTCTTTTGGTGCGGGCCTGCATAGAAAAAGAGATCCCCGTGGAGACGCTCCCCGGAGCCACCGCTTTCGTGCCGGCGTTAGTGAACTCAGGACTCCCCAGCGACCGTTTTTTCTTCGAAGGGTTCCTGCCGCCCAAAAAAGGCCGCAACAAACGGCTCAATGAGATCTCCTCCCTGCCCCACACCCTTGTTCTCTATGAATCCCCCCACCGGATTCTACGGACCCTGACCGATCTGAAAGAGAGACTGGGCGCCGGACGCCGGGCGGTCGTAGCCAAGGAGATCACCAAGATCCATGAGACCTATTTCCGGGGCACCCTCGGCGAGCTGGCATCACAGTTCGAGAACCTCCCCGGCAAGCCCAAAGGAGAGTATGTGATCATTGTGGAAGGGAAGAAGAAGGATGAAGGATGAAGGGCGATCGTCGAACGACGAATGAAGAACCACTGTGAACTATGAACTTTGAACTCTGAACCAATTCAGTTTTTAGCCCCCGGAGCAATAGCCTCCAACTTTTTCAGGCAAGAATCCAAGGTGGCCTTTACAGTTTTATCCCGCTCATTGGCGAGGGCCTGCCGCAGATCCGGCAGGGCTGCCGTATATTCGTCCTCCGCAAGGAGTTCGGCCGCTCTGTAACGCACCCTGTTGTCCTCATCCCGCAGCATACCCATGGTCCAGCGTACAGCAGGACGCGAGCGCATGTCGTGGAGCTCATTCATGGCCGCCAAACGTTTCGCAGGGTCCTCATCAAACAATTGCCAGAATAATTTTTTCTGCCTGCTCCTGTAGGCAGCATCAAAAACGATACTGTGATGATCACGCCCGGGGCGCACCACCTCCACCGGATAAGGAATCATCTCCTTTTCCGTCACCCACCGCACCATGCGGGGTACGATCCACCGCATGCCGGGGGTCGACTCGGGATGTCCTACCGAGAGGAAAGCCCTCCCTTTGCCGGGACGGGAAGCGATCAGGTAAGGTTTGCCGGGGGTCATGCCGGCAGGCGCCCCGGTCTTGGCATGCACATCCGTCTGCATCACTGCCAGCACGGTAAAGGATATATCGTCACCGGCAGACACCAGCACAGGACCTTCGTTATACTGGATAAAAACGGAATCATAGCCCTTAAGTTCCGGGAAGATCTCCGAAGCATCTTTTTCGAGGGTCACGGCCGCCAGGGCTCCGCCCCGGGCGTCATGCACCCTGTCTATGGCCAGCAGGCCACTCAGATGCAGACAAGGATAATCCGGAGTGTCCGAGAGCAGATAAGCGCCGGCACAGATACCTACCACGCCTTTCCCCTCCTTTATTACAAAATCCCGTATCCTTTTCATCCCCTGTGCCCCCAGATTGTTGGCTTCCTGGCTGCCGCTGCCACCGGGGAAAAGGATCACATCCAGATCCTCCAGTGCCCCTTCGGCAATATCAGCAGCCGTCACGACACGGGGGACGATGCCTTTGTCGATCTTCAGAGCCTCCATGGTCTCGGTGACACATACCGCGCTGGCACCATTTCCGGAAAAGACACCGGCACGAATGAGGGAACCAGGGTCTTTCCGGCCGGAACAACCAGAAAAGGAGATCATCAGTATCAACAGAAAAGAAGAAAAAAGTGCAGTCTTCATGATCTTTTGTTTTTCCCGGAAGAACGGTTATCATTGCGGCGGCTCCGGAGGCGGCTGTGGCGGGATCTTCCGCCCTTTCCCCCCTGGGGGCGATTGCCCCGCTTACTCCGGTCACGCCGGTCGCCCCGCCCGCGGCTGTGTGACGGAGGAGGCTCTTCATTGAGCCGGGGCACGGGATAGCCGATGAGCCGCTCGATCTTTTTCAGACGGTAGTGCTCTTCGGGATCCACCAGCGTCACGGCACGGCCTTTCTTTTTGGCACGGGCGGTACGGCCCACACGATGCACATAATCCTCGGGATCGTGCGGCACATTGTAGTTGATCACCATATCGATATTGTCAATATCGATGCCGCGGGAGATCACGTCGGTAGCTACCAGCACCGGCACCTCGCCGATGCGGAAACGCCGGAGGATCTCATTGCGGTCGCTCTGCTCCAGGTCGGAATGGATCGCCTGCACATCCACGCCATGCCGCCGCAGGTCACGCTCCAGTTGCTTGACCCCTTTCTTGGTGGAAGAAAAAACGAGCACCCGTTCCAGTTCCTTGTCACTCACCAGCTCCGTCAGCACCCCGAACTTATCCGTCTCTTTCAGGAAATAGACGCCTTGTTCCACCCCTTCGGCCGGTTTGGAGACCTCGAAATTGATCTCCTCGGGGTCATGCATGATCTTCCGGGCAAAGCGCCGGATATCGGGCGACATGGTGGCCGAGAAAAGAAGGGTCTGCCGTTTTTCCGGCACCTGCTGCAGGATACGCATGATATCATCCTTGAAGCCCATGTCCAGCATACGGTCGGCCTCATCGAGGATGACACGGCTGATCTTCTCCAGCCGTGTGTAACCCAGCTTGATATGTGCCAGGAGACGGCCGGGTGTGGCGATGATGATATCCGCGCCCCGGAGAATGGCCTGTCGCTGCTGCTCGAACCCCATGGCATCCCCACCGCCGTATATGGCGATGGAACTGATGTCCATAAAATAGGTAAGTCCCTCGAACTGCGTATCGATCTGCTGAGCCAGTTCGCGGGTAGGCGCCAGGATCAGCACCGAGGGATGCTGCTCCCGCTCCGGATGCTCCAGCAATGCCTGTATCACCGGCAGGGCATAGGCCCACGTCTTACCCGTGCCCGTCTGGGCACAGCCGATCACATCCTTCCCCTCCAGGATAAGGGGGATACTCACCTGCTGTATTTTCGTCGGCTCTTCAAAACCAAAAGAGGCAATACCCTCCTGAAGCGCCTCGTCAAAAGGAAAATCCCTGAAATGCATATATAAAAAGGATTATGTCTGATTCGGATCTTTCTGAAAATACAAAAATAATACTTTATTTTGACCTTTCTCTGCAGGCGAGCTGTTTATTTGCATAACCAGGAAAACCTATGACCTCAAAAAACTACCGTTCCGTCTTTTTCGACCTGGACAACACCCTCTGGGATTTCACCTCCAATTCCAATGCCGCCTTTGGTATTCTCTATAAAAAATACGGGTTTGAGAAAAAAGGGATCTCCCTGAAAGATCTGCTGAGCGTGTATCATCATTACAATGATCTCATGTGGGAAGAGTACCGGCAGGGCCGCATAGAAAAAGAGCTGTTGCGCTGGAAGAGATTCTTTCTCACCCTGCAGGAACTGGGTCTCTCCGATGAACAACTGGCCCGGAAAATGGATGAGGATTATATCAATACCAGCCGGCAGATGACAGGCCTGGTCGAAGGCACTATGGAAATACTGGAATACCTCAAAGCGAAATATGCGCTCTACTTGCTCACCAACGGCTTCAATGAGGTACAGTTCACCAAGATCCGCAACAGTGGCCTGGAGCCGTATTTCCGGAAAGTGATCACCTCCGAGATGGCCGGGGCCCTGAAACCCCACCCCCGTTTTTTCGAATATGCCCTGCAGCAAACCGGCTCACAGGCCGGGGATTCGATCATGATCGGAGACGATGCGGAGACGGACATCCGGGGTGCCCTGGCCGCCGGTATCGATACGGTACTGTTCAATCCCCGGGGGAAAGCCCATGAAACCCATCCCTCCTATGAGATCAGAAAACTGGAAGAGTTGAAAGATATCCTGTAAAGTTTCCGGTAATTTTATCAGAAAGGTGTTCCACCGGGTTCGAAGGAGGGTGGGTTGTTGTAAAAATCATTACTGGGCAGGACATCGTCCTTGTTCATTTTAGATTCCAGTGTCATCGTTTTGGGCTCTTCCTCCAGTGCATCTTCCCATTCCTCGAGATCGGCGAACTTGGCCTGTTCTTCCTTGAAGCGGAGACGGATGTCGCCGATGGGGCCATTGCGGTGCTTGGCCAGGATGATCTCAGCGATCCCCCGTGTGGAGCGGCCTTCATCATCTTCCAGGATATTGTATTTCTCGGGCCGGTGGATGAACAGCACCATATCGGCATCCTGCTCGATGGCTCCCGACTCACGCAGGTCGGATAGTTGGGGTCTTTTGTTCCCCGAGCGCAGCTCCACGGAACGGTTCAGCTGGCTAAGGGCGATGATAGGCACATCCAGCTCTTTGGCCACCGCCTTCAGGGTACGAGAGATCGTGCTAACCTCCTGCTCACGGTTACCCCTTGTGTCGCTGGGAGAGGACATCAACTGCAAGTAATCAACGATCACCACTTTTACATCGTACTGCATCTTCAGACGCCGGCATTTGGCTCTGAACTCAAAAAGGGAAATAGCAGGTGTATCATCAATATAGATGGGAGCGTCGATGAGCTGTTTGATATTGGCTTCCAGGTGTTTCCATTCCTCATCCGACAGACGGCCGTTGCGCACCTTGCTCACCGGCAGTTCGGTCTCGGACACAATGAGACGGTTGACCAGCTGCAACGAGGACATCTCCAGGGAGAAGATGGCCACAGGACGCTCATGATCGATGGCGATGTTGCGGGCCATGGAGAGGGCAAAGGCCGTTTTCCCCATCGATGGACGGGCCGCGATGATCACCAGGTCGGAGGGCTGCCATCCCGAGGTGAGACGGTCCAGCTTGGTGAACCCCGAGGGTACACCGCTGAGATTATCTTCCCGCTTGCCGGCCTCCTGGATCTGCTCAATAGCCTTATGTACCAGAGTGTTGATCTTGAGGGTCTCTTTCTTGATATATCCTTCGGCGATCTGGAAAAGCTCCTGCTCGGAAAAGTTGAGCAGGTCATCCACATCGACGGTCTCATCGAACGAACGCTTTTGTATCTCGGAAGAGACCCTTATCAGCTCCCGTTGTATGTATTTCTGCGCAATGATACGGGCATGATATTCAATATGGGCCGCGGATATC
>JALVJE010000234.1 GCA_027028505.1 Bacteroidales bacterium
GAGTATTAGTAGCCACCGGCGGCGGGGACTGTCCCGGGCTGAACGCCGTAATCCGGGCCATCGTCAAAAGGGCGGCCAAGGAAAAGGACTGGGAAGTGATCGGCAGCATAGAGGCTTTCGACGGTATTTTGCGGGAACCCACCGAGATCGTCGTGCTGGATGAAAAGAGGGTCTCCGGCATCCATGTGCAGGGAGGCACCATCATACGCACCACCAACAAAGGAGGTCCGTTCGCCTGGCCCGTCAAGAAACCCGACGGCACCTGGGAATATGTGGACCGTTCCGACGAGATGATCCGGAAACTTTCATACATGGGTGTAGATGCCGTGATCAGTATCGGCGGCGAAGGATCGCAGAAGATCTCGCAGGCCCTCTATGAGAAAGGCCTCAATATCATCGGTGTGCCCAAGACCATTGACAATGACCTGCTGGCCACCGATTTCACTTTCGGTTTTCAGACGGCTGTCCAGATCGCCACCGAGGCGGTGGACAAGCTGGTCTCCACCGCCGAGAGCCACAACCGTACCCTTATCCTGGAGGTGATGGGGCGCTATGCCGGCTGGATCGCCCTGCATGCTGCCGTGGCCGGAGGTGCCGAGGTATGTCTCATCCCGGAGATTCCCTATGACATTAACAAAGTGGTAGAACGTCTCGAGTCAAGATACAACAAAGGCCGTGGTTTTGCCATCGTGGTGATCGCCGAAGGAGCCAAACCCATCGGCGGTGACGTAGCCGGGCAAAAGAGTGAGGAGGTGGGCTACGAGAACCTGCGCCTCATGGGAGCGGCAGCACGCCTGATGCGCGAACTGAAAGAGAACGGCTTCGAGGCCGATATGCGGGAGACCGTCCTGGGACACCTGCAGCGCGGCGGTATCCCCAACGCTTACGACCGCATCCTGGCTACCGAGTTCGGGGTGAAAGCCTTCGAGATGGTGCTGGAAAAAGATTATGGCAGGATGGTATCCTACCGCCATCCCGATATCGTATCGGTACCTTTTTCCGAGGTGGTGGGTGGTGAGAAACTGATCACCCCCGATTGCGCCCTCGTGAAGACCGCCAAAGGGATCGGCATCTCCTTCGGAGACTGAGGAAGGGCGAAGGTATAAGGTTGAAGCTCGATGCTCGATGCTTGAAATGCGAAGAGCGATGGTCCTATGGAGTTAACGAGGCATCCAGCACCCGGCTTACATTTATATTCTTTTTCATGATAAGTCAACCTGGAGATAATGCATTTTCTGTCCTTCCCGCCCCCCTGACCCCCTGAAGGGGGAACCCTACGCACGCTGAGTATCGGAGAGTGGGCGGACATCCCCTTTAGGGGACAGAGGGGGCGCGAGAGGTTAGGGTATGAAGATGCTCGAAGTCGGAGCGAAGCGGAGATCCCGGCTTGCCGGGGCTCGAAGGAAAACAACTTTGAACTTTGAACTCTGAATCCCGAAAAACAGTAAATCGAGATTTACTGTTTTTCGAGGATGCTCGCAACTTAAAAGGGATCAAAGACACCGAAAATTTCATTTTCGAGTGTGCCCGCCCGGACGAACGTCCATTCGGACGGGCTCGCGCGCGGCATCCCAAGAGTTGCGGCACTTTGAACTGTAATCCAGCTTACAACCCTTTGTCGGGCAGGAGCATGGTGATGATCAGTGCCAGACCGAAAAGGGTAATCAGGATGCCTGCCAGCTTCTGAAACCAGAAAATAAAGCGCAACCGCACCTTTGACCGGAATTTATCCAGGTAATAGGTAAGGGAGAACCACCATGCAAAAGCGGCAGTAATCAAACTCAGAACGGTCACAGCAGGACCCTCCATAAAACGGGTACCGGGAGGATAGCTGATCCCGGCAAAAATAGCGATATAAGCCAGCAGCGTCATGGGATTGGAGAGCACCATCAGCAGTGTGGTAAGATAATTATCCACGAACCCCACACCGGTATCGCGGCCGGTCTCCTGGTAGGTTCCGGCCGGGTCTTCCCGGAAGATCCGCACCCCTATGAAGATTACAAATAATCCCCCCAGGATGCGGAAGATCGTAACTTTCTCCTCAATGAAAGTGACAATAAAACTGATCCCGGCCACTGCGATCAGCGAGAAGATCATATCAGCCGTCATAGCCCCCAGCGCCGCCAGAAAACCGGCGCGTCGTCCCCGGCTGAGCGTCTTATTGACAATACTGATCCCTACCGGCCCGATGGGCAATGACACCAGAATACCAATGAGAAATCCTTCAAACAAATAGGTCAGTTCCACAACACGTCATCTAACTTTCTCGGGGAAAAATGAAAAGAGAGGTTAAATATACGTTTTTTTGATAAAACGGCTCTTCACTCCTTCCGGGGTGCCCGTAATATTCTTTAAAGGATATTTTTCACGAGCAGGCGCGGTTCCATGATCTCACGGATGGAATACTTCACACCTTCCCTGCCGTATCCGGAATCTTTCACCCCGCCATACGGCATATGATCCACCCGGAATGTTGGCACATCATTGATGATCACTCCTCCTACTTTAATATGATTGAAGGCAAAGTTCATCTCATCCAGACGGTTGGTGAAAACGCCGGCCTGCAGGCCGTATCTTGAATCATTGATGAAGTCGACTGCCTTTTGGAAGTCTCCGAATCGCTCCAGCGTCACCACCGGCCCGAAGATCTCCAGGGAACACACTTTCATTTCGGTGGCTGTTTTTGTCAATACGGTCGGCTCAAAGTAAGCATCCTTTTTCTTTCCTCCCAGCAGGATGCGGGCTCCCTGTTCCACCGACTCATCCACCCACTCCTGCACACGCTGTGCATTCTCCTCATCGATCATCACCGAGATCTCCGTCTCCGGATCGAGCGGGTCGCCAAAGCGCAGGTTTTTCACCTTTTCGGAAAATTTTTCCGCAAATTCATCAAAGATCTTCTCCTGCACATAGATCCGTTGTACGTGAATACATACCTGCCCCGAATAAGCATAGCCTCCGATGACACATTTGGCCACGGCCAGGTCGATATCGGCCGTGTCGGAGACGATGACGCCGGCATTACCACCCAACTCGAGAAGCACCTTTTTCTTTCCGGACTCTTTCTTCATCTTCCAGCCTACCGCAGGGGATCCGGTGAAGCTGAGCATCTTGATGTGCGGATCGGTTACCAGTTGGTTGCCTGCTTCGCGATCCATGGGGAGAATAGAAACGGCACCTTTGGGGAGGGAGGTCTTATCCATGATGCGGGCCAGCTCCAGGGTGGAGAGGGGTGTGGAGCGGGAGGGCTTGAGGATGACCGGATTGCCGGCGGCTATGGCCGGCGCGATCTTATGCACTGCCAGGTTGAGAGGGAAGTTGAAGGGGGAGATGCCGGCCATCAGCCCCACGGGAAAATATTTCACCCATCCTTCCTTGCCTGCCCCCGGCGGGGTCCAGTCGATAGAGATATACTCCCCCGGCAGGCGTTTGCTCTCCTCGGCAGCCACACGAAAGGTCTGGGAGGCGCGATCCGGCTCGCCCAGGGCATAACGCATAGGCTTGCCCGACTCCTGCGCCAACACACGTGCCAGCCGCTCCCGGTCGCTCTTCAGGGCCTCGGAGATCTGTGAGAGGATCTCATAACGCCGGTACACCGGCAGGGTAGCCATCTCTTCCTCGGCAGCCAGCCCGGCCGTGATGGCTTCCTCCAGCTCGGCAGCCCCGGCCAGCCACGCGGTGGCAAAGACCTCTCCGTTATAGGGGTTGGTCACGGACAATGGGGTGTTCGTGGTACGGAACTCTCCCGCTACATAGATCTTATATTCTTCCATGGTTCTTGTTTTTAAACAAAGTTAGTAAAAAGTTCATAGTTCATAGTTCACAGTTCATAGTTCATAGTTCACAGTTCACAGTTCATAGTTCATAGTTCACAGTTGATAGTTCACAGTTCATAGTTCGTAGTTCATAGTTACAGAATCAAACCTTACCTTGACCCCAGCACCCAGCACCTTTTGGACTCTTCGACTTATTCCTTCTATCTTTGTCCCAAAATCCGGCGATGGACCTGAGAAAAAAACACTGGCAATGGATCCTGCTGCTGCTGATCTCGATGATCTGGGGCAGTTCTTTCATTCTGATGAAAAAAGGGCTGCGCTCCTACAGCTCTGTGCATGTGGCATCGCTGCGTCTTTTCATTGCCTGGCTTATTTTCCTTCCGGTGACTTTGGCCCGTCTCCGGAAGATACGCCGGCAGCACTGGCAGTGGCTGATCATCTCCGGCATCCTCGGCAACCTTATCCCGGCCAATCTCTTCACCCTGGCGCAGACCCACATCGACAGCTCGCTCGCCGGCATCCTCAACTCCCTGACGCCCCTCTTCACGCTGATCATCGGTCTGCTCTTCTTCCGCAGCCATGTGTTACTGGTCAACATCCTGGGGTTGCTGCTCGGACTGGCCGGGGCCGCCGGCCTGATTTACGACCACAGCGTCGACCTGGCCCACCAGGCCAACCTCTACGGGCTCTTCATCGTCCTGGCCACTGTGTTGTACGGCATCAATGTCAACATCCTCAAATACAAGCTGGCCGACCTGGACGGCATCACGCTGGTGGCCAGCATCTTTTTTATTGTTGGTCCGTTAGCCGGGTTTATCCTCGTTTTCACAGGCTTTCCCGAAGTGATCAGGGAGCAGGGCATCGTCTGGCACGACCTGGGGTACATAGCCTTGCTCTCCCTGCTGGGGTCGGTATTAGCTGTCACCCTTTTCAACATCCTGCTGAAATACATTTCTGCCATCTTCGCCTCGTCGGTCACTTATATCATACCGGTCTTTGCTATTCTGTGGGGCGTCGCCGACGGCGAAAGCCTCTCCGCCGACCAGATTCTCTGGATATTTGTTATTTTTACAGGCGTCTACCTCGTCAATAAACAGAAACTGGTTCAAGTATAAGGGCAATGATGAAAAAAAAGGCTGTTTTCCTTTTACTCCTGGCCGGCGCCGTACTGCTGAGCCTTCCCTTTTACCGCTCTTTCTCCGGCATCGTGCTGTTCATTGCCTGGGTACCCCTGCTTTTTGTGGAGGATCATTTCACACAGCTTAAAGCCCGGTACCGTTCCGGACGGGTCTTCCTCCTTTTCTGGTTCACTTTTCTGATATGGAACCTGATGACCATCTACTGGATCTGGAACGCCACCATCCCCGGCGCCATCGCTGCCTATATCATCAACAGTTTTCTGATGGCCGTAGTGATCTGGCTGGTCCATGTGGTACACCGCAATCTGGGTGACAGGATGGGCCATTTTGCTTTCCTGGTGATGTGGACCGCTTATGAGCACTATTATCTGAACATACAGATCAACTTCCCCTGGCTCCTCCTGGGCAACGGTTTTGCCAAAGACATTTTTCTGGTACAGTGGTACGAGTTTACCGGTGTTCTGGGAGGTACGTTTTGGGTGCTCTTTATCAATCTGCTCATCTTTATCATTTTAAAGCATTACGTACAGACCTGGTCCCTGCGTGAGAAATACTTTGAGCTGGGCCTGTTGATCCTGCTCCTGGCCGTGCCTATCACCTGGTCGCTCATCCGTTACAACACGATCCGTGACAAGGGAGAGGCGGTAGAGGTGGTGGTCGTTCAGCCCAATATTGATCCTTATACGGACAAGTTCTCCGGTCTCTCCAATGATGAACAGCTGAGCATCATCCTTCATCTGGCCGACTCACTTGTCACCCCCCATACCGATTATGTGGTAGCGCCGGAAACGGCCCTGAACGACGGGATCGTGGAGAACGATCTGCTGCGCAGCAGGAGCATACGCCGCATACGTGCTTTTGTCAGGAGACATCCCCGGGTCAAATTTGTCACGGGAGCCACCACCTGGCGTCTCTACCCGCCGGGGCCCCAGCCCACGCCCACCGCCCGCAAAAGGAGCGACGGCACCTGGGAAGACATCTTCAATTCGGCCCTGCAGATCGACACCACTGCCACCATACAGATCTACCACAAGTCCAAGCTGGTGGTAGGGGCCGAGATGATGCCCCATCCCAGGCTGCTGCGGCCCTTGCTGGGAGATTACCTCATCGATCTGGGAGGCAGCCTGAGCGGTTACGGTACCCAGAAAGAACGCACTCCACTGGTATCTCCGGACAGCACTTTCAGGGTGGGCGTGGCTGTCTGTTATGAGTCGATCTTCGGAGAATATGTGACCGGTTATGTCAGGGAAGGTGCCAACCTGCTGTTCATCATCACCAACGACGGCTGGTGGGGCGATACGCCCGGCTATTTCCAGCACAGGACCTACGCCAGTCTGCGTGCTGTCGAGACACGCCGCAGCCTGGCCCGCTCGGCCAACACCGGCATCTCCTGTTTCATCGACCAGAAAGGCAAAGCCACACAGCTCACACAATGGTGGACCCCCGACGCGATCCGGGGCACCCTCCACGCCAACGACCAGATGACCTTCTATACCCGGCATGGCGACTATATAGGCCGGGTGAGCGATTTCTTTGCGATCATCCTGATCCTCTACGTCATTGCCTACCGGCTGATGAACAGGAAGAAAGTTCGTAGTTCGTAGTTCATAGTTCATAGTTGGGGTGGACTCTTCTCACTTTTAAGACTTTTACAACTTTTTCGATTTCTCATTATGCTCCTAAGCATTCCTTTTTTTCGGCTGATTGACGGAGGAAATTCTTACTTTTGCCTTATTCAGGCACAAACATAAAAAGGAGGAGAGATATGATCACCATCACAGGTTATGACCTCACCATTGAGGATGTGGTCCGGGTAGCCCGGCATCACGAAGAGGTAAAATTACACCCCGAAGCTGTTGAAAGGATACGGGTCTGCCGGCGCATGCTGGAAAAGAAGATCGAAGCGCACGAGATCATGTACGGTGTCAACACCGGCATCGGCGAGTTCTCGGAGGTGATCCTCAACGACGAGCAGATCAAGGAGTTTCAGAAATATCTCATATACAACCATGCCGCCGGCATTGGCGAGGCTGCTCCCGAGGAGCATGTGCGTGCCGCCATGCTGGGGCGCATCAACGTGCATGCCCATGGTAATTCGGGCTGCCGTCCCGAGATCACGCTCACGCTGGTGGAGATGCTCAACAAAGGGGTAACGCCTTATGTATGCCGCAAAGGTTCGGTAGGTGCCTCGGGCGACCTGGCGCCCATGGCGCAGATCGCCCTGTTGATGATGGGAGAAGGAAAAGCTTTCTACCGTGGTGAATTGATGGAAGGCCATGAGGCCATGGCGGCTGCCGGTATCGCCATCCCGGGCCTGCAGGCCCGCGACGGCCTGGCCACCATCAACGGCTCCAATTTCCTCACGGGCATGAGCGCGCTCTTCCTCTATGATGCGGCCCGCTGGCTCAAGCAGGCCGAGATCGCCGCAGCCATGTCGCTGGAGGCGCTCAAGGCCAACATGGGACCTTACACGCCCCGTCTGCATGAGGCCCGCGGCTTCAAAGGGGCCATACGCAGCGCCCGCGCCATACAGAAACTGATCCACGGCGGCGACCTGGAGACCGGCAAAGTGAAGCACCGTGTGCAGGATGCTTACTCCATGCGCTCGACGCCCCAGGTCATCGGTGCTGCCCACGACGCCCTGGCGTGGGCCCGCAGCCAGGTGGAGACCGAGCTCAACGGCGTGGGCGACAACCCCGTCTTCTTCCCGGAGGATGACACCCAGATCTCCGGCGCCAATTTCCAGGGCACACCCGTTTCGCTGCCCATGGACATGGCCGGCACCGCTATCACCATGGTGTGCGTCATGTCGGAAAGACGCATGAACCGTCTCAACAACCCCGCCCTGAGCGCCGGCCTGCCACCATTCCTGACCAAGGGCGCCGGCATGTTCTCGGGCCTCATGCTCAGCCAGTACACTGCCGATATGCAGATCGTCGAACAGCGCATCCTCTCGGCCCCCGCCAGCATACAGTCGATACCGGCAGCTGCCGACCAGGAGGACTTTGTCTCCATGGGCATGAACACCGCTCTGAAGAACAACCAGATCCTCGACAATGCCTACGGTATCCTCGGCATAGAGTTCATGGCCGCCGCACAGGCCCTCGACTTCCGCGATTACAAATTCGGAAAAGGGGTCACCAAAGCCAAAGAGGTAGTGCGCCGCCATGTCGACTTCCTGGATATTGACCGGCCCCTGCATACCGACCACAACACCATGAAAGAGGTGGTGAAGTCATGCGAGATCCTCGAAGAGGTAGAAAAAGAGGTGGGACCGCTGGACCAATAGCACAAAAAGAGAGGGATATCGTATGACATCCCTCTCCTTCACCTACTCAATCCAAAACCAAACCTAAAACTTACGAGGCGGAGGGTTATCCCTGCGCTGGCGCTCCCGCAGCTGCCGCAGCAGGAAAACAGTGAACTGATTCTCCGCCCTGTATAATCTGAGCACTTTCTGTGCCGGAAGCACTTCCAGGAACTTTTTATTGTATGCTACCAGCAGGTCGGCCTGTTTCTGTTCCAGAGCAACATATTCTCCTGCGATCTTCGCAGCCTCCTTATCTGTAAGAGTGGATTCCCTCGAAGAATAATCCCGCACCAGCTTGACCTTCTGCTTTTCAAGTTTCATTTTCTTATCCCGGTACTCATTGTACACGGGCCAGAATTTCTGAGCTTCCTCAGGTGTCAGTTGCAGCCGCTCGGTGATGAAAGCCACCCGCTGCGCGTTCAGTCGTTCGGCACGTGACGGATTCTGTTGTGCCTGTACAGGCACCGACGCGAGCGAAACGAAAAAAAGACAGACGATCCATGTAAATTTTGTTTTCATAACGGAAAGATTTTAATACAATTCAGCCAGTAAAGATTCGTCCACCCCCTCATTCACCAGGTAATCTATGATCTGGTCATCATCCTGGGTCACAGCGGACATTTCGGGAAGGATATTTTCCTCCTCCATAAAATCATAGAGGGTCTGTTCATTGAAATCTCCGGAGATCAGATAAGCCGTTACGTTTGCGATCGTTCCCTCTTCGCGGGCCGATCTGTTACGTTCCTGAAGAAGCAGAAAGCCGGTAACAAAAAGAAGGGTTATCACTGCCGCAGCTGCCAGCGAGAGGATCCTTCGCCTGTGAATATGCGCCACCGGCCTGGATGCCGGCACCTCTCCCCTGCGGATCTTCTCCATCACCCTCCCCGGCAGCTCTTCAAAATAGCTGTCCGGAACCCGGAAACCTCCGTTCTCTCCTATGACCCTGAGAACACGATCCATATCTTCTTTTTTCTTTTCCATCTTCACACTCCTTTGACTGCATTGATCTAAAAAAGTTTAATCCCGGGATAAAGATTCTTCGATCTTTTTCACAGCATGATGATAGGAAGCCTTCAGCGCCCCTACCGAAGTGTTCAGTATTTTCGACATCTCTTCATATTTCATGTTGTCGAAATACTTCATGTTGAATACCAGCCGTTGCTTTTCAGGCAGGCGGATGAGCGCTTTCTGCAGTTTTTTGGCGATGACATCCCCCGAGAAATACTCATCGCTTTCAAGGGTCTCTTCCAATTCTTTCTCATATCCCGACCAGGGCAGGAAACTGCTTCTTTTCTGCTTTTTCAGGAAAGTCAGCGCTTCGTTGGTAGCAATGCGGTACAGCCATGTGAACAGTTCGGAGCCTCCACGGAAGTTGTCCAGGTGGTTCCATACTTTTATGAAGGTGTTTTGGAGGATATCATCAGCATCCTGATGGGAAATGACCATACGCCGGATTTGCCAGTAGAGCTTGTGCTGGTATTTTTCCATGAGGCGGGTAAAAGCAAGCTCGCGTGTGGCAGGATCCGAAAAAAGAGAAAGAAGCTCTTTATCCGTATATTTTTCCAAGGATATCCTGTTTTATACTTTGACGGCTACAGGAAGAAAAAGTTTAATCCGGATCAGAAAAACCGGATCGTCAGGCTCTGTCCGCTCTCCAGTTTGAACTTCTTCTCCCGGGTATATTCTATGCTTTTGGAATATCGGGGGCGATACACTACAATGTAATTCCCAGGCAACAGGTTCAGGGACTGGAGCGTCACATTCTCTTTAAGATTGGTCACCCATTCCTGTCCGTTGGGGGTTAATTGATAGAGGCTGCCATAACCTTCTTTGGGGAAGAAAATATTGACCAGTCCGGGCTCCGGGATCTCGACGGTGGTGGTAGTACTCTGCTTGATCTCCACCGTCACCTTCATCCTCGGCAGCACCAGTACGGTAATATCATACTTGCCGGTGATATACCTCTCTTTGTCATTGATCTTCTGCACATTGACAATTTCTTTCCCGTTGTGACGCCGCACCACGACCATGTCGTCGCGGAAAGTATTGGAAGAGGTCACTTTCAGGCTTCCCTGCGGAGCATCCACAGGGATGATCGTATGCTTGCGGGGATATACGCGGATGCTGTCGACCGTCACGGGGGGGAGGGTGTTCACCACCAGACGGTAGGTGACCAGCGGGTCGAGGTAGATGGTATCGGGATTGCCCCGGTTGTTGATGGTCTGGTAAAAGTTGGCCATCACCTTGCCCGACATCATGTCGTAGAAGGTCATGTTCACATTGGTCTCGGTGGGATTACCGTAGCTGTCGAGCAGGTTCACCTGGGCAGTGGTGCGGTCGAGGGCTTCGCGGATCACCACCTTGAGCACATTGTTGAACTCCTTCTCATCGGCAGCATCGTAATAACGCCCGACACAGTTGTATGTCTTGCGGAATGCCGGGTCCTCGCCGATCCCGATGACAAAGGGACGAAGGATGATCCCTTTTTTCTGAAGATCACGCGAGACAGCACAGGGATCGCCGTCACAGGCCTCTATGCCGTCGGTGATGAGCACGATCACATTGCGGCAGTTGTCACAGGGGGGAAAATCTTTCGGCGCCAGCGCCAGCGACCGCGCTATGGGTGTCGTACCTTTGGGGATGAGATAGTTCAGTATATTTTTAATGGCCCCGGCATTGTTGGGTCCGAAAGGTACCTCCAGGCGGCTGTCGGAACAGTCCTGGGGCGGCACGGGACTCTGATGTCCGAAGACCCGCAGAGCCATCTCCACATGCCGCACATGCTGCAGACTGTCTACCGTGGAGGCAAGGAACCGGCGGGCAATGTTGATCTTCTTATCGCTGTTCCATTTCCCCGACATACTCTTGGAACAGTCGAAAATGAACAGGATCCGTGTGAGCGGCGGTTCAGGCTTCTTCTTCAACGGAATCTGCGAAAAAAGGGTTGGTCCTGAAACAAAAAGGAGTAAAAACAGGATGAAGATCTTCTTTTTTTCCGGACGTATCGTGAAAATATTCATACCAAACAAATATATGGTATAAAGTTACGAAAAATGTTTTTCTCTGACCACGTACCCTTAACTACGAACCACCAACCACGAACTACGAACTACGAACTACGAACCACGAACTACGAACTACAAACTATTTTATATTTTTGTAACTTAATCAAATCATGTATCATGAGTCTGCAATGCGGCATCATCGGTCTGGCCAACACGGGCAAGACAACCCTTTTTAACTGTATGTCCAGCACCCGGGCGGAGGTCTCGGACTTTGCTTTCGGATCGCGCAAAACCAACATCGGCACCATCCAGGTACCAGACCCGCGTCTTTACGAGCTGGAGAAATTCCAGCCCACCGAGAAGATCATCCCTGCCACGATGGAGGTGCTCGATATCCCCGGCCTCACGAAAGGCTCCAGCCAGGGGGAGGGGGTGGGCAACCAGTTCCTGGCCGACATACGCAACTGCGACGCCCTGATCCATGTGTTGCGATGTTTCGATGATGATAACCTACCGCACATCGAAGGCTCGGTGGATCCTGTCAGGGACAAGGAGATCGTCGACTTCGAACTGCAAGTGAAAGACCTGGAGTCGGTGGAGAAACGCACCGAAAAGCTGAAGAAGCAGGTGAAGACCGGCGACAAGGAGGCCCGTTTTGCCCTGGAGGTGATGGAGAAAGTAAAGACCCATCTGGAGGATTACCAGCCATTACGCACGCTCTCTCTCTCACCAGAAGAGAAAAAAGTGGTGGGCGAGCTCTTCCTGCTGACCATGAAACCGGTATTGTATGTCTGTAATGTAGATGAAGCTTCTGCCGTCAGTGGCAATGCGTACGTCGACAAGGTGCGGGAGGCCATCCGTGGCGAGGAGTCAGGTCTTCTGGTCATCGCCGGCGCCATGGAGGCAGAGATCGCCGAGCTGGACGATCCTGACGACCGCCGGGCCTTCCTGCAGGAGATGGGGCTCACAGAGCCGGGTGTCGACAAGGTGGTGCGGGCCGCCTACGATCTGCTCGACCTGCAGACCTTTTTCACCGTAGGCCCCAAGGAGATCAGGGCCTGGACGATACACAAGGGCATGACCGCTCCCCAGGCGGCCGGCGTCATCCACAGTGACCTCGAACGGGGTTTCATACGCGCCGAAGTGATGAAATACAACGACTTCATCACCCTGGGTTCAGAGCAGGCCTGCAAGGATGCCGGCAAGTTCCACATTGAGGGAAAAAATTACATCGTCGAGGACGGTGACATCCTCCACATACGTTTTAACATCTGATCCATGACCCGCCTCCCCCTCGTCCTCTTCCTCCTTCTCGCCCCGCTCCTGTCCCTGCGGGGGCAGCAGGAAGAGTTCCGTCGCGCAGAGCAGCTCCTGAAAGAGCGCGGAGAGGTTTGCTTCGTCTTCCCCCGACCACCGGCGGAAGTACTGCGGGAGCTGTCGTATCATCTCTCCCTCGACCGGGTGGACAGCGACTCGGTGCGGGCATATGCCAATACGGAGGGCTTCCGTTATTTCCTGGAGCAGGGACTTCCTTACCGACTGCTTTTGCCACCAGCCACCAAAGGCCGGATGACCGCTGCCTCGCTGGAGGAGGCCGGAGGCTGGGATGTCTACCCCACCTACCCGCAATATGACTCCCTGATGCATGCTTTTGCAGCCTCCCATCCCGACATCTGCCACCTCGATACGTTCGGCACGAGCTACCAGGGAAGACTGCTGCTGGCCTTGAAGATCTCCGACAATGTGGAAACGGATGAAGATGAGCCGGCTTTCTTTTATACCTCTTCCATGCACGGGGATGAGACCGGCGGTTATGTGATGCTCCTGCATCTTATCGACTCGCTGCTCAGCGGTTACGACCAGGGAGGTTTGGTACAACACCTTGTCGACAGCCTGGAGATATGGATCAATCCCCTGGCCAACCCCGACGGCACCTATCACGGTGGTGATGACAACGTCTCCGGTGCCACCCGTTACAATGCCGAAGGCATCGATCTCAACCGCAACTTCCCCGACCTGGTCGAAGGCCCCCATCCCGACAACCATGATTATGCCGTGGAGAACGTGGCTATGATGCAGTTCCTGCAAAAACACCATTTCGTGATGTCTGCCAACTTTCATGCAGGAGCGGAAGTGGTCAACTATCCCTGGGACTCATGGACCTCCTCCGAGCGCACCCATGCTGACGATGCCTGGTTCTATGCCATCTCCCGGGAATATGCCGACACGGTGCATGCCCATGCCCCTGCCGGTTACATGACCTATCTCGAAAACGGCGTCACCAACGGAGGCGACTGGTACCGGATCAGCGGCGGACGCCAGGATTATGTCACAGGCTTCCTGCACGGCCGCGAGGTGACCATCGAGCTGGACAACACCAAGATCACGCCGGCAGCAGATCTTCTCCCGATGTGGGATTACAACAAACGATCCCTCCTCAACTTCATAGAGGAAGCCCTGCAGGGGATCAGCGGTTATGTTACCGATTCCCTGACAGGCGCTCCGGTGCCGGCCCGCCTGGTGATCCTCCACCACGACGACGATTCCTGCTATTCCTGCACCTTTTCCGACAGTATCACCGGATACTTCTCACGCCCCGGCATCTCCGGCACATATGACCTGCAGGTCACTGCCGGCGGCTATGCGGACAAGCTCCTCTCTGCCATCACCATCCCCCCTGACTCTCTCGTCACGCTGACGATACTGATGAGCGGCCCCCTGTCCAAAGAGCAGTTCCCGGCAGCAACTTTCACCCTTTCCCCCAATCCTGTCAGGGCCGGAAGCACCCTGCGTCTTGTCCTGCCCCGGGAAGATCGTTATACCATCACCCTCACTTCACCGGCGGGCCGGCAGATCATCCTGATCAATAACAAAAAACTCAGTGAAGGGAGCAGTATCCTTCCCCTGCCGGCCGGCATTCGGGGATTGTGGCTGATCACTGTGGCTGCCGAAAGATCGGCCCCGGAAACCCGCAAACTGATCATCTACTGACCATCCGGCGTGCCTTCCGCCTTCCAGCAAACCTGCACTCAGTACCCAGCAACCAGCACCCAGCACCCCTCAAAAAGTTTGGAGTGTGGAGTGCCTAGAGGTTGGAGTTATTTGCGCATCATCGCTGACTTTTCATACTTTTTCTACTTTTCGACCTTTAGACTTTTTTTATCCTCACCCTTCAACCTTCAAGCATCCCCGCCCGGATGAACGGAGTCATCCGTTCGGACGGGGCACATCGAACTTCTTCACCCAGCACCCTTAAAGAAGTTTGGAGTCCCGTCACTCTCGAGATCTTAATCTCGTTAGAGTGACGAGCCCGTCCGACCGGAGTCATCCGGGCGGGGATGCTCGCAAATGCTTATGGCATTTGCGGCATGTGGAGTACTTAGAGTTTGGAGTGTGGAGTCCCGATGAACTACGAACCACGAACTATGAACTCTGAACTATGAACTATGAACTATTTAGTTTATTTTTGCGCGGTTGAAAAAACGTGCAGAACAAAGAGAATTTATGGAAAGAACGGAAAAAAAGTACAGGAAGAACTTCAGGATGATAGTTTTTCTCCTGTTGTTCGCAGGGCTGACCGTGCAGGCCTTTTCACAGTTTTCACGCAAGCTGCCCTCCTCTACTCCCCGTCTGGTGGTGACCATCGTCGTCGATCCATTGAGCATCGACCAGTTGAACCGTTACCGGGACAAGATGGAAAAAGACGGTTTCCGCAAGCTGATGACCGAAGGGTCCTATTTCAACAATGCGAGGTATGATTATTTCTTTGCCGAAGGGGTCACCGGCATCACTACGCTGATGACCGGCACCAATCCCAACATCCACGGCATCGTGGGTAGCAACTGGTATGAGCCGCTGCATGACACGCGTGCTTACTGCACTGCCGACGCCGATGTCAAGGCTGTCGGCGGCAGCTTTGACAATGGTCAGCACTCTCCGCGTCATCTGCTCACCTCCACCCTGGGCGATGAGATCAGACTGGGCAGCCGCCTGCAGGGTAAATCCTTCTCGGTAGCCCTGGATGCAGATGCGGCCGTACTCTCCGGCGGTCACCTGGCCAATGCGGCCTACTGGTTTGACAACGAAAGCGGCACATGGATGAGCAGCACGTTTTACATGGATTCCCTGCCCGGCTGGGTAGAGGCGTTCAATGCCAAAGAGCTGCCGCGCACCTACCTCGAAAAAACATGGGAGCCTCTGCTGCCTGCGGGAGAGTATACGGCCAGCCTGCCTGACAGTGCCGACAAGACCGAAGGATTCCGGGGCCGTACCGTCTTCCCTTATGACCTGAAAAAGCTCTCTTACCTGGGACGCCGCCGGGAGAACCTGGGCCTTCTCGCTGAGACCCCTTTCGGCAATACCTTCACGGAAGATTTTGTGACCAACCTCATCGTCAATGAGCAACTGGGCAAGGATGACACCTGTGATTTCCTGGCTATCACCTTCTCGGCCAACCACAGGATCCTCCGGAATTTCGGAGCCCACTCCCGGGAGATGGAAGATGCCCTCCTGCGCCTCGACCGTGACATCGCCCATCTGCTCTCTTTCCTGGAACGAGAGGTGGGCCGTGAGAACATGCTGGTGGTGCTCACCGGCTCCCACGGCATCTCCAACGATGTAAAACAGATGACCTCCCTGAAGATGCCCACCGGTTACTTCAATCCTCACCAGGCCATGACCCTTCTGCGCAGCTATCTCAATGTCATCTATGGTGAGGCCAACTGGGTGAAAGGATTCCACAACCACCAGATCTATCTCGACCACGTGATGATCGAGGACGCCAACATCAACCTCTATTCCATGCAGGACAGGGTAGCCGATTTCATGTTGCAGTTTTCCGGTATCAGCCATGTGATGACCGCTCATGCCCTCCGGGAAGCCGGCAACAGCAGCCCTGTCTTTATGAAAATACAGAACGGCTTCTTCCCGAAACGCTCCGGCGATGTGTTCGTCGTGCTTAACCCCGGATGGCAGGAGAAAGACGGAGGGACCAATATTACAGGCTCAGGGTTCTGGAACGACTCCCATGTGCCGTTGATCTGGTACGGGTGGAAGATTCCCCGGAGAACCAGCTTCCACCGTATCGACATGACAGCCGTGGCCCCCACCATCTCCTATTTTCTGAAAATACCCGCCCCCAACGGCTCCGACGGTCTTCTTATCGACGAACTGCTGAATACGAAGAATAAGTAATATGGTGCAAGGTGCTGGGTGCAAGGTGCTGCCCGCCCGTCCGCCCGGATGACCTGGTCGGACGGGGACGAACATCCCTGCCTACCGTCAGGCAGGCGTTCGGACGGGGGTGCTGGGTAAAAGAAGTTCGATGCCCAAAGTGAAAAACTATGAACTATGAATCCCGAAAAACAGTAAATCTTTGATTTACGTTGTTTTTCGAGGATCCTCGCAGTTCCAACGGGTTCGAAGAACCCGGGAACTGCGGGACCATGAACCATGAACCATTTTGGAACGATTGTTGCTCAAAAACTTTTTAAAAATATAATGTGTAAATGTTCAGATATTTATATATTTGCGAACTTAATTTTTTAACCAATTGATCACTTGTATTATGAAGACACTGAAATTACTGGTTCTGTCAACCATCCTTATCTTTGGCGCAACGGCGATAACCCTTGCACAGGATGAAAAAGCCATTATTGACGCGTACAACAACGGAGTGAAACTAATCAACAGTGATACGAAAGGTGCTATTGCTTCTTTCGAGAAGTGCGTTTCACTGGCTGAAGATGCAGAAGAGCTGAGCGAAAAGGGAGAACAAACCAGAAAACTGGCTGAAGACCAGATCCCGAAATTATATTATAAACTGGCCGTGGAATCATACAAAAAGCATGATTTTGAGGGAGCCATCAAATATTTTCAGCAGACCGAAAAAGCAGGCAAGAAATATGGTAACCAGGCCCTGGCACAGAAAAGCCACCGTCTGATCCCTAAGCTTTACTATGCCTGGGGTAAGCAGGAGTTCATCCAGAAGAACTATCAGGATGCATTGAGCATTTTTGACAAGGGGATCGCTACAGATCCGAACCTGGCCAGCGCTTATCTGGGGAAAGCCCTTGTATATGACAAACTGAAACAGGAGGACAAGATGACGGAGGCTGCCAACAAGGCCATTGAGATCGCCCGGAAGGTCCATGATCAGAAGACGTTGGTGAACGCACAGAAATTCATGCGTAACTATACTTACAACCATGCTGTGATGGCCATCCAGAATAACAAACAGGCCGAAGCCGAAAAATATCTGAATGCTTCCATCAAGTTTGGCAACAACTCACCCGACGTCTATTATGAGCTGGGGAAAATACAGCGGAAAAAAGGAAAATATACGGAAGCTCTCAACTATCTTCAGAAAGCTTTATCCCTGGACCAGGGCAATGATGTGACCAAAGCCAAATACTACTTCGCCCTGGGTAAAGTATACGAGAACATGAACAAGAAAACGGAAGCCTGTGCTGCCTTCAGGAAAGCGCTGCATCCCCCCTATGATGAGAGTGCCAAGTATGAGCTGGAACAGGTGCTGAAGTGTAAATAAGTCCCTGTCAACAAACATAAAAAAAGGGTTGCTGTAGCAGCCCTTTTTTCTTTTCCGGGAGGCTCCTTCAGCAACTTTCTGCCACCCTTTTCATCTCTTTGACCAGGGACTCCTCTTTCTCTATGGCGTTGCCCACGACGATCATGTCCGCTCCGGCACGATACAGTTTTTCCGCAGCAGCCGGGCTGGTGATCCCTCCGCCCACGACAAGAGGCACGGTGAGGATCTCCCTGACAGCCCTGACCAGGCCGGGATCCGGTGGCTCCGGAGCACCGCTGCCCTTCTCAAGATAGATCAGGCGGTTGCCCATGTATTCGCCGGCCAGGGCCGTAGCCAGAACAATGTCTTTTTTTCTTTCGGGAAGCGGATGGGTATTGCTGATCACTTCCACCGAGGTGCCGGCGCCACCTCCCAACAGGACATATCCGGTAGGGATCACCTCCAGTCCCAGGGAACGGATCATCAGGGCTGCCGTCACCTGGTTGCCTGCAAGATATTCAGGATTCCTCCCCGAAAGAAGGGTCAGCATCAACAGACCGTCGGCCTCTCCCGAGAGCTGCAACAGACTGCCGGGAAAGAGAACTACCGGTACCGACACAACCTCCCGCAGGGCGCGCAGCACAGGATCCACAGGCCGGGAAACCAGACTCCCTCCTACCAGCACCAGGTCGGCGGCATCACCACCCATCTTCCCGAAGAAAGAACGGATACTCTCCGGAGTATGGTTCTCAGGATCTATCAAAAGGGCAAAGATCTTCCCTCCCTGCTGCCTCTTGTTTTCAATATCTTTTAAAATACCCATGCTTCCCTTTTACTTACAACACCAGACCATCACATAATCTTTCATCCGCCGGTAATGCAGGTCAAATGCTTCCTTAATCCTGCCGTTATCTACCGTACCACGGATCGTGCCCTCCACGGCAGGTTCGAAAGGCTCGATCACCATATGTTTTCTGAAATTGAGGGCATTCTTGTCACAGATCTTGTAAAGGGCCTCCTTGGCACACCAGTGGATATAGAGATGATATCTTTTTTTCGATTCATCTTCCGTGATCTTCTCATCAGGATGGATGAAATAACGGGAGATGCGGGAGATGCGGTGGGTCATCTGCTCCATATCTATCCCAACCTTTTTCTTCCTGCTCAACAGCACCGACGTAAGTTTTCCGGAATGAGATATGCTGATGTTGTACTGGTTATCCTGCAAATAGGGTTTGTTGGTACGGTCATACACGATCCTCGCCGAAGGGCCGGCCATCTTCTGCAACAGTACTCTGACACTCAAATACTCCAGCTGGCGGGCAGGGTTGCGGAAAGAGGCCAGGCGCTTCTCTTCTGCAGGATCCAGCAACACTTTTTCATGTAACTGATCAAACTCCTCATCGATCTCCCACACCCCGAGCAGACAATCCTCCTGCGTCTCCTGTATAAATTTCAACGCCATGCAACATGCTTAAATAATCGTGAAAAATAAGAAAAAAACTATTTCCAGGAAAAGGTTTCGATCATATGGATGATATCCTGCCTGATAAAACTCACCACTGGGGCAAGTGAATCTTTATCCGGCACAAGATCAAAATAGAGGGCCCCCCGCATAAAATGACGGACACTGTCGGTAAGGTAGAACTGCACATTGGAAGCAGCATTGCCGCGGATATCATAAAGTATGCCGTATACTTTCCGCACCGTATCGTTGTAGGCTCTTTCATGGATGGCATCTGCCTTTACCGTATGCTTATAGGCCAGGGAGTAAGTATCCTCCAGCATCTGTCCCAGATCCCCGTGGATCGTTTTGTAGGTAAGATGGAGTTTCCCGTGGTAAGCAGGAAAAGAGATGTTCAGCCAGCAGGGAGCTGCATCCGGCTCCCGGTCTTTCTCTACCCGGGCATAAACGGGATATTCAAAAGTATAGGGACAGGGCCCGTTATATCTGACATATTTTTTCTCCGGAAAAGAGATCCTGAAATAACCGTGGGGCTTCGGTGTATAGCTCCTCTTGCAAGCGCCCGTGGCCAGGCCCAGGATCATGAGAGGGAGTATCAGTTTTATGATCCGGGTGGTATTCATGTCTGTTGGCCTTCTCCATTTTTCTGATCATTCTCTTCCGGTATCCGGATCACCTCGATCTGCCGTATACGCCTATTGTCAGCATCCTTTATGCGGAAGGTAAAGTTCCGGTACCGCAATGTTTCTCCCGTATCCGGGATCTTCCCGCGCAACTCCAGGATCAGCCCCGCCAGGGTTTCCGCCTCGCCACGGACCTCATCAAAATAATCATCCTCCATCTCAAACACCTTATAAAAATCATTCAGGAGGATCTTCCCTTCAAAGAGATACCGGTTCTCCCCTGTCTTTCTGTACAGTTCCTCCTCTTCATCATGTTCGTCGGAGATCTCGCCAACGATCTCCTCGATAATATCCTCGAGGGTCACGATACCGCTGGTACCGCCATACTCATCCACCACGATGGCAATATGGATCTTATTGAGCTGGAACTCCTCCAACAGATCGTTGATTTTCTTGCTCTCCGGCACAAAATAGGGAGGCCTGATGAGGGTCTGCCATTTGAAGGAGTCTTTTTTATGCAGATGGGGCAGGATGTCCTTGATATAAAGGATCCCCTTCACATGGTCGAAGGTCTTGTTGTAAACGGGCACACGGGAATAGCCTTCCCGGATGATCTCCTCCACCAGCTTCCGGAAAGGAGTGCGTATGTCCACGGCAAAGACATCTACCCGTGGGGTCATGACCTCCTGTACATCAAGGTTACCGAACTTGGTAATACCTTTGAGGATCCGCTCATCTTCGATCGCTCCTTCGGTGGAGAGCTCCAGGGCATCCGAGAGCTCGTCGATGGAAATGTTCTGACTTTTCCTGGCCAGTCGTTTTTTGATGATGGAAGTGGATCTTACCAGCATAATGACGAGGGGGTAGAACACTACGGAGGTTATCTGCAGGGGATAAGCCATCAGGCGTGCCCAGGGGATACGCCGTTGTGTGGCATAGATCTTGGGCATGATCTCCCCGAAGAGCAGCAGGAGAAAAGTGATCCCTACCACCTGTACCAGGATGCCCAGGGTACGAGCCCTGGAAAAATCCACCATTCGGTTGGTCAGAAAAGTAGAAAGGATCACAATGGCTATGTTGACGAAGTTATTGCCTACCAGGATCGTCCCCAGCAGCAGCTCGGGGTTGTGATACAGTCGTAGCAACAGATTGTCATTCTTGTGCTTCGACCGCTTCAGACTGCTTATATCGGAAGGTGAAAGGGAAAAATAAGCCACCTCCGATCCCGACAGGAGCGCCGAGGAGAATAGCAACAGGACCAGCACGATGAGCAGCACCCCGTCGACCAGGTCAAACCTGGCGAACGAGACCTGTACAGCACCAATGATTACCGCAAGATGAGGGTCTTCTGCTTCCAAAACCGGAAAATTTATGACAGGATATCATACATTAAAAGGGGAGGTCATCTTCACCCTGAGCGACAGATCCGTTGTTCTCCTCAGGCAGTTTCTCTGAGGGATCTGCAGGAGATTCTGAGGCTGCAGCCGCCGGCGGTTGTGAGGAATCCCCTTTTCTGGTCAGCATCTGCATATTGTCGGCAACGATCTCCGTAATATATCTTTTGTTGCCATCCCGGTCATCATATGAACGGGATCTGATCTTCCCCTCTATATAAAGCAGATGTCCTTTTTTCACATAATTCTCCGCCACTTTGGCCAGGCCTCTCCACAGAACGATATTATGCCATTCGGTCTGGGTCACCCGCTCTCCTTCCTTCGAACGGTATGTCTCGCTCGTAGCCAGCGGGAAATGAGCTACCGCCACATCGTTGTCAATATACCTCACCTCCGGGTCCTTCCCTACATTGCCTATCAATATCACTTTGTTTACCATAGTTTCTGTTCCTTGTTTTTCTTTATTAAAAAAGTAAAAATAATAAAAAAATGAATATGGCGGAAGATAGTTTTCATGACCCGAATCTTTGCGGATGGGTCTCCATGTATGCTGTAATAAGGCGGGGAAAAGCCAGCCCGCCCATTTTATCCAGCGGGATCTTCACCCACTCTTTTTTCAACGCTCCGGGCCAACGCCTCAGATGCACATGGTAGAAACGGGCCAGGATGGTGCGGTGGGTAAGCTGATGACGGATGACCGGAGAGATCACCGGCGCTCCCTCTCCCGTGATGCCCGGCATCTCTTTTTCAAAGAGCCGTAATACCTTTTCCGGGGAGATCTCCTTTTGCAATTCCAGGGCAGGGAACTCCCAGAGCAACTGCCATATATCCCGGCGGTCGCGCCGGGTGACCAGGATCTCTTTATCACATGTGACCACCAGGTAATGAAAATACCTTTTCTCCACTTTCGGCGGGGCGGAGGCTATGGGAAGCTCCCGTGTCCATCCTTTTTTGTATGCCAGACAGTAGCTCCGTACGGGACAATCGTCACACAAAGGATCACCCGGAATACATACGAGCGCCCCCAGTTCCATCAGTGCCTGGTTGAAATCGCCCGGCGCATCTGCAGGGATAAGCTGCCGTGTGAGACGTGTTACCTCCCTGTCGCCGGCACTTCCCCGGGGCAGGCGGATGGCAAAAAGCCGTGTGATGACCCTGAAGACATTGCCATCCAGCACCGGCACCGCCTCACCGTAAGCGATGGAGGCAATGGCAGCAGCCGTATAGGGGCCGATCCCTTTCAGACGCCTGAGTCCGGCTGCATCTTCCGGGAAATGCCCGCCCAGATCATGCACAACGGTCCGGGCGGCAGCATGCATGTTCCGTGCCCGGGAATAGTAGCCCAGCCCTTCCCATACCTTCATTACCTCATCCACCGAGGCCGCCGCCAACGCCTCTACAGTGGGAAAACGTTCCAGGAAACGATGGTAATAAGCCGTACCCTGCACCACACGTGTCTGCTGTAAAATGATCTCAGAAACCCATACACGGTAAGGATCATTCGTTCCGCGCCAGGGAAGATCCCGCCGCGACCGTCCATACCAGGCCAGAAGAGCGGAGGATATTTCAGGATCGGTTTCCGTCGCTTTATGCTTCATCTATTCATTCTCAAAGAAATAAACAATATTTTATAATAGGAATAATCAAATAATTTTATGCAGTATAACGGATATAAAAATAAATCTTTTTATATTTGCACACCCAAAGTGAAAAATTTAAGCTAATTTATTGATAACTAAAGATTTTTAAAATGACTAAAGCAGACATTGTAAACGAGATCTCCAAGAACACAGGGATTGAGAAAGTAACGGTACAGAAAACTGTTGAAGCTTTCATGGAAGCTGTAAAAGACTCTCTTGCAAGTAATAACAATGTTTATCTGAGGGGTTTTGGCAGCTTTATCGTTAAAAAAAGAGCCCAGAAGACCGCCCGGAACATTTCCAAGAACACCACGATCATCATTCCGGAGCATTTCATTCCGGCTTTCAAACCGGCCAAAACTTTTATCAACAAGGTAAAAGGGAACGTAAAATAAGTCATAAAAGATATTGAAATGCCAAGCGGAAAAAAGAGAAAAAGGCATAAGATGGCAACTCACAAGCGCAAAAAGCGCCTGAGGAAGAATCGCCATAAGAAGAAGAAATAACAGGAGGATAGACCCCCCTTCTGCCTGTATAACAATGGTATATTCATAATAACCCGGAGGAGTGCCCCCGGGTTATTATGATTTTCGTTTTTCCTGATCAGGGGGCATCACCAAAAGGGTTTTGCGTGTGAGTTACGAGTTGGTCATTGATGCAACGGCCTCTGAGATTGATATTGCCTTACTCCGGGATAAAGCGCTTTTAGAGCTTTCCAGAGAAAAAAGTGATATTCAATTTTCTGTAGGAGACATCTATCTGGGCAAGATCAAAAAGATCATGCCCGGGCTGAATGCTGCCTTTGTGGACATCGGCTTCAAGAAAGATGCTTTCCTGCACTACCTTGACCTGGGGCCCCAGTTCAATACCATGAAAGAGTACCTGTCGCTCGCGGTCAACCGCAAAGGCCGTATGCCGGCGGTACATCGTTTCAAAAGGCTTCCCGACATCAAAAAGGACGGCAAAATGGCCGATGTGGTAAAGCCCGGCGACCCTGTGGTGGTACAGATCGTCAAGGAGCCTATCTCCACCAAAGGCCCCCGTCTCACATCCGAGGTATCCCTGGCGGGTCGCAACATGGTGCTGCTGCCTTTTCATGACAAGGTATCGGTATCCTCCAAGATCGAATCCGCCGAAGAGAAAAACCGCCTGAAACAACTCCTTCAGAGCATCAAGCCCCAGAACTACGGGGTGATCATACGCACTGCCGCCCAGGGAAAAAGGGTGGCAGAGCTGGATGCCGAGTTACGGGGATTGATCCGGAAGTGGGAGACCGCCTTCCAGCGGATGAGAGGAGCCTCGCCGCCCAAACTGATGATCCGCGAGCTGGACCGCGTCTCGGTGATCCTGCGCGATCTGCTGGGGGTCTCCTTCAACGCCATCTGGGTCAACGACCCGCAACTCCACCAGGAGATGCAGGAATATATACGCACCATCGCCCCCGAAAAAGAGAAGATCGTCAGGCTCTACAAAGGACGCCTGCCCATTTTTGAGCATTTCGGGATCAACAAACAGATCAAGAGTCTCTTCGGCCGTACCGTATCTTTCAAGAACGGCGCTTATCTGATCATCGAGCATACCGAGGCTCTGCACGTCATTGACGTGAACAGCGGCAACCGCTCCAAAGCAGGAGACACCCAGGAGACCAATGCCCTCGAGGTGAACCTGGCTGCCGCCGAGGCCGTAGCCCGGCAGCTGCGTCTCCGCGACATGGGAGGGATCATCGTCGTCGACTTCATCGATATGACCTCCGCCGAACACCGGCAGATGGTATATGAAAAGATGAAAGAGGCGATGGCGGAGGACCGCACCAAACACAACATACTCCCCCTGAGCAAGTTCGGATTGATGCAGATCACCCGTCAGCGTGTAAGACCCGTACTGGATATCAAAACCGAAGAGGTATGTCCCGTATGCCAGGGTACCGGTAAGATAGGTCCCAGCATCCAGCTCACGGAGAACATCGAGAGCCGCCTCAAAGAGATCCAGGAAAAGCACCACTTCCCCGCGGTCACCCTGCGTGTACATCCTTTCGTCGAGGCATACATCAACAAAGGGCTCCTCAACTCACTGCGCCGTCAGTGGAGCAAGAAATACAAATGCAAGCTCACCGTGCAGCCTCTCACCTCCCTCGCCTTCCTCGAGTACCGGTTCTTCGATCCCTACGGCGACGAGATCATCGACTGAATGGTTCATAGTTCGTAGTTCATAGTTCATAGTTCATAGTTCGTAGTTCGCAGGATCGAATTGTGGGAATGTCAGGTTTTTGTATTTTTACGGACTCTTTATATAAGACCTATACAATTATTCCTTAACCACAAAAAGAAACAGGATATGAGAAAGATGATTTTGCTGATCAGTGCGTTTTTCTGGTTCGGAATATCCCAGGCCCAGATGGTCAATCCCGTACACTGGAGTTTCAAGGCCGACATGATATCCAAAAAGGAGGCGGTACTGACCTTCACAGCCGATATCGATGACAAGTTCCACCTCTATTCACAGAATATCCCGGACGGTGGTCCCGTTCCCACCTCTTTCCGTTTCGATCCGTCGGATGCTTACGCGCTGGAGGGGAAGGTGGAGGAGGTCTCCGAAGGAGAGACCCTGTTTGACAAGAGTTTCAACATGAAGCTGAAGGTTTTCAGCCACCAGGCCATCTTCAGACAAAAGATCAAACTGCTGAAAGAAGGTCCTGTAAAGGTGACCGGCACCCTGGAGTTCATGTCTTGTGATGATTCGCGATGCATCCCGCCGAAGGAGGTGGATTTTTCCTTTGATCTCAGCGACAGCCAAACCACCTCTGCCAAAAAAGCCGAAGCCCCGCCTACGGAACAAAAGAAAACCGGCACCGGCACAGAAGAGGCGGGTCCGCAGGGCCAGGTGAACCTGGAGGTGCAGCCCACGGTGATAGCTCCTGCCGGTCAGGAGACCGACACTGAACCCACGCCACCCCCGGCTGAAAAGAAAGGTCAGAAGTCTATGCTGGTGTTCTTCCTGTTGTCGCTGCTGGCAGGTCTGGCAGGCACGCTCACGCCCTGTGTCTTCCCCATGATCCCGATGACCATTGCCTTTTTCTCACGCAACAGCGGCAACCGGGGCCGGGCCATCCTGCAGGCTCTGATCTTCGGCATCTCGATCATGCTGATCTACACCTCTGTGGGGCTTATTGTCTCTCTTACGAGCGCCGGCGCCAACCTGGGGACGGTGCTGAGCACCCACTGGATCCCCAATCTGATCTTTTTCGTCCTCTTTCTGGTCTTCGCCGCCGCCTTCCTCGGCATGTTCGAGATGGTGCTGCCCAACAGCCTCATCACCAAGGCGGACCAGCAGGTCGATAAAGGAGGCATGCTGGCAGCGTTCTTCATGGGGCTCACCACCGTACTGGTCTCTTTCAGTTGCACGGGTCCGCTGGTGGGTGCTTTGCTGGTGGAAGCCTCCACCGGCGAGGTGATCAAGCCCACCATCGGCATGCTGGGCTTCGGCGTGGGCTTCGGCCTGCCCTTCACGCTGCTGGCCATCTTCCCCTCGTGGCTTAAAGGACTGCCCAAATCGGGAGGATGGCTCAACTCGGTGGAGGTGGTGCTGGGCCTGCTCGTGCTGGCACTCTCGCTGAAGTACCTCTCGAATATCGACCAGACCTATTCTCTTCATCTTATGAGCCGTGAGCTCTACCTGTCCATCTGGATCGTGATCTTCTCGATCATGGGCTTTTACCTGCTGGGCAAGATCAAGTTCAAGAAAGACAGTGATCTGCCCTATGTGGGGTTCCCCCGGCTGGTGATGGTGATCGTCATATTCTCATTCGTGGTATATCTCATCCCCGGCCTCTTCGGAGCCCCGCTGAAGTCCATTTCAGGCCTCCTGCCGCCGATGAGCTCCCAGTCTTTCACCCTCTCCGCCGCCCCTGCAGCACAGACAACCGCAGAGAACACGGTCCCGGCAGGGTTTTGTGACACACCCAAATATGCCGATAAGCTGGAATCGCCTCCCGGCATCCCGGTTTATTTTGAATACAAACAGGCGCTGGCCTGTGCCCGCAAACAACACAAACCTCTCCTGCTGGATTTTGTCGGACATGCCTGCAGCAACTGCAAGGAGATGGAGACCAATGTATTCACGGATCCCAGAGTTATCAAGACCCTGCGCAATGACTTTGTCATCGCCAAACTATATGTGGACGACCGTACCAAACTGCCCGAAAGTGACTGGGTCACCTCCACTGTGGACGGTAAAGTGAAAAAGAAGATGGGGCAGGTGAACGCCGACCTGCAGATCGCACGGTTCAAGACCAACACCCAACCGTACTACGTCATCCTCGATGACAACGGGAAGATGATCTCCGATCCCCTGGGCCATACCCTTGACATCCGGGAGTTCCTGGATTTCCTTGCACAGGGGAAAAAAGCTTTTGAAGAAGGGAAATAGCAATACAGCACAATATCACAAAAAACTCCGGTCATGACCGGAGTTTTTTTATCCCAGATTACGCATTAGGAAGCTAAAAAATAGCTGAACTAATGCGTTAGCTGGGGTTAACTTAGCGCAGCGATCTCATGAGCGTAGCGAATAACCCCGATTTAGGAGTTCACGGTTTTGGTTAGCACCAAAACCGATGAAATCCTTAATCGATCAGCAATGAAAAGCGCTTGCGATTTTCTATTGCTGATTCTGGGTTTATTTCTTCAGAACATCCCGAATCTTCCCGGCCAGTTCTGCGAACGGTATCTTTTCCTGATCCCCCGTCGTCATATCTTTCACCGTGGCGGTCTGTCCCTGCAACTCATCCTTTCCCACCAGCACCACCAGCGGGATCCTGTTCTGATTGGCATAGCTCATCTGCTTTTTGATCTTTGCCGCATCGGGATACAGCTCCGTGGCCACCCCTGCCTGCCTCAGTTCGCGTACCAGCGGCAGCACGCCGCTCACCTCCTCCGCTCCGAAATTGAGGAACAGCACTTCCGTGTTCCGTTCACTCTCCTCAGAGAACTTTCCGGTGTTAAGCATCACATCATAGATGCGGTCGGCACCAAAAGAAACTCCTACGCCGGAGATGCCCGGCATGCCGAAGATGCCGGTAAGGTCGTCATAACGTCCTCCCCCGCAGATGCTGCCGATCTTCCACTCTGCGGCCGTCACTTCGAAGATGGTACCGGTATAATAGTCGAGACCGCGTGCCAGCGTCAGGTCAAACAGATATTTTTCCCGGATACCGGCTTCCTGCAGGTATGCGAAGAGCTCCTCTGCCTCCCGAAGACCTTCCAGTCCTGTCTCCGACGAGGCCAGCATCCCCCTGAGGAAATCCATCTTCTCGCCGTCACTCCCCTCAAAGAGCAGCACCGGTCTGAGCCTCTCCAGGGCTTCTTCCGGTATCTCCCGCTGCCGCATCTCCTCCAGGACCCCGTCGAGCCCGATCTTCGCCAGTTTGTCGATGGCAATGGTCACCTCTTTCATTTTCTCGGGCACGCCCATAGCTTCGGATATTCCTGCCAGGATCTTCCGGTTGTTGAGACGGATCTCCACCGGCACCCTGAGCTGCGAGAAGACCTCATCGATGATCATCACCAGCTCGGCCTCATTGAGCAGGGATGTGCTGCCGATCACATCCACGTCGCACTGGTAGAATTCGCGGTAGCGGCCTTTCTGCGGCCTGTCGGCACGCCACACCGGCTGGATCTGATATCTTTTGAAAGGAAAGGTGATCTCGTTGCGGTGTTGCACCACAAAACGTGCAAAAGGCACCGTCAGGTCATAACGAAGTCCTTTTTCGGAGATCTTCAGCGCCAGCTCACGGGCATCCATGGTGGTCAGCTGCTCCCGGTCTACGCCCCGGAGGAAATCCCCCGAGTTAAGGATACGGAAGAGCAGCCGATCGCCCTCCTCCCCATACTTGCCCAGCAGGGTGGAGAGGTTCTCCATGGCCGGCGTCTCCAGCGGCTGATAGCCGTACCGCCTGAAAACCTGCTCAATGGTCCGGAAAATATGATTGCGGCGCATCATCTCCCGCGGGGAGAAATCACGCGTGCCCTTGGGAATGGTCGGTTTCTGTGTTGCCATAATGATCTTTTTTCCTCAGGGCACAAAGATAATCCCAAAATCTTCAAAAAAAACCGCTCTCTGCGAAAAGGATCAGAACTTAGCCAGCCGCTTCAGATCGGAGGACAGCAGACCGTCGGGTTTCTTTTTGGAGAGCAGGTGGTAACTGAAATAGTAAAGCATGCCGTCAGGGCCCAGGATCATCTTGTAAACACGGCCTTCGTCGGAGGTGCCGGAAGGCCCCACTTTAAAAAGAAATGCCATGTTATCATCCGGCGGTCCGGCCAGCGCCTTATCGATCTCCTCCTCCGACACCACCCGGAAAGCATGGGGATAGATCACCTTGATCTTTTCGGGTGTATCCACTTCGGGGGAGAGGTCCTTTTTGGCCAGCCAGAGCTCTTTGTCCGCAAGCAACTGCATGTTAATATTGTAATACTTCAGATAACGGTACTTCATCGAGATATTGCCGGGGTGTTGCAGAATATTGCCTACATGTTTCTGGATAAAAAGAAGGATCACGGGGAGCTTTGCTACATAAGCGTCATCTTCAGAGCCGGAATAGGCCAGGGGGAAGGAACAGAACTCCGGCAGTTTTGAAAGGTTGTTCACCGGATCGCCCAGCAGGAGGTTCAGAAAATCATAATTGACCCCTGCCCTGTCTTTCTCGAAAGCCGTCGATGTCAGCAGCAGAAAGGAATAGGCAGGATCTTTCTTGTGCTTGCGAAACTCCTCATAACTGACAAACTCATAAGGCGTGATCGTCCACGTCTTTTTTACGGCATCCTTGATGGCGGCATTGTAAATGGAGAAGAGATCGTCCTCCAGCACCACCAGGGTTTTGGAAGTTTTAAAGGCCTTCATCTGTTCCTCCGTAGGAAAAGGTCCCTGGGCAAACAGAGCCGGCGCCAGGGCCGTCAGCAACAGAAAGAAAAGTGATCGTTTCATGGTATACTGGTTAAGAGTTTCAGGTTTCAGGTTTCAGGTTCCAGGTTCATCGATCATCGTTCATCGTTCATCCTTGCCCGCCATAGCTGGGTCCTGAGTAGCTGCAAGCGTACCGAAGGAGGTTCCTGAGTAGCTGCAAGCGTACCGAAGGACAGCAAAGGCGGGGTTCATCGTTCCCTCACGGGCAGATATACCGGGTTACGTTCGTTGAATTTACGGATATACATAAACCGCATCTGTTTCTTTTTGGTTGGGCCCAGGCGGGCATACTCATCATACAGCTCCGGATCACGCATCAGTGCCACCTCCACGCTGTGAACGTTGTATTCCATGATCTTCCCCGTCTCAAAATCGAGAATGAACTGCCGCATCTCGGTGCGCTCGGTAGTGGTGGTCTGATATGTGGGTGGATAATAATAGGAATAAGCCGGATAATAATACCGGTTGTAAGGGTCATAATAACGTGTATCCACCACGGTGCGCGTTCCCACAAAATGACAGATCCCCCCCACAATGGTAATGCGGTTGAAGTTACCGTCCACCTGAACGTACAGGATACCGTTGCGGGAGTATCCCCAGATATTTTCCTTCTTCACCTGGTGACGGTATCCCTTATCATCGTAATAGGTGACGATCTGGTGCGAGAGCACCTTGTCATAAAAAGCCTGGTCGTTCAGGGGTACGATGGTAACAATATAGGCTTTGGGAATAGGGTCGTTCTCCTTCACCTGGTCAAAAGATAGAAAGATCCCGTCCTTGAAACGAAAGTCACGGCTCAGTTTTTCGGTCTTCACCGTATCGGTTTGGGCGCCGGCAGGGAGAGATCCTGCTACCATCCACAACATCAGTACCCGTAATAAATTTTTCACCCACATCATTTCTACAATTTTCTGTAGCGCTAAGACGGTTTAAAGTAACATTTTTTCTTCAAAATTCGAACAAATTTCATACCTTACCGTAAAATTTGATGTATTTTTATCACTTTGATCACACAGATAACAGATAACCGGAAAGTTTGGAAAAGTTCGCAAAGTTCATAAACATTCTCTCCCTGAACTATCAGGGTGAAAAGGCTGATGAATACAGGGCAAAGATCCTCGTCATCAATATGCTGTCGGTTTTTATTGTCCTGTCGATCCCGCTGGTGAGCATTTTTACGATCGTGAACGAGGCGATCTACTTTTCGACGCTTTACTTTTTAGCGGGAGTTACCGGGGTCTATCTCATCAACATTCTGCTTTTTCTGAAAATAAAAAATTATAACGTCTTTGCTTTCATTTACCTGACGGGTTCGATCCTTTTCGGTATCATTTTCTTTTTCTTCCTGAGCCCTGAGATCTGGATCCCCTTATGGGTATTGGTCTATCCTCCGCTGGCCATGTACCTGCTGGGACAGAAAAAAGGAAATTATTTTGCTTTCTTTCTTTTTCTGGTACTTATCTATGCCCTTTTCTTCGGGAATGTGTCCCACCTGCCCGAACTTTCCCTTACCTCGAATTACAAAGCGCATATTTTGTTGATATACGGTTTTTTATGGTTGTTGGGGAATATTTACAATATCTACCTGGACCAGTCTATTCAGAAAGTAAAGGAAGCACATGATCTTATCCTCGAGGAAAGCAATAAGAAAGATAGTTTCCTGACCCAGCTGTCCCACCAGATCAGGACCCCCCTGAATGACATCGTAGCCTTCGAGAATCTCCTGAAGAAAACGGAGATCGCCGAGAAAGACCGTGAGATGTTCGAGATGATCATGGTCTCCACCAACAATCTCATCCAGGTGGTTCAGTCGATCAGCGAGAGCGGCGCCTTTTCCATGCCGGCTAAACATGTCAGCGAGGAATCATTCCGGGTCAAGGAAGTCTTCGATCAGATGAAAGAGCTGGCAGACAGACAGTACAAAGAAAAGATGACCGTTGAGTTTCCTGAAGATACCGGGAACATCGAACAGCTCAGAGGGGACAGGATCATCTTCAAGCAGATCCTCATGAACGTACTGGAAGGTATCTATCGCAACAGCCAGGAGACAAAACATAATCCAAGGATCCGCACAGAATACGACCGGAACAAACCCCTGCTCACCGTATCTTTTTTCTGTGACAAAGAGGTTTTTGACCGGCATCGTTTCAACCATCTGGCACGGCTGTCCGACCAGGGGGTACGGGTGCTGAGCGATCCCGAAGATTTCCAGTACATCAACCTTCTGATGGCAAGGAGCCTTTGCCGTCAGATCGGCGGCGATCTACGCCTCGAAGCCTTTGACAGTTCACAACCCTGTGTCCGTATTGAACTTCCTTTTGAGCAGGTCGTGAGCAGCCACCAGGAATCCGCTGCCAAGCCACTGGCTGAAATACCGGCAAGTACCCGCAAAGAGCTCAAGGATGCCGTGGTCATGTACGCCGAGGATAACCCCATAAATCAGAAGATCGTCAAGCTGAGCCTTCAGAAATATGTCAAGCAGATCGATATTGCCCAGGATGGCAAGGAGGCGCTGGATCTTTATGGCATGACAAAATATGATTTTATCCTGATGGATATTCAGATGCCCCGCATGGACGGCATCACAGCCACCCGTAAAATACGGGAAATAGAATCAACCACTAACTCTCACACCCCCATCATCGCCATCACTGCCAACGCTATGCTGGGTGACCGGGAGACCTGTATCTCCTCGGGGATGGATGAATATCTGAGCAAGCCTTTCCAGATACAGACCCTGGTAAAGATCATGGAAGATCTGATCAAATGATCTGTTATCCCCTGAAGAGAGGATCCATCCCCATGATCAGCACATCATCCACCTGCTCATAATCCGCCTGCCAGTACCTGAAACTCTCATAGAGGATCTGTTTCTGTCTCTCCATGGGTAACTCGTGAATGGAAAGGAGCAGGTGACGGAAGCGCCGGTACATATATTTCTTCCCCTTGGGTCCTCCGAACTGGTCGGGAAAACCGTCGGTAAAAAGATAGATCTTGTCCCCCTCCTGCAAGGGGATCTCATAATTGGTGAACTGTTCCCCTTTCTCCTCCATACCCAGGCCTACCGACACACGGTCGCCCCGGTATTCGAGCATCTTGTTCTCACGGATCATGTAGAGAATATGGAAGGCCCCGGCAAACTCCAGGATCTTTTTCCTGCGATCCAGGGTACAGAAGCTGATATCCATGCCGTCTTTCAGCAGTAAGTCTTCCTCTCCCCTGCTGAAGGTGTTGCTGATACCATAGTTGAGAATGTTCAGGATCTCGCCGGGATGCACGATGCCCTGGTCGTTGATGATCTTATCCAGGATCTCAAAGCCGATCATCGACATGAACGCACCGGGGACACCATGACCTGTACAGTCGGCCACGGCAAAAAAGATCTTGTCATCTTTATTGTTCACCCAGTAGAAATCCCCGCTCACGATGTCCCGTGGCATATACAGGATGAACGCTTCCGGCAGCTGACTGTGAAAATAATAATCTGAAGGCAGCAGGGCCTGCTGGATCTTACGGGCATAACGGATGCTGTCGGTAAGGTTCTTATGCATAACGCTCAGACGGTCCCTCTGCTTCTCCACCTCACGGGCAATACGTTCCTTCTCTATGAGTATCTGGTTGGTCCGGCGCAACGACCGGGTACGGTAACGCAGGTAGAGGTAAGGTATGATCAGCAGCAACAACGCCAACAGAACATAGATATAAACGGCATAGGTGGCATAAAAAGGTATGCGCACATGGACGGTCAACAGTTGTACCGGGGGGGATGCTCCGTTCACATCAACAATACGGGCATACAGATGATACGTCTTGTTCTCGAAACCATAAAAATAAGCAGGATGTCCGGGCTCCAGAAGATGCCACAGGCTGTCATGGCCTGCCAGCTTGTATTGTATGCTTGTCGGCCATTCCGGCAGTGGCCCCATTTCCACCTCCAGCAGGGAATTCTTGTCCAGGTGCAAACGGATCTCCTTTTCCAGCGGTACAAGCTCCCAGACATCACGTGTCAGATATCTGACACGCCTGACCTTCACTGCAGGATATCGCCGGGTGGCTCTGCACATCGTCCCCGTTGTGAACAGGGTCAACAGCAGCATTATTCCCGTTACGAATCCTCTGTAGCTCGTACTCATTATACTATTTGATCAGCTTACCCCACATTTGTCGTGAACGCCCCCGCCGTCTGCCGGACCATTTGTAAAGATGGCAATATTCTCAAATATAACCAACAGTTGCTGCCGGGACCTCCTACGGGAAAAGGAAAAGGGGAAAAGAAAAAAGACCCGCCTGCCTGTGTGGCAGCGGATCTTTTCGGTGCTGAAAACTCTATGATCTTTTTACTACTGTTGTCAGATACCGGGATCAACTCTTTTCTTCGTCTTTTTTCTCCTCCTCTTCCGGCGTCTCTTCTTTCTTCTCTTCCGTCCCGGTTTCTTCGGCAGCCTGTGCGGTCACTTCTTCTTTCTTCTCTTCTTTTTCCTCCTTTTTCTCTTCTTCAGAGGCCTTGGTTTCCGGCGTCTCTTCTTTCGTCACCTCTTCAGGAGCAGCAGCGGCCTCTGCGCCGGCTTTTTCTTCCACAGCTGTTTCGGGAGCGGTCGTCTCCTCACCGCTTCCCTCTTCAGCTGTAGCTACCTCAGCAGCGGGAGCAGCTTCGGAAGCCGCGGCAGTGCTTTTCTTACGTCCCCGGCGGCTGCGGCGCGTTGTTTTGGCCTTGGCCTCCTCTTTCGTACCCAGCATATTCTCGTTGTAATCGACCAACTCGATGATACACATCTCGGCATTGTCGCCCGGGCGATGACCCAACTTCAGTATCCTTGTGTATCCTCCCGGCCGCTCGGCCACTTTGGGTGAGATCTCCCGGAAAAGCTCGGAGACCGCATATTTGTTCTTCAGATAGGAGAACACAACCCTGCGGGAGTGTGTAGTATCTTCCTTGGAGCGTGTGATCAGTGGTTCCACGTACATACGCAGTGCCTTGGCTTTGGCCAGTGTCGTTGTGATCCGCTTATGCATGATCAGTGAAGTGGCCATATTGGCCAGCATAGCCTCGCGATGGGCACTTTTCCTTCCAAGATGGTTGAATCCTTTCCTGTGTCGCATCTTCTTATTTCCTTATTCCTGTTTATACTATTCTTTGTCCAACTTATACTTGCTCGTATCCATCCCGAACCGCAGCCCCTGTTCTTCGAGCAGCTCGCTCAGCTCAGCCAGGGATTTTTTGCCGAAATTACGGAACTTCAGCAGGTCTGATTTGTTGTACTTCACCAGGTCACCCAGTGTCTCCACCTCTGCCGCTTTCAGGCAGTTAAGCGCCCTGACCGACAGGTCGAGGTCGACCAGCTTGGTCTTGAGCTTCTGACGCATGTGAAGGGCTTCCTCATCAAACTCCTCATTGGCCATCTCCTCCTGCTGATCCAACGTGATCTTCTCGTCGGAGAAGAGCATGAAATGATAGATCAGGATCTTGGCAGCCTCTTTCAGAGCTTCCTTGGGATGAACGGACCCGTCAGTGGTGATCTCCAGGAGCAGCTTCTCGTAGTCGGTCTTCTGCTCAACACGGTAGTTCTCTACCGAGTATTTGACATTCTTGATGGGCGTGTAGATAGCATCCAGTGCTATCAGGCCGAAGGGAGCATCCTCGGGCTGGTTCTCTTCGGAGGGCACATAACCACGGCCTTTGTTGATCGTGATCTCCATGCGCAGCTTGACGTCGGGCTCCATGTGACAGATCACCAGGTTGGGGTTGAGCACCTCAAAGTTGTTGAGATATTTTGCAATATCCCCTGCCTTGAGCTCTTCCTGACCTGTGACGGTCACGATCACCTTCTCTTCCACTGCATCCTCGATCCGTTTCTTGAAACGGATCTGTTTCAGGTTGAGGACGATCTCGGTGACATCTTCCATCACCCCTTTGATGGTGGAGAACTCATGCTCCACGCCGTCTATCTTGACCGTGACGATGGCATAGCCCTCCAGCGAGGAGAGGAGGATACGCCGCAAAGCATTTCCGATGGTTATACCATAACCCGGTTCCAGAGGCCTGAATTCGAATTTACCATAGTAATCCGATGCCTCCAGCATGATTACTTTATCCGGTTTTTGAAAAGCTAAGATAGCCATGTATAATAGAATTATGTATGATTATTTCGAGTAAAGTTCGACGATCAGGTTCTCCTTGATGTTCTCGGGGATCTCCTCCCGCTGGGGAACGTTCATGAATTTCCCTGTCATCTGTGCATTGTCCCACTCCAGCCAGGAGTACTGAGCATAACGGGCCGACGAGAGCGACTCGGTGATCACCTCAAGTGACTTGGAGCGCTCACGGACGCCAATGATATCACCGGCACGCAACTGGTAGGAAGGTATGTTGACCACCTTGCCGTTGACGGTGATATGACGATGCGACACCAGCTGACGGGCTGCATCCCGTGTGGGAGCAATGCCCATGCGGAATACCACATTGTCAAGCCGCGACTCAAGCATCTGCAGCAACACCTCACCGGTAACCCCTTTGGCAGCGGATGCTTTCTTGAAGAGATTACGGAACTGACGCTCCAGCAGACCATAGGTATACTTGGCCTTCTGCTTTTCCTTGAGCTGGACACCGTATTCCGATGTTTTCCTCCTCCGCTTGTTTTGCCCGTGCATTCCCGGAGGATAGCTTTTCTTCTCAAAATATTTGTCAGGACCGAAAACCGGTTCTCCCAGTTTTCTGGCTATTTTGGACTTGGGCCCTCTGTACCTTGCCATATTCTTTCTTCTTTCAGATTAAAAAATTATACTCTTCTTCTTTTGGGTGGACGACATCCGTTGTGGGGCAGCGGTGTGACGTCGACGATCTCGGTCACCTCGATGCCGTTGCTGTGGATGGTACGTATGGCCGATTCACGGCCGGTGCCGGGGCCTTTCACAAAGACCTTCACCTTGCGCAGCCCCAGGTCGTATGCGGTGCGTGCACAATCCTCTGCCGCCACCTGGGCAGCATAGGGGGTGTTCTTCTTGGATCCCCGGAAACCCATCTTACCGGCCGACGACCAGCTGATCACCTGCCCGGCATTGTTGGTTATCGAGATGATGATATTGTTGAACGTAGCCTGTATATGGGCCTGCCCCACAGGCTCAACCTTCACAACCCTTTTCCTGGACGATTTGGTTTTCTTTGCCATGTTCTTTACCTCTTATTTGGTTGCTTTTTTCTTGTTAGCAATGGTTTTCTTTCTGCCTTTTCTGGTACGGGCATTGGTACGTGTACGCTGTCCCCGCACCGGCATGCCGATACGGTGACGGATGCCTCGGTAACAGCCGATGTCCATCAGACGCTTGATGTTCATCTGCACCTCCGAACGCAGCTCCCCTTCCAGCTTGTATTGCTCGTTGAGGATCTTCCGGAGAGCCGTGATCTGCTCATCGTTCCAGTCCTTGACCTTGATGTTGCGGTCAATGCCGGCCTGGTCCAGGATCTTCTGGGCAGTGCTCCTGCCGATCCCGTAAATATAGGTGAGGCCTATCTCGCCTCTCTTGTTTTTGGGTAAATCTACACCTACAAGTCTTGCCATGTATCTGTTCTTTTAATCGTTAATTATCCCTGACGTTGTTTGTACCTGGGGTTCTTCTTGTTGATCACGTACAAACGTCCTTTCCGCCTGACGATCTTACAGTCGGCGGTTCTTTTCTTTACGGATGCTCTTACTTTCATCGTTCTGTTCTTTATATTCTTGGTCTGTGTCTTTCCTTTTCGTTATCTCTTTGGCGACAAGGCATGCCTTGTCGCTACCTTTATCCCTTATGCCTTATGCCTTATTGCTTATGCCTTATTACTTATACCGGAAGGTTATCCTCCCTTTCGTCAGGTCATAAGGCGACATCTCCACCTTGACACGGTCGCCGGGAAGGATCTTGATGTAATGCATCCTCATCTTTCCCGAGATATGCGCCGTAATGATGTGACCATTCTCGAGTTCCACCCGGAACATGGCATTCGACAATGCCTCAATAATGGTACCATCCTGTTCAATAGGCGGTTGCTTAGCCATTTTTTTCCTTTTTTTGTTTCAAAACTTCTTCTATATAATCAAATGTCGTCAGGACATCCGCTTTGTTTTTCCGTATGGCCACGGCATATTCAAAATGTGCCGAGGGTTTTCTGTCGGCGGTATGGATGGTCCAGCCATCCCTGTCCTGATACACCTCTTTCACTCCCATGTTGATCATCGGCTCGATGCAGATGACCATACCTTCCCGCAGCTTGGGGCCTCTGCCCCTTTTGCCGAAGTTGGGCACTTCGGGAGGCTCATGCAGTTTCCTGCCCAGCCCGTGACCTACCAGCTCCCGTACCACGGAGAAACCATGGTTCTCGGCATGATGTTGCACGGCATAACCGATATCACCCACCCTGTTACCGGCCACGGCCTGCTCCACTCCTTTTACCAGGCTCTCGCGGGTCACCCGCATCAGCGTGGCTTTCCCTTCATCCACTGTTCCTACGGCAAAGGTAAAAGCCGAATCCCCGTAGAAACCATTCTTGATTACGCCGCAATCTACCGAGATAATATCTCCTTCCTGCAGTTGATAATCCGACGGTATCCCGTGTACCACCTGATCGTTGACCGATGTGCACAGTGTGGCGGGGAATCCTCCGTACCCTTTGAACCCGGGGACCGCCTCGTTGCTGAGGATGAACTCCTCGGCGATCCTGTCCAGTTCGCGGGTAGTCACCCCCGGCCGGATATGCCTGGCCACCTCGGCCAGCGTGCGGGATACCAGCAGGTTGTTTTCCCGCAGTATCTCTATCTCTTCGTCACTCTTCAGTCCAATCATCAAAGAACGTAACCCTCTCATTATATCGCAGCTGCTGCTCCTGCACGACCCTTGATACGGCCTGTCTTCATCAGTCCGTCATAGTGCCGCATAAGCAGATGGCTTTCTATCTGTTGTAAAGTATCGAGGATCACCCCTACCAGGATCAGCAGGGAGGTACCTCCGTAAAATCTTGCAAACTGGTTGGTCACCCCTATGTTCACGGCAATGGCCGGGAGGATGGCAATGAAAGCCAGGAAAATGGATCCCGGCAGTGTGATCCGCGACATGATCGTGTCGAGGAACTCGGCCGTCTTCCTTCCGGGCTTGACACCGGGGATGAACCCTCCGTTTTTCTTCAGGTCCTCAGCCATCTGTGTCGGATTGATCGTGATGGCCGTATAGAAATAAGTAAATACGATGATCAGAAAGCCCACGGTCAGATTGTACCAGAAACCGTAAATATTGGAGAAAGCGGTGGCGAACCATCCGGCGTTCTCGGCCATGGCATTGACGAACACCAGGGGCAGCATCATGATGGCCTGGGCAAAGATGATAGGCATCACACCGGCAGCGTTCACCTTCAGGGGGATATACTGCCGTACGCCACCGTACTGCCGGTTGCCGACGATCCGTTTGGCATACTGCACCGGCACCCTCCGTGTCGCCTGCACCAGGGCAATGGTCGCCACAACCACAATGAACAAAATGATCAGTTCCACCAGGAAGGCGATCAGCCCGCCGGCACCGTTGAGACGTGCTCCATATTCAGCTACCAGCGAGAAAGGCAGACGTGCGATGATACCGATCATAATGATCAGGGAGATCCCGTTACCGATCCCTTTGTCGGTGATCCGCTCACCCATCCACATGACGAACATGGTACCGGTAGTCAGGATGATCACCGAGGATAGGGTGAAAAAGGTCCCTTTGATCACAAAAGCGGTCTCCGGCAGCCGGGCATGCAGGTTGGCCAGATAACTGGGGGCCTGCAGGAAAAGAATGATCACCGTCAGGTAACGGGTGATCTGGTTCAGTTTCCTCCGGCCGCTCTCCCCTTCTTTCTGCAGACGCTGGAAATAAGGAATGGCGATGCCCAGCAATTGCACCACAATGGAAGCAGAGATATAGGGCATGATCCCCAGGGCAAAGATCGAGGCCTGCGAAAAAGCTCCGCCGGAGAACATATCCAGGAGACTCATGATTCCCGTCGAGGTCTGGGCCTTTAGGTTGGCCAGCTGCGAAGGATCGATACCGGGCAGGGTGACATATTTTCCCAGCCGGTAGATCATGATAATACCCAGCGTGAAAAGGATCCTGTTCCTCAGATCTTCGATCTTGAATATATTCTTTATGGTCTCGATAAATGATTTCATCGCAACAGTTTGTATGCTTTATTTATACAGTGGTAACCGTTCCCTTCAGTTCTTCTATGGCTTGCTTTGCCGATGCGGAGAAAGCATGTGCCGTCACATCGAGCTTGCGGGTCAGTTTGCCTTTGCCCAGTATTTTCACTTTGGCATTTTTGGAAACCAGCCCAGCTTCGACGAGTATCTCCACATCCACTTTTTCCAGGTTCCTCTTGGCAGACAGTTCCTCGAGGGTGCTCAGATTGATGGCTTTGTACTCCACCCTGTTGCGGTTTTTGAAACCAAATTTGGGCACACGGCGCTGCAGGGGCATCTGGCCACCCTCGAAGCCTATCTTGCGGGAGTATCCCGATCTCGACTTCTGGCCTTTGTGTCCGCGTGTGGAAGTACCGCCTTTCCCGGAGCCTTCACCACGGGCTATACGTGTCTTCTTTTTTACAGATCCTTTTGCCGGCTTCAGATTACTTAGGTCCATCTCTTCTATGCTTTATTTATTTTACTTCCTCTACTTTCACCAAATGGGTCACCTTCCGGATCATGCCCATGATCTGCGGGGTAGCTTCCACCTCGACGGTAGCATTGATCCTGTTAAGACCCAGTGCCTGCAGCGTCCTTTTCTGGCGTTGAGGGCTTCCTATCTTACTCTTTATCTGAGTGATCCTTACTTTTCCCATTTTCTTAATATCTAACCGTTGAACACTTTATCCAGATCGACCCCACGCTGATCGGCCACCATATAGGCATCTCGCATCTCCAGGAGTGCCTGGAAGGTAGCCTTCACCAGGTTGTGGGGGTTGGATGATCCTTTCGACTTGGCCAGCACGTTTTTCACGCCCACGCTCTCGAGCACGGCACGCATAGCACCCCCGGCCTTCACTCCCGTACCTTCGGAAGCCGGCTTGAGGAATACCCTGGCACCACCATACTTGGCGGTCTGCTCATGAGGGATGGTCCCGTGCAGGATAGGCACCTTCACCAGGTTTTTCTTGGCATCTTCCACGCCTTTGGCAATGGCAGTGGTCACTTCGTTGGCTTTCCCCAGGCCATAGCCTGCGATGCCGTTCTCATCCCCTACCACCACGATGGCAGAAAAACTGAAGGTACGGCCTCCTTTGGTCACCTTGGTCACCCTCTGGATACTGACCAACCGGTCTTTCAGCTCCAGATCGCTGGTCTTTACTTTTCTTATACCGTTTGACATAATATTGTTCGCTTAAATTTTTAAACCTCCTTTACGGGCAGCTTCTGCCAGCTCCCTGACACGACCGTGGTAAAGATAACCGTTACGGTCGAAGACAGCATTCTCAATGCCTTTTTCTTTGAGCCTTCCGGCGATCAGCTCGCCTACCAGGCGGGCCTGTTCTTTCTTGTCGCCTTTCAGCTTGCCGGCCACCTCTTTTTCTTTCGAGGAAGCACTGGCGATCGTCACACCATGCAGGTCATCAATGGCCTGTACATAGATCTGACGGTTGCTGCGAAAAACCGACAGCCGTGGCTTGGTATCGGTACCGAAGACATGCTTCCGTACCCTTTTCTTTATCCTTAATCTGCGCTCAAGTTTCGTTAATCCCATCGCTCACTTATTATAGATGATTATACACTTGCAGCTTTACCTGCTTTTCTCCTGATCTGCTCGCCCACATAGCGTATCCCTTTGCCTTTGTACGGCTCGGGTTTGCGCAGCGACCGTATCTTGGCAGCTACATGCCCCAGCAACTGCTTGTCATAACTTTTGAGGGTCACAATGGGGTTGCTCCTTCTTTCTGTTTTGGCTTCCACTTTGATCTCCTGAGGCAGCTCGATCATAAAGTTGTGGGAATATCCCAGGTAGAGGTCGAGCATCTGACCATTGGCCTCGGCACGGAAACCGACACCTACCAGCTCCAGCTTGATCTCGAATCCTTTGGAGACCCCTTCCACCATGTTGTTGATCAGCGAACGGTAGAGCCCGTGCATGGCCTTGTGGCGCTTCTGGTCGGTAGGACGAAGCACACGGACGATCCCGTCCTTGATCTCCACCTTGATATCCGGATCGATCTTCTGGCTCAGTTCTCCCAAAGGCCCTTTCACCGTCACAACATTGTCACGGTAGTCAACGGTGACACCCTCAGGTATTGATATGGGTAATTTTCCAATTCGTGACATGATTCCTCTCTTTTTAATATACGTAACACAAAATTTCCCCGCCGATTTTCAGCTTCCTGGCCTCTTTATCGGTCATCACCCCCTGCGAGGTGGACAGGATGGCCACGCCCAGACCGTTCAACACGCGGGGCAACTCACGGGCATTGGCATACTTACGCAGACCCGGACGGCTTACGCGTTCTATCGACTTGAAAGCCGGCACTTTGGTCTTGGGATGATACTTCAGGGCGATCTTGATCACACCCTGCTTGTCATCCTCCAGGAACTTGTAGTTGAGGATGTATCCCTTGTCGTAGAGGATCCGCGTGATGCTTTTCTTCATGTTCGAAGCGGGGATCTCAACAACCTTGTGCCCGGCACTGGCCGCATTGCGCAACCTGGTCAAATAATCTGCAATAGGATCGGTTATCATTGCTTCTTGATCTTTTCTTGTTATAAATCTTTACTTTCTTACCAACTGGCTTTTCTGATCCCGGGGATCAGTCCCTGGGAAGCCATCTCCCGGAAAGTGATACGGCTCAGTCCGAACTGGCGCATGTAACCTTTGGGGCGGCCGGTGAGTTTGCACCGGTTATGCAACCTGATCGGATTGGAGTTGCGCGGCAGACGGCTCAGACCTACATAATCTCCTTCGGCCTTGAGACGGGCACGCTTCTCTGCATACTTGTCAACGAGCTTCTGCCGTTTTACTTCACGGGCTTTCATTGATTCTTTTGCCATGTCTCTCTATTTTTTTTGATCCTTAAAAGGTATTCCGAATTCTCTCAGCAGGGCATAACCTTCCTCGTCACTGCGTGCCGACGTAACAAAGGTGATCTCCAGCCCCATGATCTTATTGATCTTGTCAATATCGATCTCAGGGAAAATGATCTGCTCTTTGATGCCCATGGTGTAGTTACCACGGCCGTCGAGCTTACTTGTCACACCGCGGAAGTCGCGGATACGGGGCAGTGCCACCTTGATAAGACGCTCAAGGAACTCATACATCTTATCACGGCGCAGCGTCACCTTGACACCGATGGGCATTTTCTTCCTCAGCTTGAAGTTGGAAATGTCCTTGGTAGCCACGGTGGCCACAGCTTTCTGCCCGGCGATGGCGGTGATCTCCTGCACACCCTGCTCGATGAGCTTCTTGTCGGCCGTAGCCTGGCCTATGCCCTGGTTGATGGTGATCTTCAGGAGCCGCGGCACCTGCATCACGGAAGAGTATCCAAATTCCTTCATCAGTGCAGGAACGACCTCTTCCTTGTATTTTTTCTTCAGTTCGGGTATGTATTCCATTACTTGATCTCCTCCCCTGATTTTTTAGAATAACGTACCAGTTTATTTTCATCATTCAGACGGCGTCCTATGCGTGTGGGCTTGCCATCGGAGGGGTCCACCACGTTGAGGTTGGAAATGTGGATGGGTGCCTCTTTCTTGATGATCCCGCCCTGCGGGTAGTCGTTGTTGGGTTTGGTATGACGCGACACTATGTTCACCCCTTCGACGATCGCCCGCTGCTTCTTGACGAGCACCTCCAGGACTTTCCCTGTCTGGCCTTTATACTCACCGGCGTTGACATACACCAGATCGCCTTTTTTGATATGTAATTTCTTTGCCATTTTCTTCTCTTTTTTCCGTTACAGTACTTCGGGAGCCAGGGAGATGATCTTCATATACCCGTCACGCAGCTCACGTGCCACGGGACCGAAGATACGTGTGCCTCTCATCTCGCCGAGGTTGTTCAATAATACGCAGGCATTGTCATCAAAACGGATGTACGACCCATCCTTGCGTCTCACCTCTTTCCGGGTACGTACCACAACAGCCTTGCTGACCATGCCTTTCTTGGTATCACTGCCAGGCAGGGCGCTCTTGACCGTCACGATGATGAGGTCTCCCAGGGAAGCATACTTCTTACGCGTACCTCCCAGCACCCGGATGACCAGCACCTCTTTGGCTCCGCTGTTATCTGCTACAGCTAAACGACTCTCTTGTTGTACCATGACTATTTAACTCTTTCAATTATTTCAACCAATCTCCAGCTCTTGTGCCGGCTCAGGGGCCGGGTCTCCATGATCCTGACAGTGTCGCCGATGTTGCAGTCGTTCTTGTCGTCATGGACCATGAACTTCTTGGTCTTGTTCACAAACTTTCCGTAGATGGGGTGTTTCACTTTCCGTTTGACAGCTACCACAATGGTCTTGTCCATTTTGTTGCTGACTACAACCCCTATCCTTTCTTTACGCAAATTTCTGGTTGCTTCCATTCTCTTTTTTATTTACTCATTTTAGCAAGCTCCCGCTGACGCAGTTCGGTCTTCATGCGGGCGATATTCCTCCGGGTCTCCTTGATCTTGTTCGGGTTATCCAGAGGAGAGATCGCATGGTTCAGTTCCAGCTTCCGGAGGTAGGATGTCTCATTGTCGATCCTTTCCACCAGCTCCTTATCGGTAAGCTCACGTATCTCTTTTGTTTTCATTTTCTTTCTGTTTTGATCTGCGGGATCTTTTATTCGTTATAGTCCCTGCGTACAACAAACTTTGTTTTCACCGGCAGTTTCTGGGCTCCCAGACGGAGGGCTTCCTGAGCTACGGCCAGGGTAACACCTTCCACCTCAAACAGGATCCTTCCCGGGGTCACCGGAGCGACAAAGCCTTCAGGAGATCCTTTCCCTTTACCCATACGCACCTCGGCAGGCTTCTTGGTGATGGGCTTGTCGGGGAAGATACGTATCCACACCTGTCCTTCACGTTTCATATGCCTCACGATGGCCTGACGGGCAGCCTCTATCTGGCGGCCGGTGATCCAGGCGCTGTCGAGGGTCTTGATCCCGAAAGATCCGAAGGCCAGCTGATTGCCCCGCTGGGCGTTTCCCTTCATTCTGCCTTTCTGGCGTCTTCTGTATTTGGTTTTCTTCGGCTGTAACATGATCGTAGCTCTTTAAATATTCTGAAACTCTTATTTACGACGGCCTCCTCTGCCTCTTTCCCTTCTCAGTCCGCCGGGTTTTTTCATGCCGACATTGGGGGAGAGATCCCGCTTCCCGAAAACCTCTCCGTTGCATATCCATACCTTGATACCGATGACGCCTACTTTCGTGTGGGCTTCGGCCAGGGCATAGTCGATATCGGCGCGGAGGGTATGTAGCGGGATACGACCTTCTTTATAGGTCTCGGAACGGGCCATCTCAGCGCCGCCCAGACGGCCGGATATCAGCACCTTGATCCCTTCGGCACCCATACGCATCGTCGAGGCGATGGTCATCTTGATGGCACGGCGGTAAGAGATCTTGCCTTCTACCTGGCGGGCGATGTTGTTGGCCACGATGGTAGCATCCAGCTCAGGCCTTTTCACCTCATAGATGTTGATCTGCACCTCTTTCTGGGTGATCTTCTTCAACTCTTCCTTCAGCTTATCCACTTCCTGGCCACCCTTGCCGATGATGATCCCAGGACGGGCTGTGTTGACCGTCACCGTGATGAGCTTGAGTGTACGCTCGATGATGATCTTCGATACGCTGGCCTTGGCCAGACGTACGTTCAGATAGTCACGGATCTTGGTGTCCTCAACGATCTTTTCGGCATAGTTGTTCCCACCGTACCAGTTGGAGTCCCAACCACGGATGATGCCCAGACGGTTCGATATCGGATTAACTTTTTGTCCCATTTATTTTGTATTAGCATTTTCGGTTTCAACTTCTTCTGTCTCGTTCTGCGGAAGCATCAGGCTGTCCAGGATGACCGTCACATGGTTGGAACGTTTCCTGATCCTGTATGCCCGGCCCTGGGGGGCGGGACGCAGACGCTTGAGCGTACGGCTCTGGTCGACAAAGATCTCTTTGATGTAAAGATGACTCTCCTCGACGCGGGCCCCTTCGTTCTTCTCCTGCCAGTTGGCGATGGCCGAGAGGACCAGCTTTTCCACTCTTCTGCTGGCTTCCTTATTGCTGTACTTCAGCAGTTCCAACGCCTTGTTCACTTCCAGTCCCCTGACCATATCAGCCACCAGCCTCATCTTACGGGGCGAGGAAGGGTCGTTGCGCAGGACAGCCATGTACTGGCTTTTCCTGGCTTCTTTCATAGCGTTGGCGCGTTCTGTCTTTCTTTTTCCCATGACAAATTACTTTTAAAAATTATCTGGCCTTTCCTCCATGGCCTCTCCAGGTACGCGTCGGGGCGAACTCTCCCAGCTTGTGACCTACCATGTTCTCGGTGACATACACCGGGATGAACTTGTTGCCGTTATGTACGGCGATGGTGTGTCCCACGAAATCCGGGGAGATCATGGAACGCCGGGACCAGGTCTTGATGACGCTCTTCTTGCCCGACTCATTCATCTCGAGGATTCTCTTCTCGAGCTTGTAATCAATAAAAGGACCTTTTTTTAATGAACGACTCATGGTTTATCTATCTTTTTCTTTTTTTCCTTTTTTCAACGATCAGTTTATTGGACGGTTTCTTTTTCGACCGTGTCTTATAGCCTTTGGCGGGCATACCGTTACGTGAGCGGGGATGGCCTCCCGAGGCCCTTCCTTCGCCGCCACCCATGGGGTGATCGACAGGGTTCATGGCCACACCTCTCACCCGTGGTCTGCGACCCAGCCAGCGCGAACGTCCTGCCTTGCCCGAACGTACCAGACCGTGGTCGGAGTTGGAGACCGTACCCACCGTAGCGCGGCAGGTCACCAGCACCATCCTCGTCTCACCGGAGGGCAGACGGACAATAGCATATTTACCATCGCGGCTGGTCAGCTGGGCATAGCTGCCGGCACTGCGTGCCAGGGCGGCACCTTTGCCCGGATAAAGCTCTATGTTATGGATGACCGTACCCAGCGGGATATCAGAGAGAAACAGCGTGTTTCCGATCTCGGGAGCTATGCCGCGGCCCGACTCGATCGTCTGTCCCACCTTGAGACCGTTGGGAGCGATGATATATCTCTTCTCACCGTCTTTGTATGCCACCAGAGCAATGCGTGCCGAGCGGTTGGGATCATATTCGATCGTCTTCACCACAGCAGGGATACCATCCTTGTCACGTTTGAAGTCGATAACCCGCAGCTTCCGCTTGTGGCCACCTCCCATGTAACGCATCGTCATCTTGCCGGTGTTGTTCCGGCCCCCGCTTTTCTTCAGGGGACGGAGCAACGATTTCTCCGGCTTGACGGCCGTGATGTCATCAAACGTTGCCACCACTCTGTGCCTCTGACCCGGTGTTACCGGTTTTAATTTTCTTACTGCCATAATCTCTTATATATTGCTGTAAAAATCTATAGCTTCTCCTTCAGCCAGCGTCACGATGGCTTTCTTGTAAGCCTTGGTCTTGCCTTCGATGATGCCGGTACGCGTATAACGGCTTCTTTTCTTCCCGCCATAACGCATCGTATTGACGTTCTCCACGGTAACTCCGTAAAGCTCTTCCACGGCCTTCTTGATCTCGATCTTGTTGGCCCTTTTATCCACGATGAAACCGTAACGGTTCAGGGTCTCTCCCTGGTGCGTCATCTTTTCCGTCACGATCGGTTTGATCAGTATATTCATGGCTTTCGTAGGTTACTAATTTTCCAGATTCTCTTTCAGTGCTTCTATCGCCTTCTCCGAAATGACCACTGCCGAAGCGTTCATCAGCTGATAGGTGGTCAACTCTCCTACCGTGATCACATCCGTGCGCGGCAGATTGCGGGCAGAGAGGTAGACATTGTGGTTCGGCTCAGGCAAAACGAACAGGGATTTTTTATCACTGATGTTCAGGTTGTCCTTGAGTTGTACCATTTGATGTGTTCTGGGCTCTTCGAAGGAGAGTTCCTCGATCACTGTCAACTGGTTCTCTTTCAGCTTATAGGCCAGGGCCGAACGACGGGCCAGCTTCTTCACTTTCTTGTTCATCTTGAAGGCATAGTCACGGGGACGCGGACCGAACGTACGACCACCGCCGCGAAAGATGGGCGAAGCAATGCTGCCTGCACGGGCCGTACCCGTACCCTTCTGTCTCTTGATCTTGCGCGTGGAAGCCCGTACCTCACCCCGCTCCTTGGCTTTGTGGGTCCCCTGACGCTGCGAGGCCAGGTAGAGTTTCACATCCAGATAAATGGCGTGATCATTAGGCTCCGCGGGGATCAGGCTGTCATTCAGCTCCACCGTCCTGCCGGTCTCTTTTCCTTCTTTATTTAATACTTTCAGTTTCATTACTTTGTAATAATTAAGTATGAACCCTTCGGACCCGGGACGGATCCTTTTACCAATAACAAATTCTCTTCGGAGATGATCTTCATCACCCGGAGGGAGATCATGGCAACCTGCTTGCCGCCCGTCCTGCCAGCCATCCTCATACCTTTGAAGACGCGGGAAGGATAAGAAGAACCTCCCAGCGATCCGGGAGCCCTGTCGCGGTTGTGCTGGCCATGGGTGGCATCACCCACACCCCGGAAACCATGACGCTTGACCACGCCCTGAAAACCTTTTCCTTTGCTGATGCCCCGCACATCTACCCAGTTATCATCCTGGAAGATGTCCACGGTGAGGGTGTCACCCAGCTTGACATCCGTAAAACCGTCAAATTCCACCAGCTTGCGCTTGGGGGTGGTGCCGGCTTTCTCAAAATGCCCGCGCATGGGTTTGGGCGTGTTCTTTTCTTTCTTGTCATCAAAACCCAGCTGCACAGCTTCATAGCCGTCCTTCTCCTGCGTCTTGATCTGTGTGACAACGCATGGCCCGGCCTGTATGACCGTCACCGGCACGTTGTTACCCTCCTCATCGAAGAGGGATGTCATTCCGACTTTCTTTCCTATTAATCCTTGCATGGCCTTACAACCTTTCTATGTTCAAACCTTTATCTCTACCTCTACACCACTGGGCAACTCCAGCTTCATCAGCGCATCGATCGTCTTGGGCGTAGAGCTGTATATATCCATCAGTCGCTTGTGAGATGCCAACTGAAACTGCTCCCGCGATTTCTTGTTCACAAAAGGCGAACGCAAAACCGTAAAGATGCGTTTGTGGGTCGGCAACGGAATGGGACCACTTACAATGGCTCCCGTCGACTTAACCGTTTTCACGATCTTCTCGGCAGATTTGTCCACCAGATTGTGATCGTACGATTTCAGCTTTATCCGAATTTTCTGACTCATTATTCCTGTACTTGTTATTTAAATTATACCTTGATAACTCCTTTGACATTCTCAATAACCTTCTCGGCGATCTCCTGCGGCACGGGCTCATAGTGGGAAAACTCCATGGAGGAAGTTGCTCTTCCCGAGGTGATGGTACGCAGCACCGTCACATATCCGAAATTCTCTGCCAGGGGCACCTTGGCCTTGATAACACGGGCGCCGGCCTTCGACTCCATCCCTTCGATACGTCCGCGACGCTTGTTGAAGTCGGTGATGACATCTCCCATGTACTCTTCGGGCGAGACCACCTCGGCCGACATGATGGGCTCGAGGAGGATCGGGCCGGCTTTGGGAGCCGCATTCCTGAAAGCACGCTGGGCGGCCATCTGGAAAGAGAGAGAGTCGGAATCAACGGGATGATAGGACCCGTCCTTCACCACCACTTTGAGGTTGTCCATGGGAAATCCTGCCAGCGGACCGTTCTGCATGGCCAGCGTGAAACCTTTCTCAATGGCAGGCATGAATTCTCTGGGGATGTTACCACCCTTTACTTCGTCAATGAACTGAAGCCCCGTTACACCTTCGTCGGCAGGTCCGATCTCTATGACGATATCTGCAAATTTACCTTTACCGCCGGTCTGCTTCTTGAACACTTCACGATGTGCTACCGTTTTGGTAAGGGCTTCCTTGTAGGCCACCTGGGGCTGTCCCTGGTTACACTCTACATTGAACTCACGCTTGAGCCTGTCCACCAGGATCTCCAGGTGCAATTCGCCCATACCGCTGATGATGGTCTGGCCCGAGCTGTCGTCGGTACGCACCTTGAAGGTAGGATCTTCTTCGGCCAGTTTGGCCAGCGCAGCGCCCAGCTTATCCACATCGGCCTGTGTCTTCGGCTCGATGGCCACACCGATCACAGGATCAGGGAAAGTCATCGACTCCAGGGAGATAGGACGCTGGAAATCGGTGATAGTGTCACCGGTCTTGATATCTTTCAGCCCCACGGCACCGCAGATATCCCCGGCTTCGATAACGTCGCGGGGGTTCTGCTTGTTGGCATGCATCTGATACAGCCGGTTGATCCGGTCTTTTTTGCCGGTCCGGGGGTTGAGCACCGTCATGCCGGGGGTCAGTTTGCCCGAGTACACACGCAGATAGACCAGACGTCCCACATACGGGTCCGTGGCGATCTTAAAGGCCAGCGCGGCCAGCGGTGCTTTGGGATCAGGCTCACGTGTAACTTCTTCGCCCGTCTTGGGATTGATGCCTGTGACAGCACCTATGTCGAGGGGACTGGGCAGATAAGCCACGATGGCGTCGAGAAGACGCTGCACCCCTTTGTTCTTAAAAGCAGAGCCGCACATCACCGGCACGATGGTGCCGTCGATGGTAGCCTTGCGGATCACTTCCGCCATCTCATCGGGCGTAATGGAATCGGGATCTTCAAAATAACGCTCCAGCAGAGCATCGTCTTTTTCTGCCACGGCCTCCACCAGCTTGTTCCTCCACTCGGCAGCCTCATCGGCCAGTTCGGCAGGGATATCCTCCAGGCTGTACTTGACGCCCATGGTCTTGTCATCATGCCAGACCACCGCCTTGTTCTCCATAAGGTCGATAACACCCTTGAAGGAGTCCTCGGCACCTATGGGGATCTGTACAGGCACGGGGTTCGATTTCAGTTTTTCACGGATCTCATTGACGACGCTGAAAAAATCGGCGCCCACACGGTCCATCTTATTGACAAAGGCAATGCGGGGCACACCGTACTTATCGGCCTGCCGCCATACCGTCTCCGACTGGGGTTCCACACCGCTGACAGCGCAGAAAACCGCCACAGCTCCGTCGAGGACACGCAGGGAACGCTCCACCTCTACGGTGAAGTCCACATGCCCGGGGGTGTCAATGATATTGATCTTGTACTCTTCTCCTTTGTATTTCCAGAAGGTAGTGGTAGCAGCCGAGGTGATGGTAATACCTCGTTCCTGCTCCTGGACCATCCAGTCCATCTGGGCAGCACCGTCGTGTACCTCCCCTATGCGGTGAGTGATCCCCGTATAAAAAAGGATCCTCTCCGTCGTGGTGGTCTTGCCCGCATCGATGTGGGCCATGATCCCGATATTCCTTGTATGTCTGAGACGGTCTGTCATGCTCTTCTGTATCTCCTTTTAAAACCGGAAGTGGGCAAAAGCCTTGTTGGCCTCGGCCATCCGGTGCATATCTTCTTTTTTCTTGTAGGCTCCGCCTTCTTCGTTATAAGCAGCGATGATCTCGGCCGCCAGTTTCTCGCTCATGCTTTTCCCATTGCGCTTGCGGGCAAAGAGGATCAGGTTCTTCATGCTCAGCGACACCTTCCTGCCGGGACGCACCTCGATAGGCACCTGGAAGGTGGCCCCGCCCACACGACGGCTCTTCACCTCCACATGGGGGGTGACATTCTCCAGCGCTTTCTTCCAGACATCCAGCGGTGCAAGATCATCTTTCTTCATCTTCTCGGCCACCATATCCATGGCATCGTAGAAGATCTTGTAGGAAAGGTTTTTCTTGCCCTGCAACATCAGGTTGTTGACGAACTGCGTTACCAGCGGATCGTTATATCTGGGGTCCGGTAAAATGGTCCTCTTTTTGGGTTTTGATTTCCTCATGACAACAAAAAATTCAAATTAATGCTTAGGTCTTTTTGTTCCGTACTTGGATCTGCGCTGCGTACGTCCTTCCACACCCGCAGCATCCAGGGCTCCACGAATCAGGTGGTAACGTACACCCGGCAAGTCTTTCACACGACCGCCCCTGATCAGCACAATGGAGTGCTCCTGAAGATTATGTCCTTCACCGGGAATGTAGGCGTTCACTTCCTTCCCGTTGGTCAAACGTACCCTGGCCACCTTGCGCATGGCGGAATTAGGCTTCTTGGGCGTGGTGGTGTATACACGTACGCAAACACCCCTCCTCTGGGGGCATGCATCCAGCGCAGGAGCCTTGCTTTTCTCAACAATCTTCTTTCTTCCTTTTCTTACTAACTGTTGTATTGTAGGCATAAACCAACGTTTTATTTATTTTTAAAAATCGGACTGCAAAGGTATTCTTTATTTTTTAAAAAACAATACTCATTTACGGAATAATTTTCCAACATTCCGTGCGGCAAACCTATTATAATTATAAGGTATGACCTGGCTTTTCATTCCGGAAGAGAATTCATCCGCAGATTGTTTTCTCCTCCCGGAAAAACAGCGGCACAAAAATATACTTTTTTACCAAACCAAAAAAATAACGACCTTTTTTTTTATTTTTTTTGTGTTTCAGAAAATAAAACACATCTGCAGCCGGGGAGAAAAAGAAGGTGTTGACAGATGATAAAAAATTATTACTTTTGGTGCACTTTTTCAAAGAAGAAATTATATTATTCAATCATAGATAATTACACAAAACGATGAAAACCTATCAGACGAAGCAGCTCAGAAATTTAGTCCTATTGGGGAATGCAGGGTCCGGAAAGACGACCCTGGCCGAATCGATGATGGTCGCCGGCGGAGTGATCGACAGAAAAGGGAGTGTGGACCAGAAAAATACCGTGTCCGATTATAATCCCATAGAGCTGGAACAGGAGAGTTCCGTGTTTTCCACCGTTCTTTATACCGAATACAAAGATCATAAGATCAACTTCATCGACGCCCCGGGGCTGGATGATTTCTCCGG
>JALVJE010000235.1 GCA_027028505.1 Bacteroidales bacterium
TATCCTTTCTCCGGGAATGCCATGAGAGCTATTTCCTCTTTCATGATGGACCATCCCAATATCATCGTGGTATGGGCTTTTCACAACAACGGTGGCATGATACTCCGCGGGCCCAGCACCAAACAGGAACATCTGAACCCTTCCGATATACGGGTATATGATTATCTGGGGAAGAACGGCGAGATGATCCTGCCCGGCTACCGCTATCTGATCAGCTGGAAAGACCTCTATTCGACATATGGCGATTTTACCGATTTTACCGACAACATCGTAGGAAGCTACTCATTTGTGGGAGAGCTGTTCCGTACAGCCCAGGAGACCTACAGTAATAAGAAAGAGAAAAAGAAGGGAGAAGAAGGTTTCATGGGTCCTTCGAACAATGAAAGATCCCGCGAACGGCTGAAATTCAATGATTATCTGGCTATGGGCATGCTCTATAAGCCCTGGACACCTTATCATCATCCTGTTTACGGGGATATTGAGATCGGCGGCTGGGTGAAAATGAGTACCCGGCTTCCCCATCCTTTCATGCTGGAGGATATGGTGCACCGCAGCGCTGCTGCCGTGATGTTCACGGCTGAGCAGACGCCGGAAGTGAAGATGGAGGTGTTCGACAAGAAAAAGATAGGCAAGAACCTGTGGCAGGTACGGGTACGCCTGATCAATGACAAAGCCATCCCTTCCATGTCCCATACCAGTGTCAACGAGAAGATCTATCCGAAAGATATGCTCACCGTCACCGCCGGGAAAGCTGAAGTGGTGGCCGGAGGAGTCCTGCAGGACGTTTATACGGGGAAGACTTCTTATAAGGAATACAAGCCGGAGGTGCAGTTCCTGCAGGTGCCCGGATTCGGAAAGGTGGATTATCAGTTCCTGATCAAAGGTAAGGGAGATGTTACTTTCCGTTTCACGTCGCGCAAGGCGGGGAAACAGGAGGTGACCGTAACCCTGTAGCGACCGGAAAGACCCCGGAGAAAAAGAAGGTTATTCCTCTGCTTCTTCCAGCGTATAGCTGTATCCCTCGATGATGGGATTGGTGAGGATCTTGTGGCAGGCCTCATTGACCTGTTCCATCGCCTGTTCCTTGCTGTCCGATTCTATCTCAAGGGTGATATGTTTGCCGATGCGAACGTTGGAGACATTGTCAAAACCCAGTTTTTTCATGCTCTGTGTGACGGCTTTTCCCTGAGGGTCGAGCAGGGCCTTGAGGGGCATGATGTCTATTTCCGCAATGAATTTCATGGCCGGTGAGGTTTAGGTTCCCTGAAAAACATAAAAAGTATCAAAGCCATAAAAATATATAAAATAATGATAAGAAAGAGGGCTTTGAGGAAGAAGAGAAGAAAGAGAACGACAGAGATCACAGCCAGGGTGATGGCCGGCACCAGGGCGCGGGGCGTTCGTTCCTTGAATTTCAGAGAGAAGAGTGGCAGGCGGGAGACCATCAGAAAGCCGAAGAAAAGAGCGAGGACTGCCAGTACCCACAGGTTGTCCAGCGGAGGCTTCCAGCCTGCAAAACCTTCCCCGGCGACAAAAGGCAGGGAAGCAAAGAAAAGACCTGTGGCAGGGGTGGGCAGGCCGGAGAAGGAGGTTTCCTGGCCCGGGTCGATGTTGAAACGTGCCAGTCGCAAGGCAGCAGTGGCTACGAGAAAAGCAGGGGTGAGCAGCAGAAAAAACGGGATGCCGGGAAAGGTATTCCAGAGGGTGATCCCGCCACCCGCCTCCGACATCATCCTGTAGAGGATGAAGGCCGGCGCTACGCCGAAACTGATGAGATCGGCAAGCGAGTCAAGCTGCTTGCCCAGGTCGGAATAGGCTTTCAGGGCACGGGCTGAGAAACCGTCCAAAAAATCGAATACCGAAGCGGCGAAGATCAGCCAGGCCGCCATGGTCAGATGACCCGACATGGCCGCAGTCACCGAAAAGAACCCGGATAAAAGATTCAGCAGCGTGATCGTATTGGGGATGTGTCTCTTCACCGGCATCTTTTTTGTGCCCCCAAAGAGGGGGGCTCTGCAAAAGTAAAGGAATTCATCATTTTTAACTAATTTTGTGGTGCTTAAAAAAGAAGGGGAATGGAAATGTTCGATGATATGATGAACCAGCGGGTCGCGGTGGACTTTGACGGGACGATCGTGGAGCACAGGTATCCGGAGATCGGGGAGGTGAAACTTTTTGCTTTCGAGACACTGAAGGCCCTGCAGAAGAAAGGGTTCCGTCTTATCCTGTGGACATTCCGTACCGGCAAAGAGCTGGAAGAGGCTGTGGAATTCTGCCGGAAGAACGGCGTGGAGTTTTATGCAGTGAACAAAAACTACCCGGAAGAGGTGTTCGATGAGGAGAACGTGAGCCGCAAGATCGATGCGGATGTTTATATCGATGACAAGAACCTGGGCGGCTTTCCCGGATGGAGCGAGGTGTGGAAGATGCTGGTCCCCGACGAGATGGAACAAAGAAATGCCATGATCATGAAACAGGGAAGAAAGAGCTTCCTGGGGAGGCTTTTCGGTAAAAGGAGCACCGGCTTCCTGGCTTTCCTGCTATGGA
>JALVJE010000236.1 GCA_027028505.1 Bacteroidales bacterium
ACTATGAACTATGAACTATGAACTATGAACTGTGAACTCACAGCCACTTCTTCCGTTTGAAGTACAGCAGGGCCGCCATCGAAGAGAGCACCATGGCCAGGAGGGCCAGGGGATAGCTGTAATGGCCGTACAATTCCGGCATATATTTGAAGTTCATCCCATAGATGCTGGCGATGAGTGTGGGAGGCATGAAGATGACCGTCATCACGGTGAAGATCTTGATCACCTTGTTCTGTTCGAAATCCACCAGACCCAGGAAGGTGCTCTGCAGGAAGTCCAGTCTTTCAAAACTGAACTGGGTATGGTCGAGAAGGGAACCCAGGTCCTTGAGCATGATGCGGATCAGCTCATAGCTCTCCTCTGGGAAAAAGTCGCTTTTGAGCATGGCTGAGAAAATACGTTGTTTGTCCACGATGTTCTCATGGATCATCATGGTGGTCTCCTGCAGGGTGCCGATATTGATCAGGATGTCCTCGTCGAGGTCCTGTTTGATGTTCACCTGTTTGCTCAGACGGGAGATCTGCCGCGTGATGGCCTCCAGGTAGTCGGCATCCAGATCGATACGCGAGTCGAACAGGGCCAGGATGATCTGATAACCGTTGGTGATGGATTTGTTGCGGTTTTTGATCTTGCGGATGGTGTCGCCGAAGGTCTGCAGTTTGGTGTTGCGGGAAGAGATCAGCACGTTGTTCTTCAGGATGAGCGATACCGGTTGGGCGGTGTAGGTATCATCCTCCTTGACCATGAAGTTGGAGTTGATGATGATCTGGTTCTCGGTCTCCGAGAATTTCGAACTGGACTCGATCTCTTCGATCTCTTCCCGCGACTGCAGCTTGATAGTGAAGAGTTCTTCCGCAAAATCCCGTTCTTCAGGGGTGGGTTGCACCAGGTCGAGCCAGATGAGATCCTCGATCTGGAACCCCTCCCGGATCTCATCAAACCCTTTCACATAACCTCTCGACCTGAAGAACGCATATACCATAAGCCTGCTGCTTTGGTGACAAAAGTAAAATAATTTTTAAAAAAGAGCAGACCATCGATGAGAATAATTCCGTTGGTCAGAGCACGAACCGCCAGATCAGTTTTGCCTGAACAGTGGTGGTTTTTACCTTGAGCCCGTTGGCGGTCTCATAGTACTGATTGACCACGAAATAGAAATTGGTGCCGGGTTTGGGGATCCAGTTGACCCTGAAATTGACCAGGACCTCTTTGTCTTCATTGTTCCATTGTCCAAACAGCGAGCCGAAGAGATTGGGATTGATGGCGGTGTTGATCCTGCCCCCCACTTCATGCACCATGAAAGATCCTTCCGGCAGGGTGATCTTGTTCAGCGTATAATCCCCGCTGATACGGAAGTGGGGACTAGGCTGCCAGGTCAGCTCCTGCGACCATTCTGTTCTTGTGCCATTGTAGAATCCGCCCCATCGGACCTTGAGTGCGGTGTACAAGGGTCTGCCGTCAAAGGTCTCAGCCTGTATCTCCCAGTCGGTGAACCAGTACCGGCCTTTGGGGATGGTGATCCCCGGATGGATATGAAAATCCTCTGTCAGGTTCTCACCTCTGTACTGGAAGTTGAGTTCAAAGAATTCGCCGCTTTTGGTATCGAAGCCCAGGGGTCTGAACTCGGTGTACAGCGACTGCATCTCTTTGGTCCTGTCGTCAAAGTAGTAATTGAAATCGAAGGGCTTGAAGACCAGTCTCTGCATCCAGGGCAGCCATTTGGGGCGGGGTTTGATATGCATGTCGGCCGTGACCATCTGGTAGTTCCTTCTGCGCAGGAAGCCGGTTTCGGGGTTGAACCTTTCACCTGCGCGGTACCAGGCAGCAGAAAAATCGAGGTTGTCATTGGGATATTCCAGGAACAGTCGGTGGGTCAGGCCTGTCTTGTGATCCGGCAGGCTGTCGGAGGTGTAGCTCTGGGCGATGGCGCCGCCGAAGACCAGGTTCTTGTTGCCCCGGAAATGAGAGTTGGAATAATATACATCGGCGCCATATACCAGGTTATCTCTGCCGTTCTCTGCCCTGTTCACACCGATAAGGCCTACGGTCACGTCGGAGCCTATATCCTGTTTCCAGCGGAGAACGGAAAAGTTGGCGGTGGGGATGGTATCCTTTTGGGCCGTTTGTATGCTCATGCCGCCCAGACTGGTCTTCCCGGCTTTCCCCATCAGCCGGAGGCCGGCGATGATAGGTATGGCGGTACGGTCGGGTGCCAGCCCTATGCGCCGTGAATAGAAAGGCTGGATGCTGTAGCCCAGACCGAAATCGAAATAGTTTTTGCCTTCCAGAAAGAACTCCCTTTTCTCAGGGTAATAGAGGGAGAAGCGGGTGAGGTTCACCTGGGTGCGGTCCGACTCCACCTGGGCGAAGTCGGTATTGATGGTGAGATTGAGCTTCATGGTGGGGGTGATCAGGTAGTTGACATCGCCCCCCGCATTGAGCTTCTTCTTGTTCTCCCCGCTCCATGAATATCCTCCTATGGCATAGGGTTTCAGTTCCACCAGGGTGGTTTTGGATACACCGCTCACGCCGGTCATGGTGCCGGCGCGGGACACCTGAAAGAGGTTGGCATCCCTCGACCAGCCCTGCCAGACATCCTCTTCCCGTTTCCTGCGTATGTTGCGCTGGAAGTTGATCCCCCAGGTCTGCTGTTCATTCGTTTTAAAACGTAAGGTTGAGAAAGGGATCACGAACTCGGCAAACCACCCCTGGCCGGTGCGTTTGGCCTTAACGTTCCATACGCCGTCCCAGCTGACGTTCATTTTACGGCCGTTGTCGATCACCATGCCGTCGAGACGGGCTCCGTTGGGGTTGGTGACGAAAAAATACCCGTTCCTTTTGTCTCCGTATGTGTCGATGATGATGGAAAAGTTATCGTCCGTCCCCGGATCAAAATCCCTTTTCAATTGCGTGGCCCGGATACCGGAGGGGTCATTGTCATAGCACCAGACCCCTATGTAAAGGTTTTTATCGTCATACAGGATCTTTACCACGGTCTTCTCGGTAGCCGGCTCTCCCAGGTGCAGCTCGCGTTGTGTGAAATTGTGGATGCCCGGAGCAGACTGCCAGGCAGGCTCGTTCAACCTGCCGTCCAGGGTGATCTTTCCTGAAAGAGGGAAAGCCCGTATCGTGTCGGGAAGAGAGATCTGGCCCCAAAGTCCGGTCGCCGACACCAGAAAAAGAAGTATGACTAAACCCTGCCTGCTCATACAAAATCAGGTTTGTGGTTTGCTATCGGATCATTTTCTTACAGGAACACTACTATCAAGTCAATCATAAAACAAGGTATTATCAAATTTTTCCCGCCTGCTCTGACCAGGTAAGAAGTTTGGAGTTATTTTCGCAACATCAATAATTTATTCCTCTCTTCTTACTTTTCCCACTCTTTCCACTCTTTGACTCTTTGACTCTTCGACTGTTTGCCTTTCGACCTTCACTGTTCCCATCTTTTCACTTTCTCTCCTTTCCCTACTCCATGCTGCGGTCCGGTTTTTTGGGAGGGATCACTGTGAAGTTATCGAAAGAGGTTTTTCCGTCTGCTTTTACCCAGAGGCCAACCCCTCCGGCGTTCTTAAACGTGGGATCTTTGACCTCCAGGTATTTATTCCCGTCCAGGTATCCGATGATCCTGTCGTTGTTGACGATAATTTTCAGCTCAAACCATGTATGTGCGGGGATGGTCACGCGTGCGCTGGCGAGCATCCGCCGGTCACCGTCCTTCACATAATAGATCCTGAAGTTGTTTTCCAGGGGGTTGTATCGGGCGATATAGTAATTGCTTTTATCCCGGGCTCTCCAGATCACGCCGCCACCCTGGTCTTCCTCGCCCTGGTTGGCTTTGATCATAACACTTATCTCACCGTTGAGGAAAGAATAGCCGGGGGTCCAGCAGAGGTTGAAAGTGCTTCCGGAGATGTGATTGGTGCGGGTGAGGGCGAGCACCTTGTCTCCGGAGGGAGCCGTTTTGTCCTCGGTGACCTGCCAGGTGGCGAGAGGCCCCCGTTGGTTGGTGGCTTCTGTCTTCCAGCCGTCGGGGATCTTGCCTGTGGCTACCTGTTCAAAATCCAGAAAGAGCTTCTCAGAACTTTGCGCCCATGTTACGGGAGAGAGAGCGAAAAGCCCTGCCAGAAGCAAACCGGGGATCGATCTTTTTCTTCTCATGGTCTTGGGCTTTTTATGATAATATATCCGGAAAAAAGATGATGAATGTATTGCCTTTTTCTGTGCCGGGTTCTACGGTGAGGATCCCTCCCTGTATCTCCACCGCCCATTTGGCGATGGCAAGTCCCAGCCCGCTTCCTCCCAGCTCTTTGGAGCGGCTTTTGTCCAGCCGGTAAAAACGCTCAAAGATCTTCTCCTTGTGGTCGGCGGGAATGGGTGTTCCCATATCGGAGACCTCTGCCTGGACGTTGTGTCCCGAAACTTTCAGCCGCACGGTGATCACAGACTCACCGGGGGCATATTTGATCGCGTTGTCGAGAAGGTTGAGCAGGGCCTGTCTGAAAAGGGTTTTATCGGCTTCTATTTTGACCGGTTCTTTTTTCTCAAACAGGATCTGTTGTTTTTTTTCTTCGGCCAGCGGAAGGATGAAGTCGATGGTCTGGGCGATGAGACGGGTGAGATCAACAGGCTCGCGGGTAAGCTTGTACGCATCTGAGTCGGCCCTCGAGAGAAAGAGCAGGCTGTTGACCAGATGGGTCAGCCGGTTGTTCTCTTCCAGTATGCTGCCGATGATTTCCCTGTAGTTTTCACTGCTCTGGGGGTCCTGCAATGCCACTTCTCCGGTACTCCGTATGGCGGTCAGAGGGGTGCGCAGCTCATGGGCGGCATCGTAGGTGAACTGTTTCAGCCGGTTGAAAGAGTCTTCAATACGGTCCAGCAGATCATTGAAGGTCAAGGCCAACTGTCCCAGCTCGTCGGCAGGGTTGTCCACGGGCAGGCGCTCATGAAGGTTATGACTGCTGATCATGTGGGCTTTGTCCGTCATCTTGCCCACCGGTGACAGAAGACGTCCCGCCAGCCAGTAGCCTCCCAGGGTGGCCACGATCAGGGCCAGCGGCAGACCGATCAGCAACAGCAGCAGGAATTTCCGGAGCTCGGTATACATAGGCTCCTCGGGCCGGAAAAGCCGGAAAATGAATTCATGCCCCTCGATATTGGCCTGGCCGGTGAGCGAGCGCAACCGTACCTGGTTCTTGGTGCGAAGTGACGAAAAGGTCAGGGCTGTAACCGGCTCTTTCAGGGGCGACCATTCCGGCAGATCACGGCCCGAGAAAGGCCGGCTGTTATACAGTAACTTCCCGCCGGGAGACCAGATCTCCACCCAGCGTTCCTGCAGAAAGGAGATGTCGTCTTCGTCGATACGGACCGTATCTCCGGGACCCGTTTCGACCATCTCTTCGATCACCTCATAATCTTTTTCCAGCAGTTTGTCCAGATCCCTTCGCAGGTTCATGAAGGTCAGGAGCAGGGTGATACCTGCATACAGGGCCAGAATGATGAGCAGGGTGATCGAGTACCACCACGTGAGTCTGAACCGTATGTTGGTTTTATTCAGATTCATGGTTCTCTTTTCTCTTGTCTGAAAGGATGAAGCCCACCCCTCTGACCGTGTGAAGAAGCTTGGGCTCAAAAGGCTCATCGATCTTATGCCTCAGTCGTGTTATATGCACATCGATGAGATTGTCCATGGGGGTGACCCGGTTGACCACTTCCCATACCTGCCGGGCCAGCATCTCCCGGGAGACGATCTGCTCCTTGTTCTCGAGAAGATATTTCAGCAGGTCATATTCCTTGTTGGTCAGGGAGATACTGGTGTTGCCCCGTTTTACGGTATGATGGATCAGGTCCATCTCCAGATCGGCCAGGGTCCGTTTTGCCTCCGGTTTTTGACCGCCCCGTCGCAGCAGCACCCGTATACGGGCCAGCAGCTCGGGAAAAGCAAAAGGCTTGCCCAGGTAATCATCGGCCCCCATGTCCAGACCGGTCACCTTATCATCGGTGCTGTCACGGGCCGAAAGGATCAGCACCGGGATCTTCATACCTTTTTTACGTAAGGTACGCAGGATGTCGTATCCGCTGTGTCCGGGAAGCATCAGGTCCAGGAGGAGCAGATCGTATGTTTCGGTGTTCAGCAGGAAGAATCCTTCCTCGCCGTTGGAGGCCGTGTCTACCTTATAATCGTGGCGCTGCAGACCTTCCTGCAGGGCCTACGCCACCTTCTTTTCATCCTCTATGACCAGTATGCGATACATGTGCGTATCTTTGAAGGGTAAAATAAATAATTTATTGAGACCTGGCGGCTTAAAGTTTTCTTAAAAGTTGTTAAGATAATACGTTTACCCGGCCTGCCCCGCCATTCCTGAGCATTTAACAAGTCTGAAGTCCCGCAATCCGGGATTTGCGGTATTTGCTGTTTTCGGGGTATATCGGGATTTTTTCGGGATATATCCGGAGGTATAACGTAGGGGCACAAAATTTTGTGCCCCTACGTTTATTTATCTGTTTGCCTTTTATTACATGGAGATCTGTAAAAAAGATTATTTTTACCACTTCTTTTTACATCGTATATATGAGAACAGGTGTCACAGGTGCTGCCGGCCATATCGGATATACGCTGGTGCGCAGGCTGCTTGCCGAAGGCCATGAGGTGCGGGTTTTCTTGCGGGAGGAACAGTCATTGCCGGAGGAGGTGACGCTGGATATTTTCCGGGGGGATCTTCTGGATGCAGCGGCCGTCCGTAAATTTGTGGAAGGGTTGGATGCGGTTATCCATGCGGGGGCGCGGATTTTTGTCAACGGGAAGAAAAAATGGCAATATTTCAGGGAGAACATTGCGACGGCAGAAAATGTGCTGCAGGCAGTGAAAGAGGAAGGATGCCGGTATGTTTATTTCAGTTCCATACATGCCTATGATCCTTTTCCCCGTGACGAGCCTTTGGACGAACGAAGGCCCCTGGTCACGAACGACCGCTTCCTGTACAGCCGTTCCAAGGCACGGGCCCAGGAGACGGTGATGCAGGCAGCTGCCGAAGGGCTGGAAGCCCTGGTGGTCAACCCTTCGGCGGTCATCGGCAGGTACGACTATAAACCTTCCTTGCTGGGGAAGGCGGTACTGCTGATGGCGAAGAACAAAATGCCGGCCCTCATCCCAGGGGGATACAACTGGGTGGATGTACGGGATGTGGCCGAAGGCACGGTGAATGCCCTGGAGAAGGGCAGACCCGGAGAAGCTTATCTGCTGGCCGGGCACTGGGAAAGCCTGCAGGGACTCTACGAGCTGGTTAGCGAACGAATGGGCAGGAAAAAGAAACTGCCTGTATCCCCTGTATGGATGGCCCGCGCAGGTATCCCTTTCATGGGACTGGCGGCCCGTATAAAAGGAGAGGAGCCGCTTTATACGCAGGAATCCATTACGATCTTGCAGGAATCCAATCCCCATGTCAGCACTGACAAAGCTTCCCGTGAACTGGGATACCGGCCCCGGCCACTCCAGGAGACCGTGGAAGATACACTCCACTGGTTCCGGGAAAGGAAATATTTATAATTCAACAAACAACAGGATCATGATCGATCTGCACTGGTTCAATATTTTTCTCTATGCCTGGATGGGTCTGGCCGTAGTGATCTTCATCTTCATGACAGGGATGAAGATCACAGCACCTTACGGACGCTATACGCGGGAAGGATGGGGCGCATTTATCGGCAACCGGGCTGCCTGGGTGCTGATGGAGATCCCGTCCCTGATCCTGTTCATGGTCTTTTTCCTGACAGGATCCCTTCATCATGATGCGGTGACCTGGTTCTTTTTTGCCGTGTGGGTGTTCCACTATACCAACCGGTCGCTGATCTATCCTTTCCGGACACGCACGCAGAAGAAAAAGATGCCTCTTTCCGTCATGTTCATGGGGATGTTCTTTAACCTGGTCAATGCCACGACCAATGGCTATTACCTGGGATATATTCAGCCTGTATATCCGGCGGGATGGTGGCACGATCCCCGTTTCCTGGCGGGTGTTCTTATTTATCTGGCAGGGGTGGTGATGAACTGGTGGGCCGATGGCCGCCTGATCGGTCTGCGCAAGGACAAAGGTACGGATTATGCCATTCCTTACGGAGGCATGTTCCGCTATGTGAGTTGCCCCAATTACCTGGGGGAGATGATGGAGTGGGGCGGTTTTGCCCTGATGGCGTGGAACCTGCCGGCACTGGCTTTTTTTGTATGGACGGTCTCCAACCTCTTGCCCCGCGCACTGAACCACCATGCCTGGTACCGGCAGAAGTTCCCGGATTATCCCGGGGAGAGAAAAGCGGTGGTCCCGTTCATTATATAGATATTCCACTTTATCTGCGTATATTCGGATTGAATTTCTGAGGAGTTCATATACTTGTCTTTGATGAAAAGAGCGAAAATAGGCGGCCTGTTACTTATACTCCTTGCGGTTCTTCCCGTATACTCCCAGACGGACACCTCCGGGGTACAGATACAGGATACGGCCCATCCCAACCTGCTGCAAAGGATGGCGCTGAAACGTGAAATGAAGATCAGGGAAAGCAAGCTGATGATCACGCCTTTTCTGGCACCCGGCTATACGCCCGAACTGGGCCTGACCTTTGCGGCCGGCGGTCTGGTGAGCTTCAAGACCGACAAGAAAGATCCCCTGATGAAAAGGTCTTCCATCCCTGTTTCTATCTCTTATTCCACCCGGAAAGCCCTGGTGTACAGTACGCAGCTGACCTCTTACTGGTTGCATGACAAGCTGCGTATCAACGGGGATTTCTGGTTGAAGAACATGTCCGATAACTACTGGGGCATAGGCTATGAGAAAGCTTCGACGATCCCCAAATCAGACAGCACCACGGCATACCACCGGAAATGGTGGTGGATCAATCCCCGTTTTCTGTATCAGATCTTTAATGATTTCTTTATAGGGTTGAATGTGGACTATAACTTTACCCAGGGCAAAGATGCTTGTCTCACCGTCGCTGACGACCCCTATTATGTGGAATACAATGACAGGCCTCTGAACGGTGGACTGGGGATCATCATAAGGTATGATTCAAGGGATGTGCCGGTAGATGCCCGGAAGGGGTGGTTTTTTAATTTTACTACCACTGCTTATTCGACGAAACTGGGTGGCGATAATAACTACCAGATCTATCTGGTCGATTACCGGCAGTACAAAACGATCAAACGTGACGGCAGCACCCTGGCCTGGCAGCTCAAGGGTCGTTTTGGATCGGGAAGCATCCCCTACGGGGAGATGGCACAACTGGGCACGCCTTTTGACCTGCGGGGATATCTCTGGGGACAATACCGCGACCGCAATATGGCATTTGCCCTTCTGGAATACCGGTACATGTTCTGGAGGAAAAAGAAGGAACGGCTCAGCAAAAGCGGTTTGGTGGGATGGCTGGGGGCCGGAACGGTCTTTCACGAATGGAGGAAGACGACCAGCCTGAACCGCTGGATGCCTAACGGGGGTATAGGATATCGTCTGGAGGTGCAACCCCGCATGATGGCCCGTGTCGATCTGGGATTTGGCAGGAATACCAAAGGATTTTATTTTAACTTTTATCAGGCGTTCTGATACAAAAAAAAGACGCCTTCGGGCGTCTTTTTTAGATGATCATTCTTATTTTTCGTGTTTTGCGAGAAACTTCGCGATGCCGTCCTGTGTGGGCTCAATGGCTTCATCACCGGGATGCCAGTCGGCCGGACAAACCTCACCGTGCTCTTCATAGAACTGCCAGGCGTCGATGACACGAAGCACTTCGTCAACACTCCGTCCCAGCGGCATGTCGTTGACCACCTGGTGGCGGATGATGCCGTCCAGATCGATCAGGAACAAACCCCGGTAGGCCATCGGAGTACCTTCAAAACTGACCTCTCCGTCATCATCATATTCATATTCCCCGGCCAGGACATCATAACTCTCCGAGATCACCAGCGACTGGTCGGATATGAGAGGGTACTTCACCCCTTTGATACCTCCGTCATGCAACTCGGTCTGTAACCATTTCCAGTGTGAGAACTGTGAATCCACCGAACAGCCTACCACTGCCGTATTCCTTTTCTCAAACTCCGCCATCCGCTCCTGGAACGCCAGGATCTCAGTGGGACAGACAAAGGTGAAATCGGCCGGGTAAAAGAATAGTATTACATATTTTTTGCCCAGATACTGATCAAGCGAGAAGTTCTCCACAATATCGCCTCCGTTGATCACTGCCGGAGCAGAGAACGTCGGGGCCTTTTTTCCTACTAATACACCCATTTTTTTCTGAATTTTTGTTATACTTATTTTGACTTATTAAACAGTGGATAAAGATATAAAGTTTTTTTATTCCCGCCATGACCCGTGATCTTTTTATGAAATCCTGAACAAAAGGGGTAGGATCGATGATCCCCGTCCGAACGATGAACGACGAATGATTATCGATTAACCGTAAACTAAGAACTGTGAACTGTGAACTGTGAACTGTGAACTACGAACTATGAACTGTGAACTTTGAACTGTGAACTGTGAACTATGAACTATGAACTACGAACTCTGAACTATTTCACCTAAAATCGATAATCTCCGGCTTGTGCGGGCGGAAATGGTAAGGGGTATAATTCTTTTCGCCGGAGAGGACGATGGTCTGGTAGTGGGCTTCTTCGGGGAGTACGGGATAATAGGCAAAGCGTATCTGAAAAGTATTGAAGATGAGGTTTTCATTCCGGATGCGCAGACCTATCCCCAGTCCGGAGTAGAGCCGGCTGTCGGTGAAGGGTTTTTCAGCCAGGTCCAGGACGCCGAGATCGGCAAAGGCAAAAAAGACGAAACGGAACCCGTACAGATAGAAGGGGCTGAAGGCCACGGTCTCTGTTTTGATGGCCAGGCGCCGTATGCCCGTGAGGCTGTCGCTGCGCAGGCCGCGGATGCCGAATTTGTCGTTCAGCGTCAGCAACTCGTCACTGTACCGGTTGATGCCTGTCGTATATTTTACATTTATAAACTGCCGGTAATAGAAACGCCCTATGGCGAACAGTGGACTGAAATAGTCGGTATATAGATTGAGCACTCCCTGGGCGATGGTGTTTTTTTCTATGGGATGGAACCCGCCGAAGGTCGCCCCCGCATTGATGTAGCCGAGCCGTGGAAAATACTTGCCGGCGGTGATCTCAGCGCCCAGGTAATACCGGTTCATGAACTCGTTCAGCTCATATCCGCCGGTGATCCCCATAAGGATCCCTTCGGGGATGTCTTCGGTGGTGCCGTAGTTGTAGATCAGGCTGGTCTTGTAATACCGGTCGGCGGAGACAGAGATCTCTCCCAGGAATAACTGATATTCCTGGTATTTGTAATACTCATCCTCTTCCAGTTCAGGTCGTTTGGAAATATCGTTAAAATGATATCTTCCGGCGAAAACGATCCTCCTTCTCTTCTCCTTGTCCAGCAGGATCGACCGGGCGTACCAGGTATCATAAGCATTGTAACGGATAGGAACCTCTAAGGTGTCTCCCATCAGCAGATCCTGGGTGAACATGTACTGTGCATCCAGTCCGCCGGCATTTTTCATGAACTGGCTGAGGAAAGGGCGCTGGAATGAGAGCGTATAGTTCTGTGTATTGAATGCACTGAGTACACGTATGTCGCCGCTGATGAAGCTGCCTGCCAGGTTATCGATCCGGTAACGGCCATAGCCTCCGAAAGGGTCATGCTCTTTGAAATTGTACAGTATGCCTCCTCGTATCTCATGGCCCAGACCCAGGAAATTCTTGTCCAAGATGGAGATACCGCCGGAATTGAGTCCGTGATAATCGAGGGCAGCGCCCAGGGAGAAGACATCGCGTGTCACCACGAGCACATCCACCATATCCCCTTCTACCGGGACCAGCAGGAAACGGGCATCCCGGATGTAAGGCAGATGACGCAACAACCGTTCGTTGTCATCCAGCTTCTGTGCCTCTACTTTGTCGCCGGGTTTGAAGAGCAGATTGTGTTGGATCGTTTGCCAGCGTGTAGTGATATGCAGTTTGTTCAGGAAGTTACTGCTTCCTTTTTTCGGGGGTAACAGGACCGTATCCCGGACGATGACCCCGAAGGGATCCATCCGGTAGTACCAGATTGTACGGATGATCTTTCCCTGATATTTCATATACTCTGCCAGAGAGGACGACACCTCTGCCCTGTTCTTTCTGCTGGGAACAAAAATCAGTCGATATAGACGATTGGTCCATTTTTTCCGGGAAGCTTTGGTCTGCAACGAATCATACATCTGTTGCGACCGGTCGTAGTTGCCCTTTATCTTCAGAACGGCCATACCCGGCGGGACAATGATGACAGTATCTTTTTCAAAAGCGACCAGCGAATCATTGAAAAGCAACAGGTCGTTTTTTTTTACAAAGATCGTGTCCTGGGAAGCATAAGCAAAGGTGACACTGAAAAGAAAAACGATCAGCAGGCATATTCTCTTGTATACCGGCATAATATCCATAAGATGATCCTTCGGGCTTCTATTCTTCCAGAACATCGTCGGAATTGAACTGAAATCCGAGGCGCTTCCCTGTTTGCTGCAGGGAGGTCAGTATCTTGGCCGACATCTGTTCTACGGAAATGATCTTGACATTGTCATAGGGCGGGACCAGCAGGTCGAACTGCATGGAATACAGGATGGCCCTTTCCACGATCTCTTTGAGAGATCTTTTGCTCACGGTCAGCTTGCTGAAGTTCTTGTACTGAAAAGCGGTCTGCCTTTTCCCTTCCACGAAGAAATGGTTCTCTCTGTTGATGAAGATGCGGGCGATGAGGTACCCCAGGTCCTGGAGACGATTGTACTTGAAAGAGTCGGTCAGGAAATTGTAAATATTGATAATGCCGCAATAAGAGTTCAGCGGATCCTTTTTAACATAGGGAACCTCCCAGATCTTGTGCTCCCTGTTGAACTCGAAGATATTGGTATGCATGCTGCATACCAGCGTATCACCCGCCACACGTACCTGGGCGGCAAATTTTCCGTAATCCTTGAACTCGGGAACGATCCGGGGGTCCGGGTCCTGCATTTGCCCGGCCAGATCATGGACCAGCTCTTTCATAGAATCCTTGAGCAGGTTAAAGGCACCGGTGGTATGGTCATAGATGACCTGTTTCAGGGCGGCTTTGGTGGTCAGGATCCCGAGGATCTCCTCCTGGCTGTTGTTCTTCTTCACGGGTAAAGCTTTAAGGTTCTTTCAGACCCTTAAAGATAAGGTATAATTTTGTTAATGGGATATCAGGACGGGAAAATGGTTTGAGGTTTGAGGTTTGATGCGCCTGCGGCGCGTTTGAGGTTCATCGATCATCAATCGAACTTCATCCTTCTCAATACGCTCTCGCAAAGACCACCCGTCGGGGGGAGGGTTTGCCCGTGACGATACATTTGCCCGGTTCCGGATCGCCTTCTGTGGGGATGATGCGTATGGTCGCTTTGGTCTCTTCCTTGATCTTCAGCTCCGTTTCGGTGGTGCCGTCCCAGTGGGCCAGCACAAACCCGCCTTTTTCGATGGCTTCTTTGAAGGCTTCGTAACTATCCACAGTATGTATGCCGGCATCCCGGAAGCGGAGGGCTTTCCGGTAGATCTGTTGCTGTATCTCCTCCAGCAGGGGAGGGATCTTTTCCGCCAGGCCTTCCAGGGGAAGGGTGTTCTTCTCCAGCGTATCGCGGCGGGCCACCTCGGCCGTGCCCTGGGCCAGGTCGCGTGGTCCTATGGCGATGCGCACAGGAACGCCTTTCATCTCATATTCGGCGAATTTCCATCCCGGCTTGTGGGTGTCCCGGTCATCATATTTCACAGTGATGCCTGCTTTTTTCAGTTTGCTCATCAGCTCTTCCGCTATATTACTGATCTGATCGAGTTCTTCTTTCTTCTTGTAGATCGGTACGATGATCACCTGGAGCGGTGCCAGTTTCGGAGGCAACACCAGTCCGTTGTCGTCGGAGTGGGCCATGATCAGAGCGCCCATAAGACGGGTGGAGACACCCCAGGAGGTAGCCCACACATATTCCAGCTTGCCCGAGCGGTCCAGGAATTTTACATCAAAAGCTTTTGCGAAGTTCTGTCCCAGGAAGTGCGAGGTGCCTGCCTGCAGGGCTTTCCCGTCCTGCATGAGGGCTTCGATGGCATAGGTCTCCACGGCGCCGGCGAAGCGTTCGTTCTCCGATTTGACCCCTTTCAGCACAGGCATGGCCATATAATTCTCGGCAAAATCGGCGTACAGGTTGATGATCTTTTCCGTCTCTTCCACCGCCTCCTCACGGGTGGCATGGGCGGTATGCCCCTCCTGCCACAGGAACTCGGCCGTGCGCAGGAACAGACGGGTGCGCATCTCCCAACGCACCACATTGGCCCATTGGTTGATCAGCAGCGGCAGATCACGGTACGACTGTATCCAGCCCTTATAAGTGTTCCAGATGATCGTCTCTGAGGTGGGACGTACGATCAGCTCTTCTTCCAGTTTGGCATCCTCGTCCACCACCACCCCCTTGCCGTTGGGGTCGTTCTTCAGCCTGTAATGGGTGACCACTGCACATTCCTTGGCAAAACCTTCCACATGCGCCGCCTCCCTGCTGAAAAAGGATTTGGGGATGAACAGCGGGAAATAGGCGTTGGAGTGACCGGTCTCCTTGAACATCCTGTCGAGCTGTGCCTGCATCTTTTCCCAGATCGCATAGCCGTACGGCTTGATGACCATGCATCCTCTTACGGCGGAGTTCTCGGCCAGATCTGCCTTGACTACCAGGTTGTTATACCATTGAGAATAATCTTCCGAACGGGGCGTGATCTCTTTTGCCATGATGTTTGGTATAGTATTTGAACTTAATGCATAAAAGAAGTGCAAAGAAAAAAATTATCCACGACAAATAAAAACGGGAGGTCATCATGAAAACAAAAAACACATATCACAAAGCAGCTCTTCTTGCAGCATCCCTTCTCATGCTCCTCATTCTGTCACCAACTGTTCCTGCGGCGGCCTCTCCCCCCGGAGGAACCGGTTACTTTCATGCTTCTTTTCATGCCGGCGTTTCATTCCATGTGCCGGTAGTATCTTATGCCACCCGCATTCATATGTTCGCTTACCCATCGGTAAACTTGGGATATATCTCCGACTATGATCCTTATTATTACCCGGATTACGGATATCCGTCCTACGGACCTTCGTACGGTGGCGGCGGATATTATTACAGCGGTGGTTACGGGACATTCTCCGTATCCTTCTCTTTCGGGTATCCTGCCTGGTATCCCGCCTGGTATCCGGTTTACTATCCGGTCGTTTATCCGGTATATTATCAGCCGGTATGGTATTCCTACTATTACTATCCGGTGAGATATTCCTATCCGCGGCCCTATTGCTATCCATACCGTTATCCCTATCACTACCATTATCCTCCGGCCCATATCTGGTCGGATGGGAGAGGGGGTGATCCCAATGGATATGCCGGGAACGGTGGTGGCGGTCATCACAACAACGGTGGACACCACGGATCTGATCGCAGCGGACACAATGGATACAACGGAACTTATCATCATAACCGGGACGGCCGTGTGGAACCTGGTACGAACGGTCGCGGAGGTCATCAGGGCCATGGCCACGGCGAAGGACATCCTGCCAACAGGGGATCCCACAGCAGATTGCAACAGAGCGGTTCCGCCACGGCCGGGACATCCGTCTACAGACCGAAGGAATACGCTGTCAGGCGTTCGGCCGGGAGCAGCCGGAATGTGTCGGGAAGAACCACCTGGGGAAGCCGGGAGACAGCCCACAGGACCGTGAACTATAACCGCAGTACCAGGGTGTCCGGGACAGCCCGGAACCAAACGGGAAAAGTTTACCGGTACGGATCGCCGGCAACCTCTTCGCCGCGCAGGAGTTCGGCGCAGACGCACAGGCCGGCAACGGTGCAGACCTACAGGTATCACGGACGTTCTCCGGTGGCACGGAAAGCAACCACAGGCGTGACCAACAGGCGTATTGCCACACCGGTACACAGGAGCAATCCACCCGCACAGTACCGCAGTACAAGTGTACGGAATACCGCCCATACCTCTACAGCCCCTGCGGTGAGAAGAAGGACCGGAACGCCGTCCCACACGCTTCACGCTACTGCACGGACAACGCATTCGGGGTCTTCAGCTTCACACAGGTCTTCACCGGCCCGCAGCTCATCACCCCGGAGAAGATAACCTTCCGGACTACCGGAAAGAATGAAAGAGAGAGGAAGATTCCTCTCTTTTTTTTTGAGTACAAATTGGATTAAAGGATGGTAAAATGCCTGCCTGCCCTGCCTACCGGCAGGCAGGCGGTAGGCAGGGAATAATGGGAGTAGTGAAGAAGGGTGAATTTTGATTTTTGATTGCTGAATTCTGAATGGGGTTCACGCAATGAACGCAATCCTTCGATACGCCTTCGGCTACTCAGGAACCTCCTTCGGTACGCCTGGCGGCTACTCAGGAACCATCCTTCGGTACGCCTGGCGGCTACTCAGGAACCTCCTTCGATACGCCTTCGGCTACTCAGGAACCTCCTTCGGTACGCCTGGCGGCTACTCAGGAACCTCCTTCGATACGCCTTCGGCTACTCAGGAACCAGTGATAAGTAATGAGTTGACGATCAATGACGTCCCGACGCAGTCGGGGCTAATTTCGCGAGCGAAGCGAGCTAATTACAACCTAATTTCATCCCGATGCAGTCGGGGTTAATTTCGTGAGGGCGCAGCCCGAACTAATTTCACGAGCGTTAGCGAGCTAGTTTCTACTTAATTTCTACCTGATTTCAGCTACGAAGTGAGCTGATTTATAAAAAATGTATTTGTCATTATTAGAAAAGTTTTTATACATTTACCTTGTGTTTGCTGTGTACTTTGCTCAGGGAACAAATGGGAAGAAAGTTCTTCCCGGTGAAAAATGTGTTGAAAAATATAAGCTAAATACAGTCCCGGACGGGGCCTCATAAGGATTTTGGTATGAAATTTGCTCATTTTTAAGTGAAGACAACAAACTGGAGGAAAAAAAATGAAAGCAAAGATCTCTACATTATTATTCATTGCCGGATTACTTCTGCTGGCGGGTTGTGCATCAAACAGTTATGTGGTGGATGATGTATATTACACGCCGGATCTTGCTACACCATCCGGTAGTACGACCGTTGTTTCGAACCAGAAAAGCACAGAGGCAACTCAGACAGCCCAGGCAACCAACGGCGATGAGGTGTTTTCAGCTATAGATGATTATTACAGGGATAATACCTACAATGAGGATACACTCCGTGCCAGCGGCGCCGATCTGGTGAGTGGCGACGGCAATGTGATCATCAATAATTACAACGACCCCATGATGTCCTATGCCTCCAGGATCAATCATTTTTATTATCCTTCCGTGGGCTTTGGGTATTATGATCCGTTCTATGATCCCTGGTTTTACGGAAGCGGGTTCTCCATGTCGATAGGTTTTGGTTTCGGATACGGATACGGTTACGGAGGGTATATGCCTCCTTACTATCCTTACACACCTTACATGCCTTATTATCCTCCGTATTATGGCTATTATCCGCCTTATTACGGTCCGGGTTACGGTGGCTGCTGCTGCTGTGCAGGGGTCCCTTACTATCCTTACTACAGTGATACTTATGTCAACAAAGGCTCTACCTACGGTCCGCGGCGTACCACGGCCTCCAACCGGATGGTTTCGGGCGGCGGTATAGAGACACCGGTCAAGAATGCTGTGATCCCTGCCACTACCACCGGCACGACTTCTGCAGCTTCTTCAGGTGCACAGATCACTTCGCGTCGTACCGCTGCAGGCAGCACACGGGGTACGGCTACCGGCAGCACCACCGGAGGCACGGTAAGAACCTCGCGTGCAGGTACTGCTTCATCCACAGCAGGTACCCGCGATCGCAGCAGGGCTGCTGTCAGCACTCAGAACAGAACGACGGCCGGCACCACCCGGGTTTATGAGCCCAGACGTGCCTCTACAGGTACCACGACCCTGCGTACCACCCGTCTTTCCACGTCCTCCCCGACAGCTGCAAAATCATCCGCAGCCAGGAGCGCCGGTGTTACGGGAAGGACCAGGACGGTGACGACAACTACGGGTACCCGCTCGTATGTGCCGCGATATACCAATACACGTTCCACCAAAGCGTCGGTGAGGCCTTCCTATAATACCTACCGCAGCACGACCTCCACGCGGTCCCGCTCGGTGACTTCCACCCCTGCGGCAAGAAAAAGCTATTCCTACCCTGTCCGGAGAAGCAGCGGTACTTCTACCTACAGCACCCCGAGAAGGAGCAGCTCATCCTACAGTTCGCCTTCGAGGTCCTACTCGAGCCCGTCACGTTCGACCTCGACACCCACGCGCAGTGTGAGCACCTCTACTTCCACACGCTCCTCCGGCGGCAGAAGGCGGTAGAGAATGAACCCAACCCGTATGGATCCTTTTTATTGACCTTGTTGCCGGAAACGGCAAAAGAAAAGGCTCTTTGTTCTGTGTGGTGGCCATTTTACACCGATCATTAAAATACTGTAAAAAATGAAAAAACATTTCATCATATCCCTCGCATTACTTTTTCTGTCCGCTTCCTTTCTGACAGCCCAGAACGAAGAGGACGCCCTGCGGTATTCCCAGCTTTTTGATGTGGGCGGTACAGCCCGTTCCATGGGCATGGGCAATGCTTTTGGAGCCCTGGGGGGCGACCTCTATTCCCTGAGCATTAACCCTGCAGGCCTGGGCGTCTTCAGAAAAAGTGCCATCATAATGACACCCACTTTCATGCACGACAAGACCTCATCCACCTACCTGGGAACCTATGATGATGATGTGGACAACCATTTTTCAATGGGCAACGCCGGTGGCGTTTATGCCGTTAATACGGGAAGCACCACCGGATGGGTAAGCTTCAATATGGGTTTTTCGTATGCCAAGCGAACGGATTACTGGCGTACACTGGATGTAAGAGGCATCAATGACCACAGCTCCATGCTGGATGACTTTGCCAACAGGGCTGACGGTTATGCTGCCGAAGATCTCGATCCTTACAATGAACTGATGGCCTTCAATACCTGGCTGATCGATACGGTCAGGGGAAACCCGTATGAATACGAGACCGTGCTCTCCCAGTACGGTGATCTGCCCAACTCCACTTACGGAGAGCTGCAGCGTCGTACCCTCTATACCAGTGGCTCCAGTAATGAATATATCTTTGCGTTCGCTGCCAATTACAGTTATAAATTTTATGTGGGAGCGACTTTTACAATACGGAACCTGAACTACCAAAGCAATATGCTCCATTCGGAGGATGATGTGGACGGCTCCATTTACGATTTCAATTATTTTGATTTCAGGTATAATCTCAGTACGTACGGGTCTTCATACAGCGGGTCACTGGGGATGATCTTCCGGCCTGTCACACCTCTGCGGGTCGGTGCCGCCGTTCATTTTCCGAGTGTTTTCCGTCTGCATGATTCTTATTTTTCTTCGATGGAATCCAGTTTTGATACCCCCGATGATGAGGGAAACTCGGTGTACAATGATAACTCTCCCAACGGGTTTTATGATTATAAGCTGAACACCCCCTGGCGGTTCGTGGGAAGTGTGGCATTCCAGATCAAGACCCTGGCACTTCTGAGTGTGGATTATGAATTTGTGGATTACAAAGGCATGAAACTGCGCAGCATGGATGGCATGTATGATTTCAACCAGGAGAATAACAATATTCGTACCGCTTACCGTGGTACGAGCAATATCCATGGCGGGGCAGAGGTGAACCTCGGGACTTTTGCCATACGTGGAGGCGCCACCTGGTATGGGAGCCCATACAACAGTAGCGAACTTAACAAGGATGCCAGCTCGATGGCCTATACCACAGGGATCGGTTTCCGGTCCCATGGTTTTGCCGTAGATCTGGGGTACATGTATATGACCCACAATGAGAATTATGTGCTGTATGGCGGTACCACCGATTATGCAGCCACGACATCCAACAGGCACAGGGTATCGGCCACCTTTACTTTCAGGTTCTGACCGGGCCTTCCCCCGGCAGGGAGCGCTGTAGTACATACAGGGCCTCGGGACCTTCGTTGAACAGCAGGTCCACCGTGCTCAGCCCTTCCAGAAAACCGAAACAGTCTTCAAAAACCTGATGATATACGACCGGATGATAAAAGGGATCCGGTCGTTCTTTTTTCGGATGTATGCTCTCCCGGTAGTCCAGAAGATCTTCTCCCTGTAGCGGACGGATATATTTCCCGGTGGTCCGTATCCGGCGATCTATGCCCAGGGCCTCTTTGAGACTCTCCAGCAACCACAGATTGAGATCAAAAAGGAAAACAGGTTTCTTTTTGTAGATCGCCGTCAGCTCATCAATGTAATATTCGTAAAAAGGGGAGGAGCGGTAGGCGGCACTGAGCGCCCTCAGGTGGAGGGTCTCCCAGGGTGTGGAGTAGTCCACCCGTACATCCCGGATATGGACCTTGTGAAAGCTTCCCTTTTCGACAGGTACCGTGAGGGGCTGCGGACCGTTGGGTCCGGCGATGTAACAACGGTTGCGGTAGGTCTGTTTGAGATAATTCTCGTCGTTCTCGATCAGCACCTCTCCCGGGAGCAGCAGCTTGCTCATGTACTGCACGGGCGGGAGGTAAGCTGTCGACAGGAGGATCTTACGGGCAGGTTGTCCGGCGCTCTCTGCAGGGCTCATTTTTCTCCTTTCCTGTTGATCATGCTGGCGAAGTACCCAGCCCCGAAGCCGTTGTCGATATTGACCACAGCGATACCTCCGGGACAACTGGTGAGCATGGCGAGAAGTGCCGAGATCCCCTGGAGGTTGGCGCCGTAGCCCACACTGGTGGGTACCGCCACGACAGGGATGTCGATCAGGCCGGCCACGATGCTGGCCAGGGCCCCTTCCATGCCGGCAATGACGATGGCCACGCTGGCCCGGCGTATCTCTGTGATGCCGGCCGTAAGACGGTGGATACCCGCCACCCCTACATCATAGAACCTTTTCACGTTATTCCCCAGCAGTTCGGCCGTGATGGCCGCCTCTTCGGCCACAGGAATGTCGGAGGTGCCGGCCGTGATCACGGCAATGTACCCTTCGGGCCGGCGCAGCTCTTTTTTTGTGATACTGATGATGCGGGCTTCCGGATGATAGACCGCTTCCGGTGCCAGCTTGCGCACCACCTCATATTTTTCAGGCGAAGCCCGCGTGATCATGATGTTGCTGTCATGCTCCAGCAAGGCCTCCGTGATCCCTTTCAACTGCTCCGACGATTTCCCTTCGGCGTAGATGATCTCCGGATATTTCCTGCGCAATTCCCGGTGATAGTCCAGCTTGGCATAGCCCAACTCCTTGTACCCGAAAGAGCTGAGCTCTTCCATGGCATCCCGGACATCCAGGTCGCCATCCTTTACCTTTTTCAGAAGCTTTTCCAGTTCTTTGTGGTCCATGATATTATTTTTTTTCCTGTAATGCCTGATCGTAGCTGCCGCTGCGGAAACCCTCCAGGTCGAGGGTCACGAAGAGATAACCCAAACCTTTCAGTTCACGGACGATCTCTTCCCGCAATTCCTTGTTGTGGAGTCTTTCCATCTCTTCGGAGGAGAGTTCCAGTCGGGCCAGATCGCCGTGTGTCCTGACGCGTACGCCGGTGAAACCCTTTGCATGCAGGAACGTTTCGGCTGCTTCGATCCGGCGCAACAGATCTTCTGTTACCTTATGATCATAAGGCAGGCGGGTCAGCAGACAGGCATTGGACGGTTTGTTCCAGGTGGGCAACCCCAGTTCTCTGGAGAGCATCCGTACCTCATTTTTTCCCAGACCGCTTTCCAGAAGGGGACTGAGGATCCCCAGCTCCTTCAGCGCTTTCCTGCCCGGCCTGTATCCCTCCGTGTCATCGGTGTTGGTGCCGTCGAAGAGGTATATTATTCCGTCCTGTTCAGCGGTTTTCCTGAAGGTGGTGAACAGGGCCAACTTACACAGATAACAACGGTTTCTGGGGTTGTCCAGGATGTCTTTGGGTATAGGCATTGGCAATACCCTGTGCGGGATCTCATAGCGTCCGCAGAACTGACGGGCCTCCTCCAGCTCCGACCGGTTCATATAGGCCGTATCAAAGGTGTAGGTCATGAACTGCCCCGGAGGGATCACGCGCGATGCCACATAAGCCAGGAACGCGCTGTCAGTGCCGCCGGAAAAAGCCAGAGCGGAAGGGGTATGACCTTTCAGGAAGCTGACCAGATCCTGAAAACCCTTGTGTCGTATCTTATTGATCATTACTGTCCAGCATCTTTTGGATCTCATTGTATACCTGCCTGAGGGGAATATCCCTTTCCGCTGCGATCCGGCGGCAGTCGTCATATTCCGGTTTTCGGGTGATCAACTGTTCCTGCAGGTATGATTCTTTTATGCGCACCTCGCCGTAGGGGGTTTTCAGGGTACGTGTCTTTCGCTCCAGTACCTGTTTGACCACCCGCCGCCGGCGGTACCCTATGGTGGTACTTTCGGTCAGGAGGATCCTGCCGAGGGCAGCTGTTTTTTCCAATGGCGAGAGCACTGTGATGCGCGTACCCGGGCGCCCTTTCTTCATGATCACCGGTGTCAGGGCCACATCCTGGGCTCCTGCTTTCAGGAGTCTGGCCGTCAGCCACTCGTACCATTGCGGGTCCATATCGTCGATGGTACACTCCAGTTCTTCGGCCTCTTCTTCATACCCGTTTTCCGGAAGGATGGCTTCTCCCAGGAAGACCCGCAGCATATTGGGCCGTTGCTTCCCCGGGTGGTGGCCGATGCCGTATCCCGTGGCCCGGATACTGAGGGCAGGTTCATCGGTAAATTTCGTGGCCAGGGTGGCCAGGATGGCTGCGCCCGTGGGGGTGGTCGTCTCAAAATCCGTCCCTCCCAGATGCACGGGCATGTCCTGCAGGATCGCAGCCGTGGCCGGTGCCGGCACCGGCAGCACACCGTGGGCGCTTTTGACAAAGCCGCTGCCCAGCTCTACCGTCGAAGCCCACACTTCATCTACCTGCAGGTAATGATATGCCAGGGCAGCGCCCGTGATGTCAATGATGGCATCCTCACCCCCCACCTCATGAAAATGGATCCTGTCGGGCGGTTTATTGTGTATCTTCCCCTCGGCCTCCGCCAGCCGGGCAAAGATCTTTTGGGCCGTCGCCGTCACAGCCGGAGCCAGGCCTGCTTCCTCAATGATCTCATATACATCCTGCAGACGCCGGGAAACACCGGTGGGATGAGATACCTCCACCGTTACTTTTGTTCCGTGGATGGCATTTTGTGAATCCTTATCAAAACGGATCTTTACATTGGAAAGATCCAGTTTCTCCAGCTCTCCGGCAAGGTATTCCGCCGGCACCCCCAGATCGGTCAGGGCCGCCAGGTTCATATCGCCGCTGATGCCGGAAAAACACTGGTAATATAGTATCTTTTTATTTGCCATGGATGTGTAATGTTTTAAAAGAACGGCCAGCCGGCAGGCATGGCTGATTCTGGGTTAAAAGTAGTGTTTTTTTGTATGTTATTGAACATAAAACGTTATCTTTAACCCAGATTCTTAAAAGAAAGTGTATGAAGCGAAGAGACTTTTTTCTCAGGACGGCCGGAGCCGGTCTGGGTCTGAGTGCTGTGGCCAGTCTGGGAGGGCTCCATCCCCTGATGGCGAGGCCTGCCATGGCGGCAGCGGCTGACATGGCAGCCGTACGGGGCGGTGAACCAAATGTGATGTTCGACCGGGCCATTGCTGCCATGGGGGGTATGGGCCGGTTCGTGAAGAAAGGCCAGAAAGTGGTCATCAAACCCAATATCGGCTGGGATGTGCCGCCCGACAGGGCTGCCAACACCAACCCCCTCCTGGTGAAGAGGATCGTGGAGCACTGCTTCAATGCCGGAGCCAAAGAAGTCCTGGTGTTTGACAATACCTGCGATGCCTGGACCAAATGTTACCGTACCAGCGGCATCGAAAAATATGTCCGTGAAGCTGGCGGGAAAGTCGTCCCCGGAAATACCGAAGGGTATTACCAGGAGGTGGAGATAAAGAACGGGAAAAAACTGAAGAGCGCCAAGGTACATGAGCTTTACCTGGAAGCGGATGTGATCATCGACGTGCCGGTGCTGAAAAATCATGAGTCCACCAAGCTGACCATCGCCATGAAGAACCTGATGGGCGTGGTGTGGGACCGTCGCTACTGGCACCGCAACGACCTGAACCAGTGCATTGCCGACTTTGCCGGGTTCCACCGCCGGCCCGACCTGGTAGTGGTGGATGCCTACAATGTGATGATGCGTCACGGTCCGCGTGGCGTCTCCAAAAGCGATGTGGTCAATATGAAAGCCCAGATCGTCTCCACCGATATGGTGGCTGCCGATACGGCGGCCGCCAAAATGTTCGGCACCGACCCGGCTTCCATACGTTACATCCGCCTGGCCCAGGAAATGGGCGTCGGCACCATGGACCTCTCCTCACTCAATATCAGCCGTATCAAGATATAACCAGGGGAGATGAAGGTACACCGGCTGAAGATCATGAGGATAGTGCTGTCGTTGTTCTTCCTCATTATCACTTCCTTACTGTTCCTTGATTATCGCAGGATCATCCCTGACAGCTGGTTCCATGTCATCCTTTCGCTGCAGTTCGTGCCTTCGCTCCTGAAGTTCTCCACCCTGCTAAGCCTTTCTGCTTTTGGCTTCCTGGTGGTCCTCATCCTCTCTTTTCTGTTCGGACGTATCTATTGCTCGACCATCTGCCCGTTGGGGATCATGCAGGATGTGACCGCCTGGTTGTCCCGGAAAATGAGATCGAAAAAAAACCGGAGATACCATCATGCCAAGGCGCACAATATCCTGCGCTACAGCATCCTGGGGATCACGGTGGCAGCGCTGCTCTTCGGATCGACCTGGCTGCTGCTGTTGCTGGATCCCTACAGCAACTACGGCAGGATCATGACCTACTTCCTCAAGCCGGTGGTGGTGGGCCTGAACAATGTGCTGGCCTCCCTGTTACAGAAGAAGGACATCTATACGCTTTATCCCGTTTCTATTCCGGCGGTCAAGGCGGCCGTCTATGCCGTGCCGGGGGCCATCCTCGTGCTGACCCTCTGGATGTCGGCCACCAAAGGACGCCTCTACTGCAATACGGTGTGTCCCGTGGGTGCTTTCCTGGGACTTATCTCCAAAGTATCCCTCTTCCGGTTCAGGATCAACAAAACCGCCTGTACCTCCTGTCGTCTGTGTGAGTTCTCCTGCAAGTCGGCCTGCATCGACCTGAAGAACATGACAGTGGACAACAGCCGCTGCGTGACCTGTTTCGACTGTCTGGACTCCTGTAATTTCGGGGCCATCAGCTATACGGTCCGCAGACCGGCGGCATCCGTGAAAGAGCCTGAGCTGGTCCCCGTGACCCCGGCCGGCAAAAAAAAGGATTTTGACGCTTCGAAGCGTGCCTTCCTGCTGGGAACCGTGGCCTTCCTGGCAGGCGCCGCAAGGATATCTTCCGCCAAAGAGTATCCGAAGAATGCCCGCCCTACTACCATCCCGGAAGAGAAGGAGTTCCCGGTCACGCCGCCGGGCTCCATTAGCATACAGCATTTCACCGATCACTGTACGGCCTGCTCCCTTTGTATCGATGCATGTCCTTCGGATGTGCTGCAGCCGGCCTTCCTGCAGTACGGCCTGGCCGGGATGATGCAGCCGGTTATGGATTACCATGCAGGCTACTGCAACTATGACTGCGTGCGTTGTACGGAGGTATGTCCCACAGGAGCGATCCTCCCTCTGGAACCGGAAGCCAAGAAGCTGGTGCAGATGGGGCTGGCGGTCTTTGTAAAAGAGAGTTGTGTGGTCTTTACGGATGAGACCAACTGCGGCGCATGTGCCGAGCACTGTCCCACCAAGGCAGTGCACATGGTGCCTTATAAGGATGATCTCGTGATCCCCGAGACCACCGACGATATCTGTATCGGCTGCGGCGCCTGCGAGCATGCCTGCCCCACAGAACCCTTCAAAGCCATCTATGTCAACGGCAAGAACATCCAGAGCGTGGCCAAAAAACCCAAGACCGAAAAACTGGAGAACCCCCTGGAGGATACGGAGGATTTTCCTTTTTAGGAAGTGTGGAGTGTGGAGTGTGGAGTGACGAGTTTGGAGTTAAATATGATTTAACTTTTCAACTTATCAACTCATCAACCTGTCAACCAAATATACCTATTTAAATAGGTATTAAAATAGGTTTTTAAATAGGTAATTAAATACCTATTTTTTGAGTGTTGAGTGTGGAGTCCCGCAACTCACGAAATCTTCGATTTCGCATGAGTTGCGAGGATGCTCGCAAATCTCCGATTTGCGGCATGTGGAGTTGTTTTCGCATCCTGCCTGCGGCAGGCAGGTATCGCATTATCTCTTCATCGCTTCATCTCTTCATCGCTTCATTCTTCGCCCTTCCCCGCCCGGCTATTCCGCAAAGGTACGCCAAGGGGCCGCCAAGGTCCGCAAAGGTCTCATCGCTTCATCGTTCTCTTCCCACTTTTCGACTTTTTGACCTTTGACCCTTCGTCTTTCGCCCTTTCAGGGCTCATCTCTCATCCCTCGTCCGCCGAAGCCTCCGGCGAAGGCGGAGCTCATCTCTCATCGCTCATTGCTGACCCTTCCCACTCTTCCGACTTTTCGACCTTTGGACTCTTCGACCTGTTCGTCATTCGCCGATCATCCTTCGCCCTTCCTCAATACTCCGCCAGCAGATCATCAATAATATTCAGCTCCTCCATGGTGAAATCGGTGTTTTCGATGCACCGGAAGGAGTCGAGCAGTTGTTCCTTGTTGCGGGCGCCGATGAGCACGGAGGTGATCCTGGGGTCTTTCAGCACCCAGGCAAGGGCCATCTGTGCCAGGCTCTGGCCTCTCTTGGCCGCCAGGGCGTTCAGCTTGTTCAGGGTCTTCACCAGTCCGGGTGTGATGGCCGATCGCTGCAGGAATCCGTAGGGGTTGGCTGCCCGAGAGTTTTCCGGGATCTCCTTCAGGTATTTGTTCGTGAGCAGACCCTGGGCCAGGGGGGAGAAGGCGATGCAGCCGATACCGTTCTCATCCAGTGTGTCCAGCAGTCCTTTTTCCACCCAGCGGTCCAGCATCGAATAACGGGCCTGGTGGATCACACAGGGCGTACCCAGCGCCTCCAGGATGCCGGCAGCCCGGCGGGTGCTGTCAGGATCGTAGTTGGAGATGCCCACATACAGGGCCTTGCCCTGCCTTACGGCATCGGAGAGGGCGGTCATCGTCTCCTCCAGCGGGGTGTCCGGATCAAAACGGTGGGAATAGAAGATGTCCACATACTCCAGTCCCATCCTGCGCAGACTCTGGTCGAGGCTGGCCAGCAGGTATTTGCGGGAGCCCCATTCACCGTAAGGGCCGTCCCACATGCGGTATCCCGCCTTGGTGGAGATGATCAGCTCGTCGCGGTAAGGATGCAAATCGTTCTTCAGGATCTTGCCGAAGTTCTCTTCGGCACTGCCCGGTGGCGGACCGTAGTTATTGGCCAGATCGAAATGGATGATGCCGTGGTCAAAGGCCGTCAATACCGTCTCACGGCCGGTCTCAAAATCATCCACATGACCGAAATTGTGCCACAGGCCCAGCGACACCTGCGGCAGGAGCAATCCGCTGTTGCCGCTGCGGTTGTAAATGTCACGGGAATATCTGTTCTTATCGGCTGTATGGGTCATGGTATCTGAGTTTTTTGATTCGGACCCTAAATATACGAAAGATTTGATCATCCCGGATCAACTTTTCTTTGTGGCGCTTTGCGTAACAGCTCTTTCAGGCTATCTTCAGGTTGTTCCGCAATGTTACGCCAAGGGCCGCAAAGGTCCGCAAAGGTGGAGTGGGGCTGGTGCTTACGCCCTTACCTTGCTCCGCACGCCTGCCTCCCGGTAGGCAAGGCTGTCGCCGTTCCCGATCTATCGGGATTAGCGCAAGCGCCCGAAGCGGCTACGCATAGGCGCAGCGGGGCCTTTTTCTCATCGCTCGTCGCTGGTTTCTGAGTAGCCGAAGGCGTATCGAAGGACATTGCTGACTCTTCCCACTCTTCGACTCTTCGACTCTTCGACTCTTTGACTTTTTGACATCACAGAAAAAAGATCCTCTTTTTCCCTTACCTATTCTGGGTTCATTTTACTACTTTTACACGACCATGCCCGAGGAACCCCTGAGGATATATCATGCATCTGCCGGAACCGGGAAGACCTTTACCCTGGTAGAGAACTATCTTGCTCTGTTACTGGAGAGTGAGCATACTTTCCGGCATATCCTGGCGGTCACATTTACCAACAAAGCCACTGCGGAGATGAAAGACCGGATCATCCGTGTGTTGTACGGTCTTTCGAAAGCGGGTCTGCAGGAGTTCGAGGCGACCGGCGAGGTGAATGAGGCCCTAGCCTACCTGGAAAAAATGCCTGAACCGTTGCGCAGGGACCTGCCGACGGTGAGGAGGCGGGCGCTCAGGGCTCTTCAGCTGATCCTCTATGAGTATCCTGCCTTCTCGGTGCAGACCATCGACAGTTTTTTCCAGCGGGTGCTGCGGGGCTTTGCGCGCGAGCTGGACCTTCCCTTTGCCTATGATATGGAGTTTGATGAGGACCTTGTGCTGGAGGAGATCACCGACATGCTGCTGCTGCAGGCAGGGGAGGACGAGGCCCTGCTCGGGTGGCTCCTTCGGATGATGGAGGACACCGGCGATGATACCGGCAACTGGGACATCAAAGCCCTCCTGCTGAGGCAGGGAAAGGATATATTTACCGAAGCGTTCAAATCCCTGCCGAAGGAAGTGCTGGAACAGCTGACTAGCCGGTCGTTCCTCAGGGAGTACCTCGGTGACCTGCGGCAGGTGATCCGGTCGTTCGAGGACCAGATGAAAGATCTGGGCCGCCGGGGGCTGGAGATCTTCCGTACCCACGGAGTGGAGGCCGGGGATTTCTCTTTCGGGGAGAACGGCGTGGCCGGCATCTTCCGGAAGCTGGCCGACGGCAGTGTGATCAGGGAGGGGAAACCGCTTTTCGGGGCCAGGGCTCAGGCGGCCCTGGAGGATGCCGGCCGCTGGCTGCCGAAGAAAAAGCAGAGCGATACGGCGCTGACCGCCCTGGTCTCCTCCCGGCTGCATCCGCTCCTGCATGAGATATCCCGGTACTATGAGGAAAATGCCCCGGATTATTATACGGCCCGGGTGATCTACAAACGCCTCTATACGCTGGGCATCATGGCCGATCTGCGACAGCAGCTCTACCGCTGGATGCGGGAGAAGAACCGCCTGCTCATCTCCGAGACGGGCAGTTTCCTGCGGGGGATCATCGGGGAGAATGATATCCCCTTTGTCTATGAAAAGACAGGACAGTACTATTCCAGTTATATGATCGATGAGTTCCAGGACACCTCGCGTATCCAGTATGAAGACCTGCTGCCGTTGCTCAGGAACAGCATGGCCTCGGGAGGCTCTTCCCTCATCGTGGGGGATATCAAGCAGTCGCTCTACCGCTGGCGCAACGGCGACTGGGAGATCATGCACCGGGATATCTACCGTGACCTGTCGCTGTATCCCGGTGTGAAGCGCCGCCTGAAGACCAATTACCGCAGCCGGAAGGATGTGGTGCGATTCAACAATACTTTCTTTGTAGCGGCCGGGGATGAACTCTGGAAGATGTACCTGGAGGGTCTCGGCGGCGTCTTTTCCGGGGATGAACCTCTGCTCGGGGAACAGAAAGAGGTGCTGGCTTCCATCTATAATCCCGGTGAGGTGGTGCAGGAGGTGCCCCAGGGTGCTGGGGGCGGCTATGTCTCCGTACGCCTGGTGGAAGGCGATGAGGAGCGGTCGTGGCGGGAGGAAGCCCTGGAAAGAACAGCCCTGCTCATCGACGAGCTGACAGGCCGCGAAGGCTGGTCGCCCGGCGCCGTGATGGTGCTGGTACGCTCCAACAGGGACGGCCGCGAGGTGGTGCGTTATCTCCTCGAAAGACAACAGCACGACCCTGAGGCTGTGCGTTATCCCGTCGTGTCGCAGGACTCCCTCTACCTGGCAGCCTCTCCTGTCGTACGTTTTCTGGTGGCTTTCCTCAGGTATGTTACCGATCCTGCCGATACGCTGGTCTTTACCACGCTCTGGTACTGGTATGAGAGGATCCGCAACATGGACGGGACGTTCCGTCTGCCTTCCTATCATCTGCGGGATATTGCCTCTGTTCCGCCGGAGGAGAGGATCTGGCTCTTCCTGCCCGGCAGCGACCGCGCATGGCTGCAAAAGCTAATGGTACAACCCCTGCCGGAGGTGGTCAGGGAGATCGTAAGTCATTTCGGTCTGCAGGAGCGCCGGGAGGAGGTCACTTTCCTGCATACTTTCCAGAATTTCCTGACCGATTTTGTCAACCGGGAAGGTTCGGACGCTGTGGCCTTCCTGGAGTGGTGGGACGAGACCGGCTGGCAGCAGTCGGTGCAGTTGCCTGAAGAGGTGGATGCCGTACGGGTGCTGACGATCCACAAGGCCAAAGGCCTGGGAGCGTCCGTGGTGATCATGCCTTTTGCCGACTGGGAATTTGAGAAAAAGTCAGGAACAAATACCGGTGTGCTCTGGTGCCGGCCCCGTACAGCCCCCTTCAACAAAGCCTCCCTGGTGCCGGTGGAGTACAACAGGATGTTGCTGCGCAGTCGTTTTGCCGGGGATTACATGAAGGAACGTTTCTCGGCCCACCTGGATAACCTGAATCTGCTGTATGTGGCTTTCACCCGTGCCCGCGAGCGACTGTACGCCTTCGTCCCCGCAGGGAAAGGAAAGGAATTGTCGGCCCTGCTGCTCAATACCCTGAAAGGTGTTTCTGTCGAATGGGATCCTGAGAAGAAACCGGATCCTTCCGGTGAAATATATAAAAAGGAGGAAGGTCTCTACGAGATCGGCCGGCCGGCCCCACCGGCAGGGGAAGTGGCTTCGGCGGGACAGGATGTGCAGGACTTCCCGGCAGGGACCGCTCTGCAGCGCCTGCGCATTGCAGGCAAGGGGAGGGAATATTTCCTCCTTGAAAAAGGTGGGTATAAGGAACGTATCGACAGGGGTACCCTCTACCATGCCCTGCTGGCGGAGGTCGTGACGGAAAAAGATGTGGAGCGGGCCGTGAGAAAAGCCGTTTCTGCCGGCCTGGTCGGGGCCGGGGAGAAAGAGCGCCTGGAGGAAGAGATCAGGGGTTTTCTCCGTCAGGAAAAGGCCGCAGAATGGTTCTCCGGCCGGTGGCAGGTGAAGACCGAAGCCGATGTGATCCTGCCGGGAGGCCGGACCCTCCGTCCCGACAGGGTGATGATCCGTGACGGAGAGGCGATCGTCGTGGACTATAAGTTCGGGGAGGTGGAGGAGGATGCCTACAAACGCCAGGTGAGGCGATACATGGAGGTGATGAAGCAAATGGGCTACCGCAAGGTGACGGGGATCGTATGGTATGTGATACTGAACAAAATGATACAGGTGGATGACTGACCGCAACGGACATACGGCTGCGAAATTTCCCTGGGGGTCGGAGCACCGCTATTTCCCGGCCTCCCTGTACTACCGCAAGCGTTTCGGCGGGAGGGCGCAGAAGCTGTCGCTGGATGCGGGCTTCACCTGTCCCAACCGTGACGGCCGCGTGGGGCGGGGGGGATGCACCTATTGCAACAACGATGCTTTCAGCCCCTCCTACTGCGTGCCGGAGAAGAGCATTACGCAGCAATTGCGGGAAGGGATGGAATTCCATCGCCGCCGCTACCGCCGCGCCGGCAGCTTCCTGGCTTACTTCCAGGCGTATACCAACACCTATGCCCCGCTGGACGAGCTGAAGAGAAAATACGAGGAGGCGCTCTCCGTGGAGGGGGTGGACGGACTGGTCATCTCCACCCGCCCCGATTGTGTGGACGGGCCCATCCTCGATTACCTGGCCTCCCTGGCGCAGCAGGTGTTCGTGGCCGTGGAGTATGGCGTGGAGTCCTGTTATGACAGGACCCTGCGGATGATCAACAGAGGCCACGATTTTGCGGCGAGCCGGAAGGCCATCCGCGAGACCGCGGCGCGCGGCCTGCCCACAGGAGCCCATCTGATCCTGGGCCTCCCCGGCGAGAGCCGGGAGGAGATGCTGGCCGAGGCGGAGATCCTCTCCTCCCTGCCCCTCGACATGATCAAGCTGCACCAGCTGCAGATCGTCAAAGGCACCGTCATGGCCCGGCAGTACTGGGACGATCCGGATGCGTTCCACCTCTTCACCTGGGAGGAGTACCGCGACCTGGTGATCGCTTTCCTGGAGCGGCTGCGCCCCGACATTGCCGTGGAACGGGTGGTGGGCGAATCGCCCCCCCGTTACCTGGTCACCTCCCGCTTCGGAAAACGCCCCGACGTGCTGATGCAGGAGATCCTCCAGCGCATGGAAGAGCTGGATACCTGGCAAGGGAAAAGAAGGATGAATGATGAATGATGAATGATGAACGACGAACCTGGAACCTGGAACCTGAAACTTGGAACCTGGAACCTGAAACGATGATTACTTTCATCCATAAAGTTGCCGAACACATCTTCACCACCCACGGTGAGGCGATGGGGGAGGTGAGTGTGGTGCTGCCCAACCGGCGGGCCGGCCTCTTTTTCAACCGGTCGGTGGCCACCCTGACGGACGGACCTGTCTGGGCGCCCCGTGTGGTGGACATACGTTCCTTCATGGAGATGCTGGCGGGGCGGGAGGTGTCCGACGACCTGCTGCTGGTGAAAGAGCTGTATGGTGTATACAAAAAGGTCCTGGGCACCGACGAACCTTTTGAAAAGTTTTACCCCTGGGGAGTGATGCTGCTGGGCGATTTTGATGATATCGACAAGTACCTCGTCGATGCCCGCGATCTCTTCCGCAACCTCAAAGCCGTCAGGGACCTTTCTGCCGATCTCTCCTACCTGACTGAAGAGCAGATAGAGCTGATACGCCGTTTCTGGGATCATTTTCCGGCCGACGGGAAGGGGCATGCGCCGCTGTTCCTGGCGTTGTGGGAAAAACTGAATGAGATCTACGTGACATTCCGGGAAACCCTCAAAGAGAAAGATCTGGCTTATGAAGGGATGATCTACCGGGAGGTGGCGGAGCGCTTTCGGAGAGGCGATGACGGCATCGATCTGCCCCCTGTCGTATATTTTGTGGGCTTCAATGCCCTGACGCCGGCCGAAGAGATCCTTTTCAGGGGAATGCAGACCGCCGGGAAAGCTTTTTTCTTTTGGGATTATGATATCGCCTATGTTGAACGCCGGAAGGATGTGCCGCTGGCCGGTCATGATGCGGGACGTTTTATCGCCGCTTATCTGAAAAAGTTCCCGCCTCCCGTCGACCTGGGTATCTTCGATAATCTTTCCCGTAAGGATAAAAAGGTGGAGATCTGGTCGTCGCCCAACCGCACCACGCAGTCGTGGGTAGTGAAGCAGGTGCTGGAGGCCTGGGGCCGGGAGGGGCTGCCGGAAGCAGAGAGGGTGGCCGTGGTGCTGGGCGACGAACAGCTGCTGCTGCCGGTGCTGCATGCCCTGCCGGAGTCGGCCGGCGAGGTGAACGTGACCATGGGTTATCCCCTGCGATCGTCGCCGGTATATGCTTTCTTCAGCCAGGCCCTCACGCTGGTGAAAAACCGGCGCACCACAGGGGGGAAGGTCTTCTACTACTATCACCATGATGTGCTGGCCCTCCTGCGCAACCCGCTGGTGCGGATGCAGGGAGGGGAGAAGCTGATTCGGTGGGAGAAAGAGATCATCCGGAACAACATGATCTATATCGGATCCGATGATATTCATATCGGCGAGCCGGTATCCCGTATCTTTACGGATCCCGGCGGTCCTATTGACTACAGCGCGACCCTCCTGGAAGTGCTCTACGATCTGATCCTTTCGGCCACACCGCAGGAAGAAGAAAAGCCGGCGGTCGATCTCAGCCTGGAGGTCTTTTACCGTCTCTCCCTGCTGGTGACCCGTTTCAACGGTTTCGTCACAGGAGAGTCCCTGCAGCTCTCCCCCGAAGGGTACCTCTCTCTGCTCCTGCACCTGGCGGAAAAAGATTCCGTGTCCTTCTACGGCGAGCCTCTCACCGGCCTCCAGGTGATGGGGGTGCTCGAGACGCGTTTGCTCGACTTTGACCGGCTGATCATCCTCTCGGCCAACGAGGGGAGTCTCCCCAAACCGGCCTCTGCGGCCTCCTACATACCCTACAACCTGCGGAAAGGCTTCGGCCTGCCTGCCTGGGAACACCGAGACAGCCTCTTCGCCTACTATTTCTTCCGGCTGATCCAGCGGGCCCGCGAGGTGGTGCTGGTGTACCATACCGAGTCCGGACAGGGCATAACGGGAGAGAAAAGCCGTTTCATCAGCCAGATGCAGTATTTCCTGGGGATGGGAACGAGGGTGAAGAACCTTTTCTTCCGGCCGGGGATCAGCAAAAGAGAGGCTCTTGTGGTGGAGAAGGACCGGGATGTGATCCGCAAAATGATCTCTCTGTATTCGGCCGGTAAATATCTTTCTCCGAGTGCACTGAACAGCTATCTGGATTGTCGTCTGCGGTTTTATTTCAGGTATGTGGCAGGCATCCGGGAGGCCGATGAGATCACCGAGGATGTGGACCATGCGCTTTTCGGACAGCTGATCCACAAGGCCCTGGAGATCCTGTATGATCCGGCCGGCTCATGCGTGCCGGCGGGCGGAGTGGTCACTGCGGAGGTGCTGAAAAAGATGAAGGAACAGCACCTGGAGGAGGCGGTGGACATTGCTATGCGTAAGGTGCTCTCCGGGGGAGAAGGCCGGCGGGAGGTACCCGTTGCGCCTCTGCACAGGATCATCCGCTCCATGGTGGTAAGCTATGTGAAGAAAGTCTTGGATTATGACCGGCAGCTGGCGCCCCTGACGATACTGGGCGTGGAGAAAGAGGTGTGTGATCCTGTTTCCCTGACCGTCGGAGGAGATACCGTGACCGTTAGCCTGTGTGGCAAGATCGACCGGGTGGACCGGACGGCTGCAGGCGTGCGGGTGATCGACTACAAGACCGGCGGCAGGGGCGCAGAGAAGCTGAGCTTCGGGAGTCTGGACGAGCTTTTTGACCGGCAGCGCAGCACCCGCAAAAAAGAGATCTTCCAGGTGATGATGTACGCCATGATGTATCCCGGGGACGATCCTCCCGCTACAGTGCTCTATTTCCTGAAGGATATGTTCGGCACGGAAGCCCTGCAACAGGTGCGGATTGGCAGCGGCAGGTCCAAAGAGATCTATCGTTTCGACCGGCAGGAAAAACAGTACTTCCGCGACCGTATCACCGGCCTGGTGGAAGAGATCTTCGACCCTGCGGTGCCCTTTGATATGACTTCCCGCGAGGAGAACTGCCGCTACTGCCCTTTTAAAGAGATCTGTGAAAAGGAATGAGACGGGCGGGGCCCCGCCCGGATAACGCCGGTAGGGGCACAAAATTTTGTGCCCCTACTTCGAGCATCGAAATTCGAGCATCGAGCATCAATTTGCTCCCTCAGAATTTATGTTTATTTTTGATCCGCAGCAAACCGGTTTTCCATGCGATCTGACTACCATCATTATAAGGTAGAGATAAAAAAACTGAAATTTACGACCCCTGAAGGGCAGGTCCTTCCCAATACGGCCATCATCACTTTTTACGATGACGAGGATGCGAACATGGGCGTGGAACTGCTGGGCTACCGCGAGACCCGCGAGTGGTACGATCTGATCGACGCAGGGGAGCCGCTCCTGATGGACCATTGCTATGTGCGGGATTTTTCCCTTTCGGACTACCGGAATGCCAAAGGCCTGGAGAAAAGATCACGGGTCACCATACCCCGTTTTTCCGCCCGGAATGCCTTTTTTGAGGCGAAGCTCCTCAATGATTTTTCATTCGCCGACTTCACCGACGGGAATGTGGACCTGGAGTTCACCCATTTCGCTGCCGGTCCTGTCTCTTTCAACTCCTCCCGTTTTGGCGATGGCGATCCGGTATTCAACAATATGCTTTTCAGGGATGGCAATGTGGATTTCGGCAATGTGACCTTCGGGACAGGCACCAAAGGGTTCAAGAACTCCATCTACCTGGATGGCAAGAAAGATTTTCAATACTGTAATTTTGGCGACGGGGAGGTCAGTTTTAACAATACCGAGTTCAACCACGGGGAGCTCTCTTTCATCAATGCCGTCTTCGGGACGGGCAATGTCAGTTTCAAGATCTGCCGCATTACCGGAGGTAAGGTGGTGTTCCATTATGCCCGTTTCGGCAAGGGGAACATCAGTTTTGAAAGGGTGGAATTCGGGGATGCGCGGGTTGACCTGCGTGCCGTGGAGTTCGGTGAGGGAAGGGTCAATTTCAACCGGTCGCTGTTTGGTGACGGCGAGCTGACCTTTGAGGGGAGCGAGCTGCCCCACGGACGCTTTTATTTCAAGCGGGTTGTCATGGGCAGGGGATCGGTGAGCTTTGACATGGCCGGATTTAACGATACGGAGCTGTTTTTCGAAAAAACCGATTTCGGCTCGCGGGACGTCTCTTTAGCCGGTGGCACTTTCCGTCATCTCTCCCTGCAGTCGTGCCATCTGGACCATTATTTCGACCTGCGGGTAAAGTCCTGCGGATACCTGGATCTCTCCGATACCGTGGTACGCGATATCGTTGACCTGCAGCCTTATGACCAGGATGTGGAGATCGGTGTCTTCAATATCTCCGGCATGCGCCTGCTCGGCCGTCTTTATCTCAGCTGGGAGGAGAACAGGGTCGCGGAAATGATCACCCGCCAGGAGAGCGGACATCATACCAAAGCCGAACAGTTCAGGATCCTCAAGGAGAATTTCAGCGTCACCGGACAGTATACCGATGAAGACAAAGCCTATGTCTGTTTTAAAAGATATGAAGCGCTGGCCGAACTGGAAAAACAAAAAAAGAAGGGTTTTCTTCAGGCCCTGAACGGCCGGATCCAGTATGCTTTCAAATGGCTGGTATTCGACAGGATCGGCCTCTATGCCACCGACCCTGTGCGGGTGTTGATATCGATGGTCTTTGCCTATCTGTTCTTCACGGTCATCTATCTGGTGCTGCCCCTCTTGTTCAATACCCGCATTGTATCCTCGCTGGGCGATCCCGATCACCTTTCAACGGCAGCCGTGGCTTTTTACCACAGTGCCATTACTTTCCTGACGATCGGCTACGGTGACTATTATCCTTCAGGCATGATCCGCTGGATCTCGGGCGTGGAAGGGTTTGTGGGACTTTTTATGATGTCCTATTTCACCGTTGCTTTTGTGCGGAAGATCCTCCGGTGAGAATATTTTTATATTTTTAACGGCCATAAACCTACAACCTTCTTCTCATGTACATCCCTTTGCTGGTGGTCTTTTATCTTTTCTTCCCGGCCCTGATCATTTATGCCACCCGGAAAAACAGTATCGTGGAAAAGATCGGTGCCGTGGTGATCGCCTATGCCGTCGGACTGCTCCTGGGCAATGTCGGTATCTTCCCGCAGATATCGGAAGCCTATCATAATCTCCTTCAGGGACGTGTGGCCATGCCTGCCGATGAGGCGGCCCGTTTGCTCGAACAGGGAAAGATCACGGCCGGCGACCTGCTGCGCAACCGCATCGCCACGGTCCAGGATATGATCACCACGATCACCATCCCCCTGGCCATTCCGCTGCTTCTTTTTTCCCTCAACATACGCAAATGGTTCCGTCTGGCAGGGACCACTTTTCTATCCCTGATACTGGCCCTGATCTCTGTGGTGGTGGTGGTCTTTGCCGGCTATTATATCTTCCGGGACAAGATCCCCGAGCTGGGCAAGATCGCCGGCATGCTCATCGGCATTTACTCGGGCGGGACCCCCAACCTGGCCTCTATCAAGGAAGCTCTCGATGTGAATCCCGACATCTTCATCATGACCCATACGGCCGATCTGGTGATAGGGGCCATTACGCTGCTTTTCCTGATGACGGTGGCCCAGCGGTTCTTTCTGTTGTTCCTCCCGCCCTTCCGCAACCCCCACAGTGCCGGCGAAACAGAACGCCTGGCACGGGAGGCGGCCGAGATGGATGATTTCTCCGGGATCTTTACGAAAGAGAATTTCTTCCCCCTCCTCAAAGCCATCGGTCTCTCTGTGCTGATCTTTGCCATCGGGGGGGCACTGGGTCTCCTCGTTCCCAAAAAATCCATGATGGCCGTGGTGATCCTGACCATTACCACTTTGGGGATCCTGGCTTCCCTGCTCCCGGCGGTCAACAATATCAAAAAAACCTATCAGACAGGCATGTACTTCATCGTCGTTTTCTGTCTGGTAGTCTCCTCCATGGCCGACCTGCGGGGGATGATCAATGTCGAATATCTCGACCTGCTCATGTATGTGGCGCTGGTCTATTTCGGCTCCCTCTTCGTGCACATCCTCCTCTCCATGATCTTCCGCATCGACGCCGACACGGTGATCATCACTTCCACGGCCATGATCTATTCCCCGCCATTCGTGCCGGTGATCGCCTCGGCCCTGAAGAACAGGGATGTGATCATCTCAGGCCTCACCGCCGGCATCGTCGGCTATATCATCGGGAATTACCTGGGCATCTTTACCGGCTTCCTGCTGGGAGGATAGGGAAGCTCGAAGCTTGAAGCTCGAAGGGCGAAGAGAGAACGATAAAGGATGAATGTTGAACAACGAATATCGAACACCGCCTGCCTGCCGCAGGCAGGAATTTTGAATGCTGAATTCTTATCTTTCGACCTTTCGAGCATCGCGCATCGAGCTTCGAGCTTCCATACTCATATTCAGAAAAGAAAATTCAATCCTATATACAACCCCGACTTCCCGTCCTGGCTGTTCAGGGCCATGCCGTAGTCACAGGCGATGATGAAGTTCTGGTTCATGGCGAAGTGGAGGCCGGCGCCCAGGCTGTTGTGCAGACCGTCATGCTTTCTGTCCGAGAAATAATCCGAGTAGGTCTCTCCCGGCCCCGGTACCACATGATCGGTATTGATCTTTACCTGTTGTACCACCATGCCGAAATCCCAGAAACCGCTGAGAGCGATATACCAGTTCTGTTTAATGAAATTGAAATGTGTGAATTTCCATCGCAGTTCGGCATTGCCGTAGATCATGCCTTTGCCTACCACACGGTCACGCAGCACACCCCGGATCGTCTTGGCGCCGCCGAGACCTTCGGAATAAGCTCCTTTCATGAAAGAGGTGATCAGGAGAGGGTAGGCATAGAAAGGGACTTTTCCGCCAATGGTGCCCTGATAGGCAGCGCGGTAGGCAAAAGAGAGCCGCTCTTTCACCAGGGTGAAGTACTGCCTGTGGATGATCGAGATCTGGGTATGACCGTAATCCCCGTTGCCCAGGAAACCGGGTGCGAACAAAATGGTTGCCTCCGTCCAGATCCCTTTCATGGGGTTGGGCTCGTTGTCACGGCTGTCATAAGTAAAACCGGCTTTCAGGTTGTTGACCCAGCCCCCGTCGGCCTCATCCTCGCTGATAATACCCCATTGTACATAACGATCGTACAGCCCGGCCGTGTCGGGCAGCATATTGGCGGGATCCTTGCCCTTGTTCAGACGATCTATGTCCACCGGCCCGGTTTTGAACTGATACAAACTGAAACCGGCCACCCAGCCGAAGTCGGTCTGGCCGAACTTGCGCTGAAGGTCCAGCTTGATACGCAGCATCTTCCGGCCATAGGCATAAAAGACCCGTGAATGATAGTTCTCAGGGTCTTCGTCATCGATCCAGGAGGCATTGTACACCGACCCGTATCCGTTGAACCCGAAAAAACGGTTGGTCTGGTCGGTGATGTAGCTCAGGTCGAAAGAGGTACGGATCCCCGGCAACAACCTGTCGGAGTCGTAAAAGAACCGGTTGATCCCGCTGCCCTTGGTGAAACGGGAGACCTCGAAATAGAGGGAGTGGTTGTATTTGGGATAACGGCTGCCATCCCCGTAAAAGAACAGATTGACCAGGGCACCGTACTGGAAGCCCAGATCGGAATCGAAGGTGATGGTGGGCAGGATCCCGAAATTCAGACCTTTCTTGACCGTTTCTTCGGTTTTTTTGGATCCTTTGGAAGATCTCGTTTTTTCCTGTGTTTGGTCGTCCTGCTGGCCAAAGACAAAAAGTCCTGATATGAGCAGGGAAACAAGGAGAAGAGCAGGTTTTTGCATTTTTTTTCAGGGTTACAGGGTTGTCGGGCAGATGCAAAAGTTGAAAAAATCAATGAGTTTTCAAAACTCCCGTTCCCTTTTCCTTCTTTCCTTTTTTCTTAATTTAGCGCACATAATAAAAGACGGATATGATACTGATCAAAAATATTCGCTGGCTTACAGGCACGCATCAGCAGGGGAAAGGACCCGTTGCCGGAGAGGATATGAAAAAGCTTCCTTTGTTGGAACATGCCTGGCTCCTGAGTGACGGAGACCGGATCGCTGCTTTTGGCAGGATGGATGTGATGCCGGAGATCCCTGCCGGCACGGAGGTATTGGATGCTTCCGGCCGGATCGTGATGCCGGCCTTCTGTGATTCCCACACCCATCTGGTGTATGCCGGGAGCCGCGAGAAAGAGTACCGTGACAAGGTGATGGGGCTCTCCTATGAGGAGATCGCCCGGCGCGGAGGCGGTATCCTCAACTCGGCCAGGCTGCTCCACAATACCTCCGAAGAAGAGCTGTATGAACAATCGCTTGTCAGGGTGGAAGAGATCATGCGCCAGGGCACCGGCGCCGTGGAGATCAAGAGCGGTTACGGTCTTAATACGGAGGATGAACTGAAGATGCTGCGGGTGATCCGCAGACTGAAAGAGACCACTCCTCTCACCATACGGGCCACCTTCCTGGGAGCCCATGCCTTTCCGGCTGAATATAAAAAGGACAGGGACGCTTATGTCGACCTGGTTATCTCGGAGATGATCCCGCGGGTGGCGGGAGAGGAGCTGGCCGACTTTATCGATGTTTTTTGCGACCGGGGTTTTTTTACGCCCCGCCAGACCGACCGCATCCTGATGGCCGGCCTCAAATACGGTCTGAAACCTAAGATCCATGCCAACGAGCTGGATTTCTCCGGTGGCGTGCAGGTGGGCGTGAAATACGGAGCCCTGTCGGTGGATCATCTGGAGTTCGTGGGGGAGGAGGAGATCGCTCTGCTCCGCGGCTCGGAAACCATCCCCACCGTGCTGCCGGGGGCTTCCTTTTTCCTGGGGCTGAACGATGCGCCTGCCCGCCGGATGATCGACGCCGGCCTGCCGGTGGCCCTGGCCTCCGACTTCAACCCCGGCTCTTCGCCCACAGGGAACATGCAGCTGATGATGTCCCTGGGGATGATCCGCCTGCGCATGCTGCCCGAAGAGGTGATCAACGCGGCTACCATCAACGGAGCCTGCGCCATGGGTGTCGAAGAGGAGCTCGGCAGTATCACCGTGGGTAAGAAAGCCAACCTGATCATCACCCGGCCCGTGCCGGGATATGAATTTCTGCCCTATGCGTATGGGAGTGATAAGGTGGAGAGGGTGATATTGAATGGAGTAGAAATTAGGTAGAAATTAGCCCCGACTGCGTCGGGACGAAATTAGGTAGAAATTAAGTAGAAATTAGCTCCTTGCAGTCGCGAAATTAAGTAGAAATTAGGTAGAAATTAGCTCCTTTCAGTCGCGAAATTAGGTAGAAATTAGGTAGAAATTAAGTAGAAATTAGGTATAATAAATTTGAAAACTGATAGATTATGAAATTGGAAGATCTTGAAATTTACAGACTTTCCATGGATATGGGTGAGAAGGTCTGGGCTATTGTGGTCAAATGGGATGGCTTTGCCAAAGATACAGTGGGCAGGCAATTGGTGAGAGCTGTTGATTCGGTGGCAGCGAATTTAAGCGAAGGTTTTGGAAGGTACCATTACCGGGAAAAGAAACATTTTAGTTATTATTCAAGAGGATCCTTGTATGAGTCAAGGACATGGTTGGTAAAAGCATATAACAGAGGCCTGTTAGATCATGAGGATTTTAATTCATTCATGAAAGATATTGACCTGATCGGAGTAAAATTGAATAACTACATTAGAACAACAGGCGGGGATCAGCTTCATGAAGATCCTGAAGAATATTATACTAATTCCAATGATGATAATATTTAACAACTTAATTACGCGAACGCAGTGAGCAAATTACATGAGCGCAGCGAATAAATTTCCATTAATTTCGCAACCGCAGGTTGCTAATTACGCGAGCTACAGCGAGCAAATGACAACTTAATTACGCGAACGCAGTGAGCTAATTACGTGAGCGCAGCGAACTAATTTCATTCTGAGTGCAACGAAGAATTAATTACGAATAAAAAAAGAGACATATGTCAAATTTAGAGAGAATCATTGAATGCGTCCCCAACTTCAGCGAGGGGCGCGATATGGAAAAGATCAGACAGATCACCGGAGAGATCGAGAAGGTCGAAGGGGTGAAGCTGCTGGACGTGGACCCCGGCAAAGCCACCAACCGCACGGTGGTGACCATGGCCGGCGAGCCGGATGCGGTCGTCGAAGCGGCCTTCCGGGCCGTGAAAAAAGCTGCCGAGGTGATCGACATGCGCACCCACCATGGTGAGCATCCCCGCATGGGGGCCACCGACGTCTGTCCCCTGGTGCCTGTGGCCAACATCACCATGGAGGAGACGGTGGAGTATGCCCGCCGGCTGGCTCAAAGGATCGGCGAGGAGCTGCAGATACCCGTTTACTGCTATGAACATGCCGCTTTCTCTGACGAGCGTCGCAACCTGGCAGTCATCCGCGCCGGAGAATATGAGGGGCTCAAAGAGAAGCTGGCCGACCCCCGCTGGAAGCCTGACTTCGGCCCGGCGGCATTCAACCCGAAGACCGGTGCCACGGTCGTGGGGGCCCGCGACTTCCTCGTGGCATACAATGTCAATCTCAACACCACCTCCACCCGCCGCGCCAACGCTGTGGCCTTTGACGTGCGGGAAAGAGGCCGCGTGAAGCGGGAAGGCGACCCCATCACGGGAAAGATCGTCCGTGACAAGGAGGGTAATCCCGTGATGATCCCCGGCAGCCTCAAAAGCGTGAAAGCCATAGGCTGGTACATTGAGGAGTATGGCATCGCCCAGATCTCCATGAACCTCACCAACCTGTCTGTCACGCCTGTGCATGTGGCTTTCGACGAGGTGTGCCGCCGGGCCGAAGCCCGCGGACTGCGCGTCACCGGCTCGGAGCTGGTGGGACTCATCCCCCTGAAAGCCATGCTCGACGCCGGGAAATATTTCCTGAAAAAGCAAAAACGATCCCTCGGCGTACCCGACAGCGAGCTCATACGTATCGCCGTCCTGTCCATGGGTTTGAACGACCTGTATGAGTTCAAACCGGAGGAGAAGATCATCGAATATGTGCTGGCAGGCAAACCGGAGAAAAGACTCACGGACCTGACCCTCGAAGGCTTTATGAACGAGACCGCTTCCGAATCGCCAGCGCCCGGCGGAGGCTCAGTGGCAGCATATACAGGTGCAGTGGGTACGGCCCTGGGCACCATGGTGGCCAACCTCTCGGCACACAAGCGCGGATGGGACGACCGCTGGGAGGAGTTCTCCGGCTGGGCGGAGAAAGGCAAGGAGATCCAGAATGAACTGCTCCGTCTGGTGGATGAGGATACCCGCGCTTTCAACAGGATCATGGAGGCTTTCGGGCTGCCCAAAAAAAGTGAGGAAGAAAAGGCGGAACGAAACAAGGCCATCCGCGAGGCTACCCTGAACGCCATGAACGTGCCGTTGCAGGTAATGCAGTCGGCTGAAAGGGCCCTGGAAGTACTGGAAACCATGGTGAAAACAGGAAATCCCAACTCGGTGTCGGATGCCGGCGTGGGGACCCTGGCCATCCGTACTGCGGTCGAAGGAGCCTATATGAACGTTAAGATCAATTTCAAAGGCATGGAAGAGGACGAGGAAGCCGGGAAGATCATGGGAAAGGCAAATGCCCTGAAAAAAAATGCACTGGAAAAATGCGATACCCTGGTGGGTGAGGTGTATAAGCTGTTGTAAGGTTAACAGGGAACTTATTTTATTAATTTAAAGAAAGTTAACAATGGTTTATGGTGCGTTCCTGCCGGGTAGAAAGAGACCTGTCCGGACACTCTTTTCTGCCCGATCGACTACCAGTCTTATGTTTTAAGGAAATTTTTGTGCGATTTTTTTTTTTTATTTTAAGAAATATACCTATTTTCGTTCCTGTGTTAGCTTTATTATTAACCTATACATTTTAACCTATGAAGAAAAACCCTTTTTTCTATTGGTTTTGTTTGTGTTGATAGGGTCAACTCTGTTGGCACAAACAAAAGTAACTACAGGTACGGTCACTGATGACAATAAAAGTACTCCGTTACCTGGTGTGAATTTTGTAGTAATCTGAAACACTTAATACAGTATATATTTCAGAAAATAAATTTGCAATTTTTGGAAAAAAATGTTTTATTTTGTATAGTTAATGTTAACCTATTTATTATTAACCTAAAATTTTTTGTCTATGAAAAAACTTACGGCTTTTTTCGTGATTCTGATGATTCTGAGTTTTCCATTGGCGAGAGCTCAAATGCAATCAGTTAAAGGGACTGTAACCAACGCTAAGGATGGTTCTCCCTTACCTGGTGTGACTGTTGTTGTAAAGGGGCAAATCCAACATGGTACAGTTACGGATGCAGAGGGGAATTATACCCTTGAAATTCCGGTAAATGCCAAAACATTGGAGTTTACTTTTGTCGGTATGAAAACGTTGGATGTAAATATCGATGGGCAAACGAAAATTGATGTACAATTGGAGCCTGACGTTTTTGGTTTAGATGAAGTTGTTGTGACAGGTGTTGCAAATGGAACTGCAACCAAGAACCTTGGATTTGCTATGACAAAAGTTGATGAAAAAATGTTGCAAACTGTTCCGGCACTTGATGCTTCTACAGCCTTATATGGTAAAGTTGCTGGAATAAATGTTGTTCAGACTCAAGGAGACGCTGCGGCTTCCGTTACATTACGAGGGGCTAAATCTATTTTTGGTAATATTAGCCCACTGATAATTGTTGATGGCATGCTGACAACCCAGGGTTTGGGTGATATTGACGCCAATGATATTGAAAAGATTGAGGTTATCAAAGGAGCTGCCGCTTCTTCGTTGTATGGTTCGCTTGCTGCCGGCGGGGTTATCCAGATTATTACCAAACGAGGTAGAAAAGAAAAAGGTTTGCATGTCAACTACCGGTTTGAATATGGAATCTCCGACCTTCAAAAAGACTATCCTGCGGCTATGAAACATCCATTTCAGGTAAATTCGGACGGATCTTTTGTATTAGAGTCAGGACAACGTGTATTGGATACTGTTAATACATGGCATCCATATCAACATTATTATGATAATATAGGGACGTTGATGTCAAACCAACCCTATATGGATAATTATATTTCACTTTCCAGTTCAGGTGATAAATATTCCTTTTTCGGGTCTTTTGATGCTCAGAAAAAAGGTGGAATTGTTAGTATATTAGATCCTGATACAAAGCAGAATGTTCGGATAAATATGGATTTATTCCCAACCCAGAAATTTACGGCAAGGATCAGTACATCATATACAAAAGAAAATTGGACACCTGTAAGCCGGAATAACCAAGGAACGTTTTTTTCAACCATCCTTTTGGTTGAGCCTTTTATTAACCTAAGTGAAAAGGATGAGGATGGAGACTATGCTGTTAAACCGGAAGGTTTTGATATCCAAAACTTTAATGGTACTAATATTATGTATCAGTATAGTAAATGGGAAACTGTTCGTGAAAACCAGAGATTCGTTGGTGGTATTGATTTGAAGTATCAATTTACGAATTCCCTTTCTGCTTCTTTTGCTCAATCTATGGATAAGAAGTGGTATTATGGTTCTACATATTATCCAAAAGGATATAAAACGGCAACCAATAATCCTACATTAAACAATGGGAATTATGCTATTAGTAGTAGTAGAAGTTCTTACATGGTTACATCAGCCCAGATCAATTATAACAAAACCTTTAATGATTTTCAAATGGGACTTGTCGGAAAATGGTTATATGAGCATCGTCTTGAGGACGGATATAATGCTAATGGCCAGAACCTGACAACCCCGGGTATTTATGATTTGGGAATTACTGAGGTAGATAATAGAAATATGGGATCTTGGCAAAGGGAATACAAAACAGAGAATTTTTTCATTAATGGAGATTTTAATTATAAAGATAAAATCATTGCCAATGGTTTGGTGAGATGGGATGGATCTTCATTATTTGGGGAAAATGCGAGGTGGCAAACTTTTTACCGTGTATCCTTGGCGTATCGTCTTACGAAGGATTTAAATATTCCTGGTTTCCAAGAATTAAAATTGCGTTTGTCTTACGGTACAGCTGGGAGACGTCCTGTCTGGCAAGGTCAGTATGAAACATATAGTGTTAGCTCCTCATCCATTACCGGTGATAGACTTGGAAACAAAAACCTTAAACCTGCTGTGAATAAAGAGTGGGAGTTTGGGGTTGATGGAGCTTTCCTGGAGAAATATTCATTCCAGATAAACTATTCGCCATCTGTGGTGTATAATGATTTTATTTGGAGAAATCTTTCAGCTGTTACGGGATTTAGGCAACAATATCAGAACCTGGGAGCAGTTAAATCGAATTCCTTTGAGATACAATTTGGTGCTGATTGGATCCAAAATAAGAATTTCACCTGGACTATGAACCTGACTTTTGACCGTATAAGAAGTGAAATTACTGATTTGGGGGGTATACCTCCCTTTACAAACGGTATTTACAGAGTAGAAGTTGGGGCACCTGTGGGAATATTTTATGGTCACAAAGTCATGACTTCCTTGGATGAACTTACTACTGATGATCAAGGATATGTAAATAATGCATGGAATGTAGGTTATGATCCGGATGATATGAGTAATAATTACACTAAAGATGCATTTACCGTAAATAACCTGGGGTACGTTGTACTTAAGGAAACTATTGGTACTCCTGAAGAAGAAGCTATTTTTGTTATGGATGAAAAATCAGGTGCTAAAAAACAAATGAAAATAGGGGATAGGAATCCTTTATTCAAAGTTGGTTTGGCCAATACTTTTACCTTTTTTAAACATCTTCAATTATATTTCTTGTTAGATTGGAAACAGGGAGGAGATAAATATAACATGACACGTCAATATATGTATTTCAGTTACAGACATAATGATCAGGTTGAAATGGGAGAAAAAGGCCATCATGTTAACTTCTCATCTTCTGCAAGTTCAATCTATGATGCAAATAATTATTGCAGTGCTTTCGTAGAAAATGCAACGTATCTTAAAATCAGAGAATTATCTCTGTCATATACATTTAATAATGTTGCAAAATTCTTTGACATGATACGTTTATCTGTTATAGGAAGGAATTTATTTACCATATCTGGTTATAATGGTTACGATCCAGAAGGATATTATGAATATTTCCCCTATCCTATATTTCGGACATTCTCAGGATCCTTGCAGGTTACTTTTTAAGTTTTTGTAAAATTTAATAAATTTATATATTATGAAAAAGAAAATATTGAAATATTTAGTATTTTTTATGTTGGTATTCGGACTTTTTTCCTGTATGGACTTAGAAGTCGAGAATCTGAACCAACCGGACCGTGAACGAGCATTATCGAATCCGAATGACCTTATTAACATATTAAGAGGGGGAACGATTGATGCTTTTTCCGGTATTACTACTTCTTGGGGTGTTCTTATCCAACTTATGGCGGACCAAACAACTTCAACAAATAAATATCGTGCATTTTGGGATTTTTGTGAAGAGCCGCGTTTACAGTTTCAAAATGATGTAAACTATGATGGTGCTGGTATTAACAGGGTGCCGTGGTCTGATTTGAATAGTGGCGTTACTGCTGCTAATTCGATTCTAAGTGCTATTGAAGAAGATGAAATGGAAATTATAGTCAATGATACGGTTAACCGAACAATAGATGCTAAAGCTGCTGCATATTTCATTAAGGGTTTTTCTCAGGGCTTTATTGGTGTCATGTTTGATAAGGGATATATTGTTGATATAAATTCTGATCTGACTTCATTAGAATTTAAGGATTATCATGAAATGATTAAATCTGGGTTGGATAATATTAAAGAGGCTATTAAAATAGCAATGGATAATCCAGATCTGAAATATGATTTTATGCTGAATGTAAATATGAATAGGGATGAGTTTGTTAAGATGTGTTATTCATATATGGCAAGAATTGCTATTTCAGAACCACGTACAAAAGATGAACAACCCACCGCTGCATCCTGGGATGATATAAAAGGTTGGGCTGAAAATGGATTTGATAAGGATTTCTACATTGAAACATCCCCGGGTGAATGGTGGAATTTTATGATTGACTGGGCTGCTACTGAATGGCCTCCGGGAGCTGGTTACCTGCCTTCTGATATCAAGATTTTTCATTTAGCCGAGCCGAGCCATTATGAAGAATATTATCCACAAGATTCGGTTTATGCAGATGGTCCTTTTAAAGACCAGAGGATTCGTGGTGATAATGGGAATAAACCTTATTTTATGTACATGACAAATTTCGGGTATCTAAATGCTTCAAGAAACAGGTATTTGTTTTCTAGTTATTTCCATTACAGGTTCTCCAATGATAATGACTTGAATCAAGCCGGATACATGAATCCGATGTTCCTGGTTGCAGAATTACAATTAATAAAAGCTGAATGTGATTTGAAGAATGGTAGTGTTAACGGGGTGGAAAGTGTCATGAATGATTCAGATTATCCAAGGATAAGGGACGGTCATTTGGATCCTGTTTCGAATATTAGTAAAGAACAAGCTCTTCAATTATTACATTCTGAATATGCGATTGAACTTGATCTTGCTGGAGGATCTACTTGTCAGTGGGCTTTTATGAGAAGGTGGGATCTTTTACAAAAAGGAACAATGACACAGTTGCCTGTTCCTGCACGTGAATTGGAATCCACTGGAAAAGAAATTTATACTTTTGGAGGTGTTAACAATGCCGGGGACCCAGGTACAGCTTTAGGACCCGGATGGAGAACCAAAGAGAATGGACAATAATTATATTAGTCTAACACATATGTATTTTGGGTATATTAAAATAAAAAAAAGGAAGCTCTTTAAGAGCTTCCTTTTTTTTATTTTAATTATTTTTTTGTTGCCTTATATGGGATGTAATAATGACTATAAAATATATTCTGGGAGAGAAATATTATTGTCTTTTGATCCATTGTATGATTATAAGGAAAAAGATTATTTTTATTTGGATCAATATGTTATTATTCATCAGTGGGAAAAAGGAGCATTGCCATATAAAAATGATACTATTTTTATTCCTCCTCGAAAAATGATTTATGATAAAAGTACCAATGTTGTGAAAAGAGAAAAAACAAACTACATTTTCATGTCTTTTATACTGAATGATGCTTTAAAAAGGATAAATTATAATAGTGATGCAAAAGAGAAATATAAAATAATTAGTGATCAGAAATTATTAGTGAAAGGGATTCTTACATTGGAAAAATGCTCGGGAGAAAAAATTAAAATTAAAATACCTGTTGGTTATCCTGTTAATATTGAAGTCATAAAAAAATAAAAAATACGATGAAAAATATTTTTATAGTGATTTTAGTTATACTGATTGAATCAGTATTCTCATATGGGCAGTTACCCCAGGGAAAGATCACTAAAACGCCTGGGCTCAAAGAAATAAATGTATCAGGAAATATTAAAACTGTTTTGTTGAAAGGTACTTATGAGGGTTTCGTAATTGATAGTAAAGATATTAAGAATACGGGTGTAACATGGAGTTTTAAGAAAGGCTGTCTAACCTTGAAAAAGAATTCAGGTGATGGTTCGAATCCGACTAGTACGGATATGAATATTACGATATATGTTTATTTTCACAAACTATCAAGGATTACAGCAAGTGGGTTGGCTACAATAGTAAACTTATCTGTCATTGAAGTACCATATTTTGCAGTTTTTGCTTCCGGTAACACTTTTTTAAGCCTTAATCTGAAGGTGGAAAGACTAAAAGTGGATTTGAACGGACAGGCAAAATTATCTGTAAAGGGAAATTGTACCCAGGAAACTATTACTACAGATAGCTTTTCGAAATATTACGGGGGAGATTTATATGCACAGGATGCTATATGTGATGCACATGGTTCTTCATCTATAAAAGTACAGGTTTATAGGGAACTTCGTACAAATGGTTCTCCTAATATTACGTATATTGGCAATCCAACGTCCGTTAATGGAGAAAATGTTAAAAGGTAGAATCAAGGAACTTTTAGTACAACAAAAATCAATAATATTTCAATAAAAAAGGTGTTTATAATCTGAGACTGGAAGGACCGTACCAAAATTATAGATGGGAGTGGTCCCCTTTCTGTCTATATTGTAAGTAAATATAATAATTTTCGGCATTCATACTAAAATAAACGGACAATTGCTATATGTAAGTTCTCATCATTGTGGTAATTAATTAGTCGCTCCTTACAAAAAACATAACCTGTTGATAAACAACTAAGAATGTTAAAAAAAGGAGCCACTATTATAGTTATTTATTGCAAGGAAAATGGTATTTTGAGGTCAAAAGCTTGCAAAACACCTACCTACGGCAGGTAAATGTTAGGAAAAACGAAAGATCAAAAACAGCGAGACCTCTTTCATCCGATGTTGGTTGACTTCATCGATATGAGTCATGAACTGGTATTACTGGCTAACAAAATAGACTGGCAATACTTTGAGAATGAGTTTGCTCCATTGTACTCCAATGTTGGCAAGAAAAGTATGCCGGTAAGACTGATGGTAGGCTCCTTGATCCTGAAACGGCTCTACAATCTTGGAGATGAGACCCTGGTAAAAGAATGGGAAATGAACCCCTACATGCAGTACTTCTGTGGGGAGTCGACCTTTAAGCATAAATTTCCATGTGATCCGAGTGACTTTGTTCACTTCAGGAAAAGGATCGGGGAGAAAGGAATAGAGAAAATATTCATTCAATCTGTTAAGATCCATGGGAAAGATGCCATGAGTAAAATGGTTTTATCAGACACTACGGTCCAGGAAAATAACACGACATTCCCGACAGATGCAAAACTTGCTAAAAAGATCATTGATCAATGTAACAAGATCGCAGAAGCAGAGGGCATAAAACAGCGACAAAATTACAAACGTGTTAGTAAACAATATTTGCGAGACACCTACAATGCAAAACATCCAAAACGAAAGAAAAAAGCGAGGAAAGCCCAAAAACATCTGAAGACAATAGCAGGGAGATTGATCCGGGAGTTAGAAAGGAATATGGATAAAGAACTTTACTCCCTATACCGGGAACAACTGGAACTTTTTCAGAAAATATTGGATCAGAAAAGATTTGATAAAGGGAAGCTCTACAGTTTACACAAGCCTTATACAAGTTGCATTGCGAAAGGGAAAATCCACAAGCCGTATGAATTTGGCAACAAAACAGGGATCATGTTAAATCCAAAAGAACTGATCGTGTTGGGAATAAAGAGTTATGAAGGGAATCCGCATGACAATAAAACCATCGAACCGATATTGGATCAGATAGAAGAGAATCTGGATTATCTACCGGAAGAGGTAGTTTATGACAGAGGAGGGAGAGGACAAAAAGAGATCAAAGGAGTAAAGGTCAGCACACCGGGAAAGCCATTAAAAAGAGATAACGCATATCAGAAAAGGAAGAAGCGAGAGAAATTTCGCAGACGAGCAGCGATCGAACCAGTTATCGGACATCTGAAACAACACTTCAGGATGGGACAGAACTATCTGGGAGGAGAGAATTCACCACAGATCAATGCCTTCCTGGCAGCAGCAGGCTGGAATTTCAAGAAAATGATGAAAAAGTTGAAGGCAGAAGTTAAAAATTGGATTTTTCAGAACTTCAGATTTTTGTTTCCGAAATCAATTATTGGACTAAAATTGAATTTTTAAGGATCGACTATTTAGGGTTTGCTGAAAAAACATCTTACCTGTTGATAATCAATGCGTGATGTTAATAAAAACAGGGGAATAAAAGGTTAAAATGCAAAGAAAAATGATAATTTAGCTTTTCTTCTACAGTTGGAACGCACCTTTAGAAAAACTGATCCTCATAATCAGCGAGTTACGTCTGAAATCTTCTGAAATTTCTGAAAATGTAGTGCCACAGAATATTTCAGAAACTATTGCATAATTGAGATATATGGCAGATATTTGCAGTGTCAATATATCCGATCATGTTTGTCAGGATCAAAAAGAGCGGCAAGTAT
>JALVJE010000237.1 GCA_027028505.1 Bacteroidales bacterium
CAGCCCCTGCGGGAAGGATACGGCGAAGGCAGCTTCGTGGTGATACGTGCGGAAAAGGAATGATTGAATGCGTGAATGCGTGAATGATTGAAATAACTATGAACTATGAACTATGAACTATGAACTATGAACTTTGAACTTTGAACTCTGAACTATGAACTATGAACTCTTTCCTTGTCGCCTGTGCTACCAACGATAAACAGACCTTCATCCTTGATCATTTCGGGGAGGCAAAATATTTTATGTTGTACCGTCTTACCGTGGAAGGACATGAGTATGTGAAAACGTTGCTCAACAATGCTCGTGAGGAGGAAGAACATGGGCATCATCATGGTCATGGTCATGGTCATGGTCACGGTGAAGGGGGTAAGGCGCGGGCAATCCTGGAACACTTCAGGGAAGAGCATGTGGATGTGTTCATCTCACGTCGTTTCGGTCCCAATATTGTCCACATCAGCAAGGTTGTCCTGCCGGTGGTGATACGGCAGGGAGAGACCCTGGAAGAGGGTCTGGAGGCTGTCAGGTCCCGTTTCGATGAAGTGGCCTCCCTGCTGGCGATGCCGCCGGAGGCAAGAAAACATCTGGTGATCCCCTAAGAGAAAAAGATATGGAGTTGACACCGCGGGTCTCCCGTCATAATTTCTGGTCTTACCTGTGGCATGCCGGCTTTTTTGCATTGGCGGTCAACTTCATGGATACCGACACCGTGATCCCGGCCGTTCTGATCCATGCCGGCGGCGGTCCGCTGGCCGTAGGGATCCTTACAGCGATCATGCTGGGGCTGTCGCGCCTCTTCCAGTTGCTCTTTGCAGGACTCTTCGAGCCTTATCCGTACAAGAAAAGATTTATGGTCACGGGGATCATCCTGCGTATTTTTTCGCTGGGACTGGTAGCTTTCTCTCTTTATTATTCCGGCAGGATGGCCCCGGGGATGCTCATCGGTGTGATCTTTTTTGCCATGACCCTATTCTCGGTGAGTGGGTCGTTGGCCAATGTTCCCTACATAGATATTCTCGGAAAGTCCATCGCCCGGGAGGAGCGTAAGCGTTTTTTCTCCGTCAGGCAGATCGTCAACAGTGTGGGGATATTGATCTCAGCCTTGGCGGTACGGCAGGTGTTGCGCTCTTACGATTATCCGGTGAACTATTCCGTCAGCTTCTTGTTCGCTTCCGGATTATTACTGGTGGCTTCTGCCGGCTTTATTGCCATCCGGGAGGTGCCTTCCTCTCAACCGCCACAGCGGAAAGGCGTGAAAGATTTTCTCCGGCGGATAGGTCCGGAGCTGAAGCGCTATCCCAACCTGGTCTCTTATCTTTTCATCCTGAACACGGTCGGCATAGCCATTACCTTTGTCCCTTTTATGATCATGCTGGCCAAAGCCACCTCTGGCATCTCCGCCGGTTTTGTGGGGAACCTGATCCTATTGAAAGTGTCGGGGATGGTGCTGCCGGGGCTGGTGCTCTATTTTTATCACAGGAAATACTCCTACAAGCGTGTGCTGAAGATCAGTGTGGTGCTGGGAGGACTGCTGCCTCCCTTGTCATTGTTCCTCGTGCATTATCCCGGTATCTACCAGTACCTCTTCGTGGTGTCGGGTATTTTCCTCACGCTGTACAAAGTCGCCATCAACGGTATCCTGATAGAGATCTCTACGGATGAGAATCGTACTTTCTTTGCCGGGATCACAGGAGCCGGCAATATCCTGGCCTCGCTGCTGCCCATTTTTTCCGGGATGTTCATCCTCTGGTTCGGTTACACGGTGGTCTTCATTGCACTGGCCTTGCTCATCCTTTCGGGATACTATTTTGCCAGCCGGCTGGAGTGTTACGGAACAGAAAAAAACTGAAGATATTTAAGTAAATTGCATGCTTTTTAAAAATGATGTTTAACCCGAAAAATAACGGACCATGCTGGAACTGAGAAATCCTTTCATCATGCCTCCCATCAAGCTGGGATACAGCTTCGGGGATGGGAAAGTGACGCACAAACACATTGAATTCTATACGGAACGGGCAGGATATCTGGGGGCGGTCATTCCGGAGCCGTTCTACCTGGATGCGGGGTTGCGTGAGATCCCCACACAGATGGGCATAGATGCGGATGACAAGCTGGAGGGATTGCAACGCCTCACGGATCATATCCATGAGGCGGGAGCCAAAGTGATCGCACATCTTAACCATCCGGGCCGTATGGCCAACCCGAAGATCCCGGGAAATTACCATATCTCTTCCTCTGATCAGCCGTGTGAGAACGGAGGGGCCACGCCGCGGAGGATGGAAAAAGAGGATTTTACCCGTGTGAAGGAGCTTTTTACCGATGCCGCCGTGCGGGCAGAGAAAGCTGGTTTCGACATTATTGAGTTGCAGTTTGGTCATGGGTACCTGATGGCCCAGTTTCTCTCACCCAAAGTGAACGATCGTACCGATGAGTATGGAGGCCCCCTGGAGAACCGTATGCGTTTTCCCCTGGAGGTGCTCGATGCCGTAAAAGAGGCTGTGGCATTGCCTGTGATCGTTCGTATCAGCGGCGATGATATGA
>JALVJE010000238.1 GCA_027028505.1 Bacteroidales bacterium
ACTAATGCGTTAGCTGGGGTTAACCCCGATTTAGGAGTTCACGGTTTTGGTAAATAACCAAAACCGATGAAATCCTTAATCGATCAGCAATGAAAAGCGTTTATGATTTTCTATTGCTGATTTTGGGATAAAATATTCAGGCATTTCCGCGCTTATCCTAACCGTTGGGATGTTCATAACCTCCTGCAACGGAGAAAAAGGTCCGGAAGGGCAACAGGGGACAAACAACGAGACGGCAGGAGCCGAAGAGGTGATCACTGTGACCCGTGAAGAATATACCTCCTCCGGCATGTCGCTGACGCGGCTGGATACGGCCGACTTTTTTGTTACTGTGCATGCCAACGGATATATACGGGTGCTGCCACAGAAACAGGCGGCCATCAGCACTTACCAGGGCGGTTTTATTGAGAAGATCAATGTCCAGCCTGGAGACAGTGTAAGAAAAGGAGACCGGTTGGTAATCCTGTCCAGTCCCGATTATATTATGCTGCAGCTAAACTATTTAGAAACCCTGGCACAAACAGAATATCTGAAAAAAGAATATGAGCGGCAGAAAACATTGTCCGATGCCAATATCGCTTCCATCAAGAACTTTCAGAAAGTGAAAAGCGATTATGCCATTGCCGTGGCCAGGCTGAACGGTTACAGAGAACAACTGAAGCTTCTGAACATTCCGGTGGGACAGGTGGAACAAAACCATCTGATTCCGCAGATCTCCCTGTATGCTCCTTTTTCAGGAGTGGTCAAATCAGTGGAAACTATCCTGGGATCCTATGTCTCTCCCTCGGATGTGATCGTAAGGATCATTGACCACTCCTCCATACATCTGCTACTCAATGTTTTCGAGAATGATGTCATGAAGATCGGACCGGGCCAGAAAGTAGTATTCCACACTATAGGTGCTGACCGGCAGATATTTTCGGCCACTGTTTATCTGGTGGGTAAAAGCCTCGATGAAAAAACACGTACGGTAAAGGTATATGCCCGGCCTGAGCAAAAGGATATTCCTTTTGTCCAGGGAATGTACATTGAAGCCGAGATCCTCACGGACCGGATCACCTGCCCTTACCTGCCCGAGAAGGCGGTGGTACAGCAGGGAGAACGTTACCTGGTGCTGGTAAAAACAGGTGAAAAGGGGGACAATCTGCTGTTCCGGAAAACAGAGGTAAAGACAGGTCGCAAGGAGGAGAAGCGGGTGGAGATACGCAATCCTGAAGTCATCGGTAACCGGGAAGTGCTGGCGAACGGCGCCTATTTCTTGTTATAGCAGAACCTGCCCGGCCCAGCGATCTGATGCGGGGTGATCACGGTGGGGGTGGAAACTTGTCTCCGACAGCCAGGAACGGTTTATAAATAAAAAAAGGCCGGAGTACTCCGGCCTTTTTTCAGCATGTGCATGATCTGCTAAGCATGTGCATGGGTGTGATCCCCCACTTCTTTGTTTTCACTGCTTATCTGACTTTCACCCAGAGCGCCAAATCCGGCGATCATGAACATTACACCCACGATGGCATCATTCCAGAGATTGGCAACGTGCTGTTGCAATGACGGAACAAAAGCTGCGATGATCAGCCACAGGCCCAGCAGCCCTGCCGTCCAGCCCTGCCACGGTTTTGCTTTTACCATGGCAAAACCTGCAGTTGTTACGATCAGTCCCACGATCAGGTTATCCCAAAGGTTCCCGACCGGTGTCAGGTTCAGAAAGGCGGCTATAAAAAGCCAGATCCCTAAAATACCTGTTGTCCATCCTTGCCATGTTGCTTTCATTTTAAGTTCCTCCTTATTGGTTTAGTTAAACATTTTCAAACAAACGCACCTATGGGAGGACATAAAGTGTGCCAAACCGCATAATTAGCTGTCTTACTGGGATATACATAATCTCCTTGTTTCCTCAGGCTCTTCTTTTTTTCGCTTTTCGGGCAACCTGATTTCCCGCTCGGAGGGGTTAAATGTTTTAAAAGACTGTCAACAAGAAAGATAGGATGTGAAATGGCATTGCACAGGTGCATATAATCTAAAGGAGCTTCACACCAGCGGTATTCCTGCAAAATACAATAACAGGGCTGCTGCGATGCCGGCCAGAAAGATCCAGAGGATGTTCCATTTGAAATAACGTACCAGGATGAAACTGCCTGCAGCCCAGATATAGAGAACAGGGGATGTAAGACTCACTTTACCGAGGTTCAGTAGTACCCACATCAACATCCCTGTGAAAGCGCTCATAATGCCGGTGATAAAGAAACGGATCAGGCGATTATGCCTGATCTTGTTATAGATCTCCGTTACCACCAGGGTATAGAAAAAAGAGGGGAAGAACATTCCGAAGGTGGCGGCCACACTCCCCCAGAAACCGGCAACCTTATATCCGATAAAGGTAGATGTGATCAAAAAAGGCCCCGGCGTGATCTGTCCGAAGGCGATGCCGTCGGCAAACTGCTGCATGGTGAGCCAGTGATGTGACACCACTGCTTCCTGTTGCAACAACGGCATGATGGTAAAACCACTGCCGAAGGCAACGGCCCCCACCTTGAACATGGAGAACAATAATTTCCCCAGCACATTGTGACTGAAGAGTCCGATCAGAAAAATACCCACGAAAATGATGCCGGTTATAAAGATCCCGGTGAGACGGTGCTTAAATTTTCCCGGGAGGACAGGTCCGGTATCTTTCGCCGTCATCTTCTCTTCCGGTTCATTGCGCTTAAAAACAGCCCGAAAGATATATTCAAGCAATACCGCTATCAGGATCACGAACAGGGCATTCACTTTAAAAAGCAACAGGATAAAAGCCGTTCCTGCGATGATGGCCTGCTGTCCGTTCTGCACATACCGTTTGGCAAAATCCAGGAGCACCTGTAATACCACGCCAATGACCATGGCCTCGAGTGCCAGAAAAAGTGGATGTACCCAGGCCACGTTCCCATAGGCAAAGTAGAGCCACGAGAGCAACAGGATCAGCAGGTAGGAAGGCAGAATAAAAAAGAAGGTGGCCAGGGCACCTCCGGTAAATCCTTTCAGCCGGTAGGAACAGTAGGTGGCCAGGTTATACATGATGGGCCCCGGATAGAACTGCACCATAGCGATCCCTTCGTCCACCTCCTCACGGCTGAGCCATTTGTTCCCAATGATCAGGGTTTTGATCTGCTGCAAGATGGCCATACCGTAGGCGGTCAACCCGATCTTGAAAAAAGCCCAGGTAAATCTCACCAAGGGTACCCCACGCGATCTATGCTGTGAAATGTTCTTCAATCTCTATTTTTTTGAGGAACGACCCATTTAGTAAAAATACTGTTTTTAAAACGTTTCTATTATTCTTTTATAAAGAGATAAAGAGGCCACATCCTCCTTTCACAATTAAGGTTCATTTTTTATAATTCGACGGATTGATCAGGTGTTTCCGAATCAGGTTCTGCAATTGCCGGCGGTCGTAGCCAGTCAGCTCTGCAGCTTTGGTGATATTGCCCTGTGTTTTTTTCAGCACATGGTCCAGAAAATTATATTCCAGCTTTTTATCCACTTCCTCATACCGTTTTTTTCTTTCCTTTTGCAGTTCCTCCTTGGTAGCGGGAACGCTTTCCTGTTCTCCCGCCTCTGTTTCCCCGGCCTGCTTCACAAATTCCACGGGCAGGGCTTCGGGCACCAGGACATCGCCTGGCGAGAAGAGCATGGTATGCATCACGATATTTTCCAGTTCCCTGACATTCCCGGGCCATGCATAGTTCATGAACATTTCCATCACTTTCCTGTCGGTGTCGCGGACAGTCTTTCCGATATCCTTTTCATGCTTCTTCAAAAAGTGTTTCACCAGCAGGGGGATATCATCTTTTCGTTCCCGCAGGGGCAGGATCCGCAGGTTAACGACTTTCAGCCGGTAATACAGGTCTTCCCTGAAATTCCCTTCTTCCACCTCTTTCTCCAGGTTCCGGTTGGTAGCTGCCACAAACCGGATGTCGGTGTGTATGACCAGTGTACCGCCTACGCGGGTAAACTGTTGTTCTTCGATGGCCCGCAGGAGCTTGACCTGCATGTTCTTCGGCAACTCGCCTATTTCATCCAGGAACAGGGTTCCCTGATGGGCCAACTCGAATTTTCCTTTTTTTAGGGCAGAAGCGCCCGTAAAAGCACCCTTTTCATGGCCGAACAGCTCGCTCTCGATCAACTCTGCCGGAATGGCCCCGCAGTTGATGCTGACAAAGTTCTTGTCCGCCCTTGGGCTCAGGTAATGAATGGCCCGGGCAAACAGCTCTTTCCCTGTGCCGCTCTCCCCTTCAATAAGCACCGGCACTTTGGCGCCGGCCACCTGGCCGGTCTGGTCCAGCAACCGTTTCATCTCAGGATTGATGGTGATGATCTGGCGGAACCCCTCATACGCTTTCAGCTGCTCTTTCAGCCGGACATTCTCGTTCAGCAGGTTGCTGTAATTCAGGGCCCGTTCAATGGTCAGGGAGAGGTTCTCAATGTTCAACGGCTTCAGGATATAATCAAAAGCCCCCATCTTCATCGACCTGACCGCATTCTCGATGGTACCGTAGGCGGTCATGATGATCACCGGGATGTGATAGTTCTTTTCCCGGATCTTTTCCAGCAGTTCATCCCCTGTCATCTCCGGCATCCGCAGGTCGGTAAGGATCAGGCTGACAGGCTCATGGTCCAGCAGTGTGAGGGCCTGTGCTCCGTTGTTGGCCAGCAGGATATTGTATTTGTCCCTGAAATTGATCTTCAGGATGCGGGCAGAGCGCTCCTCGTCGTCGACGATGAGCAGGGTGGGCTTGTAAGTCGTATTCTCTTTTTCCATGGGCCGGGTCATTTATGCTGATCATTTTCTCTGTTATCCTGTGGCAGCGTCCGGGGCAGTTCTATTCTGAATCTTTTCAGATCGCCTTCGATCTCCAGGGTCAGGGTTCCTCCCATATTTTTGACCAGATTGCTGGAGATGGACAATCCCAGGCCGGTACCATCTTTTTTAGTGGTGTAAAAAGGATTGAAGATCCTCTCGCGTACCTCCGGAGGAATAGACTGACCGTCATCTTCAATGATAAAAAGGAGGTCATGGTCATTCTCACGGATGCGGACAGAAAGGTTCCCCCGGTAATCCGGCTCTTTCTGCTGCCGCACCCGGATAGCATCCAGGGCATTGATGACCAGGTTGAGCAGTACCTGGTACACCAGGTCCTTATCCAGCATGACCACAGGATCCCGGAGCTCATGTACCAGCCTCACCTCAGCCTTTCCTTCATTCCTGCGTTCCGCTTCATAGGAGAGGTCCCGCAGCAGGTCCCCGATATCCGTCTCCTCCGGATGAATGTTGCGTATTTTCGAAAGTTTCAGGAAGTCGCTCAGAATATGGTTCAGCCGCTGGCTCTCTTCCAGGATGAACTGAAGCAGTTCATTTTTGTCTTCTTCCTCCAGCTCTTTGTATAGCAGGGTTTCTGCCGAAGTAGAGATGGTGTTCAGCGGGTTGCGTATCTCATGCGCCACCCCGGCAGTCAGCTCACCGATGGCTGCCAGCCGTTCCATGCGTGAACGTTCACGTTCCTGCTCCCGGATCTTCTCAATGGTACGATTACGCACCAACGCGTTGGCGATCTCATTGCTGAAAATGGTCAGGATCTCGATCTCCTCATGGGTAAAGGTCTTTTTGTTGTTCTTCTCCGGTATCAGAATAAAACTGACCAGCTCCTTTTCATAAAACAACGGCAGGATGATCGAGATATGTAGTTTTGTCAGAAACTCAAGCTGCTCGCGGGTGAGACGGTCATGATCCAGGTCATAAAACTCAACGGCTGTTTTCTGCCGCGATAGGTATTCAATGAGATAGTCCTGCAGGGAAAAGCCGGGGGACCGGTCTGTTGTTTTTTTCCATAACCGGTAAACAGGCTCCCCTTCATCTTTGTAAAAGATATAAACCGTATCCACAAAAAAATTCTCTTTCAGGAATTTTCTTACCTCCTGGAACAACCGGTCGGTGGAAAAATATTTCAGCAACTCCCGGCTGAAAACCAGAAAATTCTTCCTGTACCGGTAAATATTCTTATACAAAAGACGGTCGATGAGCTTTTCGATCCTGGCTTCCAGGGGACGGATGAGAATGATAAGGATCAGGATCAGGAGGGCATCGAACAGAAAGGAATTAATATGAAAAAGCTTGCCCAGGCTGTTGCTCAAACCCCTGATCACCAGAAAATAAACAGTAAGGACAAGGCTTGAGAGGATGGTATAGGTCATGCTGCCGGTGATCAGACGCGACAGTCGGAAGATCTTGTACTGCATGATGGCGGCAAAGAAAAAAAGACTGACGAAAAGGGTGAGCAGGGTGGAGAAAAAATAGAAAGAGAACATTTTTTCTCCTTTTTCATGAAAGATGTTGATGAAGATATATCCCAGGAAAATGGTCAGTACCCCTCCCAGCAGGAACCTGATCCGGGTACGCTCACGCGTGGTGCGTGCTCGGTCAAGCTTACGGATAAGCAGCCAGGTGCCCCATGCAATATATACCAAAGAGAGGACGATCAGCAGGAGGATAGAAATGCCGGAAGTGATACGAATCCTGTAATAGTAAATGTTACGAAAGTTGGATAAAGGCACCGGGAAGATATTGAAATCCGGAAAGGAGGAGATCATGATCAACACAGGGAGAGCAAGGATCGCAACCTGGTGCCAGGGTTTGAAGGGGCGGTGTCTGTCGGTACGGGGGAAAATGCCGGCAATGATCAGGAACACCGGAGGTGTTAGAAAAAGGGCCCGGTAAAGGATCTGTGCCCCCAGGAGGGCTTTCTCATAATGAACACTGTTCAGGATGATGATCTCGGCCAGGTTCCAGACGGCAAAGAGAAAAACAAACCCCGAAAACCAGCGGTTCAGCGTATCCCCCGGACGATCCAGCAAGACCAGCATGGCAATGCTGAAATTCAGGGTAAAAGCAATGACCGCCGGTAAGGAGTAGATGTTCAACTTTAAAGATTTTACTATGTTTTTTTATCCAGCACTTTCCGTATCAGGATAAACATCCTTTCACAGAAATCATGATGGAAGCCTTTGTGTGCCTGCAGGTTCATTTCTATGTTCAGGGTAAGAGGGATGCTCATGTACAGGGTAGCCACACTTTCCACGGACAGGTCGGCATCCCACATCCCCAACGTAATGCCGTCGATAACGATCTTGCTGAAATACTGCTTGATCGACAGGAAAATATCATGGAGATGTTTTTTCAACTCCACATCCTGCTGATAGGTAGCTTCCGTGAACAGCAGGATGGTGATCCCCTTGTTTTTAAGCAGATACTGTATGTGGTAACACATGAACTCATGCAGCCGCTCGTCGGGGGAGGTATCCTTCAGGGCGATCACCCTCATATTCTCGATCATCTCCTTCCTGACATCCAACACGATATCAAAAAGGATCTGTTCTTTCGA
>JALVJE010000239.1 GCA_027028505.1 Bacteroidales bacterium
GATCATGCTTACAAAGGTTTTGTCACCGATCATTTCGACCTGTGCCTGCTGGATATCATGATGCCCGTCAAGGACGGTTTCACCCTGGCACGGGAGATCCGGGAACTCAACTCCGACATCCCGGTCGTTTTTCTCACAGCCAAATCGATGAAAGAAGATGTTATAGAAGGGTTCCGTACCGGCGCTGACGACTACATCACCAAACCCTTCAGCATGGAAGAACTGCTCTTTCGCATCGAGGCCATCCTGCGCCGGACCAAAGGAGCAACCCAGGAGAATGAAAAAGAACTGCAGATCGGAAAATACATCTTCGATACCAACAAACAGGAGTTGCGTCTGGACAACAAGGTACAGAAACTCACTACCAAGGAATCGGAATTGTTAAGATTGCTGTACAATCACCGGAACCGCATCCTCGAACGCAATTTCGCCCTGCGCACCATCTGGATGGACGACAACTATTTCAATGCCCGCAGCATGGATGTCTATATCACCAAGCTGAGGAAATATCTGAAAGATGACCCTTCCGTGGAGATCATCAACATCCACGGCAAGGGTTACAGGCTGGTATGTTAGAGAGGTATTATTCGATCTTGATCAACTCACTCGAGCTCTCCAGTTTACCCTTTTTATTGTAATTCTCCATTTTTACAGAGCCGATCCCTTTGGCATACCAGATGGCTCCTTTGGAATGGGTCTTCACAAAACCCACTTTCCCGTCATTGTCGTAGGTGATCTTCACACAGTCGAAAGTGCCTGCCGGGGTGGTCACCTTCTCTTTACCTGCTACTTTCCGGTTCGTTACATTGCTGGTGATGGTGACCATTTTGATCCCATTGTTCTTCACCACCACTGTAGCGGAACCATCGGGCAGCACATCCCCCTCCTTCAGGGTGGCCGGCAATGCCAGGTCTTTGGTGGTCACCTCCAGGTCCATACCCTCGTACTTGCCCAGCAAGGAACTGAGCGTCGACTTCATATCTACATAAAATTCTCCGTTCTTGCAGTAATAATCCAGAAGGAAAGTATCTATTATTTGCCCGTCGCTGGTCTCAAACCATTGCTGTGTAGTGATCTTCAGCCCTTTATCTGTTTTGACCACATCCTGCACATCATAATATACCTTTGACGTCGGTTTGGATTTGGCATCATAATACTGGTACACCAGCTTTTCTCCTTTTTTCGTCGGGAAATAGACCGTGCATTCCTGGGCCTTTGCAAAAGGAATGAGGAATAAAAATCCTGCCAGAGTGATCAGAAACAATTTTTTCATGATGATTGGATTAATGATTTAAACTTTGAAAAACAAAAACGATCATATTATTTGTTCAGGACCTTCAGAATATATATTTCCATTATTTTTCTTAATACGATCTAAGATCAGTCAAGTTTCAACACAGCCAGGAAAGCCTGTTGCGGCACTTCCACATTTCCCACCTGACGCATCCGTTTTTTCCCTTTTTTCTGTTTTTCCAGCAGTTTACGTTTGCGGGTAATGTCACCTCCGTAACACTTGGCCGTAACATCTTTCCGCAGTGCCTTGACCGTTTCACGGGCAATGATCTTGGATCCTATGGCTGCCTGGATGGCAATGTCAAACTGCTGCCGCGGTATCAGCTCTTTCAGTTTCACGCAGATACGCCGCCCAAAGTTGTAGGCATGATCCCGGTGTATCAGGGTGGAAAGTGCATCCACCATCTCTCCGTTCAAAAGAATGTCCAGCCGCACCAGGTTGGCACGCTTGTATCCCGAAGTGTAATAATCGAAAGAGGCGTATCCTTTGGAGATACTTTTCAGCTTGTCATAAAAATCGAAGACGATCTCTGCCAATGGCATCTCAAAGGTCAGCTCCACACGGTCGCTGGTCAGATATACCTGGCCCTTCAGGGTCCCCCGTTTATCGATACACAGCTTCATGATCGGCCCGACAAATTCCGATTTGGAGATCACCTGGGCCGTGATGTAGGGTTCTTCAATATGATCGATATGGGTAGGATCCGGCAGACCCGAAGGATTGTGCACTTCGATCATCTCTCCCTGGGTGGTATAGACCCGGTAGGAGACATTGGGCACCGTGGAGATCACGTTCATATCAAACTCCCGGTCGAGACGTTCCTGGATGATCTCCATGTGCAAAAGGCCCAGGAAACCGCACCGGAAGCCAAAGCCCAGGGCAGCCGAGGACTCCGGTTCAAAAGTGAGGGAAGCATCGTTGAGATGCAGTTTCTCCATAGATGCCCGCAACTCTTCATAATCGTCAGCATCTACCGGATAGATACCGGCAAAGACCATCGGCTTGACATCTTCAAAGCCCTCTATGGCTTTCTCACAGGGCTGCTCCACATGGGTGATGGTATCCCCCACCTTCACCTCGCTGGAGTTCTTGATGCCGGAGATAATATATCCCACATCGCCGGCACGCAACACCTTGCGGGGTTCATTCTTCAGCTTCAGCACACCGATCTCATCCGCCACATAGTCCCTGCCGGTGGCGACAAATTTCACATGATCCCCCTGCCGCAACTCTCCGTTGAAGATCTTAAAATAGGCATAGATACCCCGGAAAGGATTGTACACCGAATCAAAAATAAGTGCCTGCAGGGGTGCTGAAGGGTCCCCATCAGGCGGGGGTACTTTTTCGATGATATCCTGCAGGATCCGTTCTACCCCCATCCCTGTCTTGCCGCTGGCCTCAATGATATCCTCCCGGTCACACCCCACCAGGTCGACGATCTGATCTTTCACCTCCTCCGGCATGGCATTGGCCAGGTCCATTTTGTTCAATACCGGGATGATCTCAAGATCATGCTCGATGGCCAGATAAAGATTGGAGATCGTCTGCGCCTGTATCCCCTGGGTAGCATCTACGACCAGCAAAGCTCCCTCACAGGCAGCGATGGATCGCGACACCTCATAAGAGAAATCCACATGCCCGGGTGTGTCAATGAGATTGAGCTGATAGGCCTCCCCCTGATACCGGTATTCCATCTGGATGGCATGGCTCTTGATCGTAATGCCCCGCTCCCGCTCCAGGTCCATATCATCCAGGACCTGCTCCTGAAAATCACGCTCGGCGAGCGAGCCGGTCTTCAGCAACAACTGGTCGGCCAGCGTGCTCTTCCCGTGGTCGATATGGGCTATGATACAAAAATTCCGGATGTTCTTCATGCGTTGTTTCGCTCCTGTTTCTTTCTGCAAAGATAGGACAATCACCCGTATCCGGCAGGGAAATGTTCAAAAAGGATGATCACTGCCTGTTCAGCTCTTTCAGGGTCACTTTACGGGGATGACCGGGCAACTTGAAAACAGAGGCGGAAAGATTTCTTTGTTTGGCTTTGCGCACCTCGGTGATCACCTCATAACCATATCCGTACTCTTTCACCTTCATGGGATAGCCGCGTGTCTGCATATAGATGTACCGGGGATGGCTCCGGTAATGGAACCCCTGCTCGTAATATTTCGTGATCCGGTTGAAAATATCATAATAACGTTCCAACAGGGGCAAACGCAATAGTTCCAGCTTAGGGGCGATCCAGTCATCTTCCACGGGGACCTGGTTCACATAAACCGTATAGATCCTGGTCTTGTAGCCGGCGATCTCCTTTCCCTCGCGCGTTTGTGTCACCTGGATCCACAAACGGTCATGCAGGATCACTGTAGAGTCAGGCAACTGGAGCTGCTTTAGCATCCTGTCAAAACTTTTCATCGCATCTGCTTTCTCAGCGGGGGAATAGTCGCTGATCTTCTTCATGAACTGATCCCGCAGTAAAACGGCCATGTCCTTGTCATAATCATCGATCGTCCCCTCCCAGTAGATCTTTTTATCGGGATCGTAAAAACGGATGATCCCCGTATTGAGATTGATGAAAGTCGTCAGGCCTTCCTCATCCAGGCGGATGTTATAGTCCTGGGCAAAGACTTTCCTTTTCTGTTTCTTCCCGGTATCGGTAAAACGGCTCTGCTCCTTGATGACCCACCCCCCCTGTACCAGGGGAGAAAACAGGAAAAGAGATAAGACAATAAAAATAATACGTCTCATGGATCTACATTTAAAACATTTCTTTCTGTCCGGGGATAAAATTAGTGATTTTCACCGGAACCGGACAAAAACAAAGCCCTTTCCGCGAACGAAAAGGGCTTCTTATCATATTGAGGGTGTCCATACGGGCAGATCTTTGTCCGCTGAACGGGCCGGCAATGACTAATACATGCCGCCCATGCCACCCATACCGGGAGCTGCTGCTGCCGGAGCCGGGTTCTCTTCCTCTTTCTCGGTAATTACACACTCGGTGGTCAGCAACATACCGGCCACCGAAGCAGCGTTCTCCAGTGCGATGCGTGCCACTTTCGTAGGATCGATCACACCGGCTTCATAGAGGTTCTCAAATTTATCGGTACGGGCATTGTAGCCATAGTCTCCTTTGCCTTCCCGCACTTTCTGAACCACGATGGAACCTTCTACTCCGGCATTCTCCACGATGGTACGGATAGGCTCTTCGAGCGCCCTGCGTACGATAGCGATACCTATGTTCTGATCTTCGTTTTCCCCTTTCAGGTCTTTCAGCGCCTCTTCGGCACGCAGGTAAGCCACACCGCCGCCGGGGATGATCCCCTCTTCTATGGCAGCCCTGGTGGCGCTCAAAGCATCATCCACGCGGTCTTTTTTCTCTTTCATCTCCACCTCGGAAGCAGCTCCCACATAAAGAACAGCTACACCGCCGGCCAGTTTGGCCAGACGCTCCTGCAGTTTCTCTTTGTCATAATCGGACGTGGAAGCTTCGATCTGCTTCTTGATCTGTTTCACGCGGGCTTCGATCTTTGAGGAATCACCAGCCCCGTTGACGATCGTAGTGTTCTCCTTGTCAATGGTCACTTTCTCACTCTGGCCCAGCATATCCAGCGTGGTATGCTCCAGCTTGAGTCCTTTCTCTTCGGAGATCACTGTGCCACCTGTCAGGATAGCGATATCTTCGAGCATCTCTTTCCTGCGGTCACCGAAACCGGGCGCTTTCACAGCAGCCACACGCAACGAACCACGCAGCTTGTTCACCACGAGGGTGGCCAGGGCTTCGCCTTCCACATCTTCGGCGATGATCAGCAGCGGACGGCCTGCCTGAGAGGTAGCTTCGAGGATGGGAAGCAGGTCTTTCATGGTCGAGATCTTCTTGTCATGCAGCAGAATATAAGGATGCTCCATCACCGTTTCCATTTTCTCGGCATCGGTGATGAAATAGGGAGAGATATAACCCCTGTCGAACTGCATACCTTCCACAACCTCTACCGTAGTCTCAATTCCTTTGGCTTCTTCCACGGTGATCACGCCTTCTTTCTTCACTTTCTTCATGGCTTCGGCGATCAGTTCACCGATGGCAGGATCGTTGTTGGCCGAGATGCTGGCTACCTGTTCGATCTTCTTGAAGTCATCTCCTACGGTCTCGGACATTTCCTGTAACTGCTCTACCACCCTGGCAACGGCCAGGTCAATGCCTCGTTTCAGATCCATCGGGTTGGCGCCGGCCGTAACATTCTTCAGGCCTACACTGTAAATGGACTGTGCCAGTACCGAGGCAGTAGTGGTACCGTCACCGGCGTTGTCAGCCGTTTTGGAGGCAACCTCTTTGACCATCTGGGCGCCCATGTTCTCAAAAGGATCTTCCACTTCGATCTCCTTGGCCACGGTAACACCATCCTTGGTGACCTGAGGAGCACCGAATTTCTTGTCTATAACAACATTCCGTCCTTTCGGACCCAGGGTTACCTTTACAGAATCTGCAAGGATATCCACACCTTTTTTAAGCAAATCTCTTGCTTCTATGTCAAATTTGATTTCTTTAGCCATTTCTGTCTTTTTTTTAAGGTTACTATTAATGATTTTTTGTTTACAATACTGCCAACAGATCGGATTCACGCATGATCAGGTAATCTTTCCCGTCGAGGGTGATCTCTGTTCCCGTATATTTCCCGTACAATACCTTGTCGCCGGGTTTTACCTCCATTTTCACATCCCCTGTTCCTTTGCCTACGGCCACTACGGTCCCGGTAAGCGGTTTCTCCTGGGCCGTATCGGGAATTATGATCCCACTGGAGGTCTTTTCCTCGGCAGGTTCAGGCAATACGACTACCCGGTCCCCCAGAGGCTGAATGCTGATTTTCTCCATAACGTGATATAGTTTTTTCGTTAGACATAATTTTGTACCGCGCCATCTTTATCAGAATCCGTGCCAAAGAGAGGGTGTGCTCCTGCATCAAGCCGGAAAAGACACTTTAACAGGAGGACCGGAACCTGCAATACTGGGAAATACACTGTTAATCGACTTGTTTTTAACTATTTACAACAGACCAACATCGGAGGCCGGGCAAAATAAAAAAAGGTGTCAGGTTTATGACAACCTGACACCTTTCATGCTTCTATGCCTGTTTTTTTTATTTTCCTCCCTGGGCTCCGCCGTTGTTTTCCTGTCCCTGCGGCTGCCCCTGGCTCTTGGCCGGATTGTTCTGGTCGGGCAGTGCGGTGGGAAGGGTAGGGATCGCATTGGGGTTCACCGCCCTGTTCACCTGATCCTCGATCAGCGAGCGCTCCACTTTATTCCTACGCGGGATAGCAGCCGTTGCCAGCAGCGACAGCACCACAATCGAGGCTGCCAGCGTCCAGGTGGCTTTCTCCAGAAAATCCGTCGTTTTCCGTGCTCCCATCATCTGGCCGGCACCCGTGAAATTGGCTGCCAGTCCGCCTCCTTTGGAGTTCTGTACCAGCACCACAAGTATCAGCAGAATGCTCACCAGTATGATCAATACCGATAACACCGTGTATATTGCCATAACTTACTGTTTTTTAGTCTGATCCCTCAGGATCTGGTTGATCTTTTCAATTTGGGTTGCAAAGTAACTACTTTTTTCCGGATATTTCAAACTTAATTTTTCATAGATATGGGTGGCTTTTGAATAATAACCCTGCTGCAGATAGATGCGCGCCAGCGTTTCCGTGAATAGACCTTTCTCCTCCGTACTCTCTTTTACTTTCTCCGGGACCTCGGTCTCTGTCTCCTCCTCCTGCTGTCTCGGGACGATCCGGGGCTGTGACTCTATAAAACGATCGATGATCTCATCCTCGGGGCGTTTTCTTCCCTCTGTTGTTCCCGCTTCGCCGGTCTGCTCAAAATACCCCAGCCAGTCCCCAAAAGCATAGGAAGGGAGAGTTTGCTCACCGTTCAGAGTTTTTTTTTTCTCCCCGCTCTCCGGTTTTTTATCTTCGTCTGTCTCTTCTGTTCCGGCCGACGACGTTACGCCACCCGAAAGGTCCAGTTCCAGAAGATCATCGTCCCTGGTTCCGCCAGTCGCGGTTTCTGCACTTTCTTTATCTTTTTCCCCGGCTACCGGGCTCTCTCCGTGCTCCTCCGCTGACCCTGCCGGA
>JALVJE010000240.1 GCA_027028505.1 Bacteroidales bacterium
CCGTATGGGACCGCTTCTGCGAGATCAATGAGGTACCCACCGGGACAAAATACATTGACGAAGTGGAAAAATATGAAAAAGAAGTGTTGTCAAAAAGATGACCCCTCTGCTTTTCAGATATCCGATGGCCCGGCCTGGAATAGCAATCGATGGTCAGATTTTCTACCTATTTAAATACCTATTTAATTACCTATTTTAATGCCTATTTAAATAGGTATTTCCACATACAGTTAGAATTCAATTTTTCACACCTTAAAATATTCTGATGAACCTCACACCCCACATCCATTCCTTAAAAACCGGCACCATAAGAACCGGCCGGCCGGCATGGCGCCTCCTGCTCCCTGCCGGCCTTGTTTTGATGTTCCTTTTCTCTTCCTGTGGCCACACAGGCAGTAAAAAGGAAGCTACAGAAGCCAAAGTTGACACGGCTCAGACAGAGCTGTGCGTGGGCAATTATCTTACAGAAGAACAGGCCCGGGAGAAGCTGAAAGAGTATGCAGCCACCTACCATACGGCTGCGGAGTGGCAGGCCCGGGCCCGCCGCATCCGGGAGAACATCATTAGCGGCAGCGAGCTGGATCAGATCCCCGGGGCAGAATGGACCTACCCCATCAAAGAGATATATGGAGCCAAACATGTCATGGACGGTTATACGGTGGTCAACCTGGGTTTAGAGGTAAAGCCGGACTACCTGATCTGCGGCAATCTGTATCTCCCTGACAAGATGGACGGAAAGGTGCCGGTCATTCTCAACCCGCATGGTCACTGGTTCGATCCGGACGATTACGGCCGCTTCCGGGCTGACATGCAGTACCGCTGTGCTACCTTTGCCCGCATGGGAGCAGTGGCTTTTTGCTGGGATATGGTGGGCACCGGCGAGGACCGCCGGCACCGGCACCACGACCCGAAGGCCCTGAAGATGCAGCTGTACAACAGCAAACGCGTGCTGGACTACATCTCCTCCCTGCCGTACGTCGATACCACCCGCATCGCTGTCACCGGTGCCTCAGGCGGGGGCACGCAGACCTTTCTGCTGGCAGCGGTGGACCCGCGCATCGACGTATCGGTGCCGGTGGTGATGGTCTCGGCTCACTTCTTCGGGGGCTGCGTATGTGAGAGTGGCATGCCCATCCATAAGCGCAACGGCTTTGAGACCGACAACGTGGAGATAGCGGCCACGGTGGCCCCCAAGCCCCTGCTACTGGTAAGCGACGGTGATGACTGGACCCGCAATGTGCCGAAAGTGGAGTATCCTTATATCCAACACATCTACAGGTTGTTCGGAGCTAAGGACAATGTGGCCAACGCCCACTTCCCCAAAGAAAAACACGATTACGGCTTCTCCAAACGCCAGGCGGTCTATCCTTTCATGGCCCGGCATCTGGGGCTCGATCTGCAGGCGGTCACCGGCCCCGACGGAAAGATCAGTGAAGCAGGCATCACCCTCCTCGACACCACCGCCCTGAAAGTCTTCCCCGACAGCATTCTGGTACCGGACCCGATGAACAGATAAAGGGAGGTTATTTTTCAGATGAACACATACCAACACAAATCCATATTTTCCACCTTCCTTCTCCTGAAGGTTCTGTTATCATTGCTCCTGCTACTTCCCACTCCACGTGCAAATGCCCAGGAATCCACGGTAAAGATCAACTACCAGGGGAAAGACTACACCCAACTGAAACATGCCTGGACGGCCCAGTGGATCACGCATCCTTCTGCTTCTACGCTGGATTACGGAGTCTTCCTCTTCCGCAGGAGCTTTAACCTGGAGGAGGTACCGGATACTTTCATCGTATATCTTTCTGCTGACAACCGTTACCGCTTTTATGTGAACGGACTTTATATTTGTCAGGGCCCGGCCGAAGGCGATCTGCTCAACTGGCGTTATGAAAAACTGAATATCGCCCCTTATCTGAAAACAGGGGAAAACGTGCTCGCTGCCGAAGTGATCAACTTCGGAGAATACCGCAAAGCAGCCCAACAGACCTTCCAGACCGCATTCATTCTTCAGGGTGACAAAACAGACCCCGTAAATGTCAATACCGGCACTTTTCAGTGGAAAGTGATCCGCAATGATGCCTATACCGATATCCCCTTCACCCCGGACTCGCTTAAAGCTTATTATGCGGCAGGCCCGGGAGACAGGGTGGACGGGCAACGATATCCCTGGGGATGGCAGCAGACCGGCTTCGATGATTCCCGGTGGCTGAAACCCAAAAAGGGAACCGTAGAGTTTGCCGTAGGCAGGGGTTTCCTGTATGGCAGTACCTGGTTCCTGGTACCCAGGGAGATACCGTTCATGGAAGAGACCGAACAACGTTTTTCCCGGATCATCCGCAGCCACGGCATCCCTCCGGATCCTTCCTTTATCAAAGGCAAAGGTCCTTTGACGATCCCGCCGCACAGCAGGGCTTCCCTGCTCCTGGACCATTCAATCCATACTACAGGCTATCCCGAACTTATCTACAGCAAAGGGAAAGGCAGCCGTATCAGGATCACCTATGCGGAAGCAC
>JALVJE010000241.1 GCA_027028505.1 Bacteroidales bacterium
TTTAAATTCTTTCAATTCGTTTTTTTTTGAAAAATCCGTATTGAAAAATAATCCTGAAAACAAAAGATCACTTTTAATCGGTCTTTCAAATCGGAATTGAGTACAACTTCCTTATATCTACCACTAATAACTCCTGTTATCAGTTGTAATATCCCGGATAACAGGGGCAGGTGGTTTCTGTTATCCCAAATGTAATGAATTGATGGGTTTCTTGCAAACGGGGTCTTCCCGGAGGATCGAACAACTCCATGAAGGAGAGACTCTGTTCAGGAAGAAAGAATTAGCTGAACTAATGCGTTTAGCCGGGATTTTGGGTTTATGAGTGTTTTTTTGTAGCTGATCAGGGACACTGGCTTAAAACAAAGATAATAAAAAGACAGGAACTATTTCCTCTGCAGCACCTCTGTCAGGAATGGATGATATTCAGATGTCGGTTATGTCCTTATTGATCGCCGGATGTTTTTTGTTTTTTGATCAGAGAGTTAAGATGTAATCCTAAAGTAAGACAAAAATACCTGTCATGGATTTCTAATGCGGATGATTCAAAATTTTTCGTGACGGATGGGGCATATTCCATTTCCAGAAATAACAGGTCATTATATGAAACTCCAATACCAATAACGGCATCGATCGTGAATTTATTAAAGTCATCATACAGATCGGTATTCAGTTCGTTTTTTACTCCCTGCTGGTCAATGATCACGCTACGGTAATCTATCATACAATTCCCACGAAACCCTCCGATAATATAAGGCTTGAATGGTTTGTTAATTGGAATTATTTTCATTACCAGACCCAGAGAAAGATCATGAAACAGTACTTTGTTATTTACTACCGCAATATCTTCTCCCTCTTCCGTTGTCAAAGTAATATCATCTTTGAATCCTTTTTGTATATACCCAATGGTCGGTTTTAATGAAAAGTGTCTGCCAAAGTTTTTTTCAGCATAGAATTGTGCTATAAATCCGGTTTTATTATCCTTCCATCCGGATAAATTTGAAAACATATTATTTTTATAATTCCAATATTGGTTGGATAGACCTAACCCTACCTGTAAGCCGTAATTATCAAGAAATTGTCCATTTGCTGTTACAGAGAGTATTGAGATCAATCCGAGTATTACTTCCTTTTTCATCTTTGTGTGTTGGTAGGTTATGAATATCCGTATTTGTGATCTTTGATCGGCTTGTTAATATTTTTTATGCATCATAATATACCTGCTATCAGGTATAGTGTGCCGGATCGCCGGAGGAGCAGTTCACGGTATTCCAAATGTAGCGAATGGTTGGGAGTTTTGCAAACAGATCCTCTGCCGGCGGAGGGTCACCGTTGCTGCTGCAGTAACATGTCACTGCAGGAGACCGGGACGGGATCTTCCTGAGGGGGGCCGAGCCTCGTGAGGCAGGATCTGCACCGGTCAGGAGATCCGGGGTAAGGATCCCAATACAGGGATGTGTCAGGGCAGGTTGTCCGGAAGAAGACCTTATTTCAAGGGTTTCATCTGATGATTTACATTGTCCACCGTTTGTTCCGAAGCCGTGGTCAGCATCAGGATCTTTTTGGAATTTGCATCAAAGGCTTTCAGGTCGAATTCCCTGATCCTTTGATTGTCGTAGGTCTTGTAGTAAAATTTCAGGGTGTTGGGATCCCTGGCCAGGGTGACCTGCGTGTAATCCGCATAGATCCTGCCATCCACGACTTCCCGGGAAAATCCTTTGGGGATGTCGAAATTGTTCAGGATATGAAACACATCTTTGATGGCATCGAAAGTGGTTTCCGCGGGCAGTTCCGTTACCACAAAAGCGGTGGCCCTTACGAACCTGGACGGGGGGGTGAAATCTCCCGGGATGCCATACATGCCCGATCCCTGTCCCAGTTGTTTGAACGTAACGCCGTTGATGGTCATGGAGCCTGCATTCTCACTTTTCAGATAGGTGTAGTTCCGCAGGTTGATCATGTGCCAGTCGAAGGTGGGGGAGTTGGTGATCACGCCAATGGGATTGTCATAAACCACCAGTCTGCCCTTGATCGGCTCAATGACGATGCTTTTCCCGCTTTTGTCATAGACGATATAATGAAAGGGAGGAGGCGTGTCACCCCAGCCCTCCAGGATGGTGGGCACGATCACCACTTCTTCGTTCTCAATGGCTTTTTTTACCTCATCCACGGTTGCGAACTGTGACAGCACCCAGTTGTTAAAATCCAGCGGGGAGAGGGCCTTGCTCTGATTCTCTTGGGTGAGCGGGGTGTATTCGGCAAAAGTGGGGAAGTAAAAGGCGCCGCAGGACAGCCCGGCGCTGTTCATGCCGTCGGCAATGTTGATGTCCGTGAAGGTTATCAGACCTGTCATGGCATATTTGGTGCGGTATTTCAGTCCGTCACCGTAATTGGTCTTTCCTGTGAAGGGATAGTTTTTGGGTACGGCCACCAGCGAAGTGGACACTTCCACACCAAATTCCAGTGTTCTGCCGCTTACCGTTTTGCCGTCTTTTGTTTTCAGCAGGATACCCGTGCAGGCATCTGCTACGGTTTGTGCCAATAACCCTATGGTTATTGCCAGGATCATTGTTCTCATTTTGATAGATTTCATGTCTGTTGTTATTGTAGAATATTTGATTTATGTAATTCATGCAAAGTAGTAAAAATTCCTTGTTGTGATCCCCCTCAGGGATATTTCGATCCGGGCAATTGAAATGCTGCCCTGGATAAATGCATTGTTGCGTACCGCTATTTCTCTTTTTCATCAGGTTTACTCCCTGATCTTTTCATTTTTTCTCCAAGAACGAATTCTTTTACCAGACTATCGGAAATAAAATCTTCATCATGATGTCCTAACAATATTTCAGCCCACATATTTTTTGCGCTTACCACATGATCGACAGAAGGTAGATAGGGTTTGATATCCAGGATCGGCGTGTTGTCAAAAACATCAACACCACTTACATAAATCTTATTCCGGATTATTGTATCGACTTTTACCAGGGATAAGCCTATGGGATTCGGCCGGCGGGGTGAGCGTGTTGCAAATACCCCAAACGCATGATCACTTTCAGGAGGGGTTACAATGCTTTCCCATCCCCTTGTTTGATGAAAATGAGTTATGATCCAGATATATTCAAATTCATCAAGACAGTTTAATCCTTGGGTATAGATCGTATCCAAAACGATCAAACCTTTTGTTTCGGGTTTCAAGATCCCTTGTCGTGGGGCTCCTGTCTTGAGGGTATATTCAGTATGGAAATATCCTATGGGCTTATAGGTAATAAGATCATTTTTTCTTGCACAACCCGTTAAGAACAGAATAGCCAGGAATGTAAGTATAACTGCCGGTCTTTTCATAGTTTTTCCCTTGGAGAACACATTTATCCAAAATTAATGAACAGAAGGGAGGTTTGCAAACGGGTTTTCCTTTGCCGGATGCCGAGCATCCTCTCCTGACATGCCGCGGTACCCTGCCTGATCCCGCCGGTCGTATCCTATTGTTACAGAGAGAATTGTATGACATGTTTTTTGCAACTACGTAGACAACTACGTAGTTAGCTACGTAGTTGATAGATTGTAATATAAAGAAAAACAGGTGAATACAGAGGGTAAATAAAAATACTTTACAAAAAGTAATAATGAAAATGCGTTGCAATGTGCGGGTGGAACAGATATATGTGCCTGATAAAGAGTCGCTTCAAATCTTCCGGTACCGGCATCCGGTTATCCTCAATGTCCGGCGAAAGGCGTCCCGAAGATTCCGACGGTCAGAAATGCGATGAAGAGATGAAGAGATGCCTGCCTGCCGGCAGGCAGGAAGCGATAAAGAGAAATGACTCCCGTCGGTACGCCTGGCGGCTACTCAGAGATCAGCGATGAGCAATGAGCAATGAGCAATGAGAGATGAGAGATGAGCAACGCTTCAACTCGATACTCATAACTTATCCGTGAATTGCATCGCCAGGAAGGGGATCAGCAATAGGAGGCCAACCGTTATCAGAATGATCTTAAGCCTTTTGTTTTTCATTTTATGACAGTGTATTCTCCCCTGAAAGGCAATCTTACCACCTTACCTGAGTTGTTTACCAGCAGGATCAGCCCGGAATAGGAGTGTTTCCCGGTCTTGCTGCAGCGTGTCCTGAAGGTTGCTGTTCCACCGGTGAAGGGTAACCGGGTCAGCTTGTCTTGTTCCCTGAGGATTTGTGCTGTATTTTTGGATATCAATGAATCCCCCCGGTCCAGGATAACCATTGGGAGGCGGGTTGAGTCATATCCTGCTATGTAGATCTTCGATTCAAAGGTCTCCCCCCGTCTCAGAACGGTCTTCTCAGGAACAACAACTGTGAATACATTATTGAACTGAAGATCATTTTTGTGCACGGCTCTCTCCAGGTCGTTAAAAACGAAGAGTTTGCTGAGTCTGACCTGCTGGATGACGGTTTCTTTGTTTTTGACCAGGTCTTTGTCATCCATCCCGGCAAGGTAGTTCCCGAACCGGTCGTTGTATTTGCCGGTCCACAGGATGGAATCGTATATGAACCTGAGTTCGTTGAAGTAATCATCGATGTCGGACCGCAGTACCTGCAGATCAATATCCTGATCATTTGAGTCTGAAAGGGAGGAAAATATCTTCCTGGTCTTTTCTTCCAGTTGTTGCATGACATTGTAGTAAGGAAGGTATGCCACAGGGTCCTGGATCGTACTGATCTCAAGATCAGAGAGCTTTTCAGCGATCCTTTCCTTCAGTACCTCATTGCTCACCACCAGGGGATCCTGATGGTTACAGCTCCAAAGGGATAGAAGCAAAATTGCTTGCAGGATAATGAATGGTCTTTTCATGGCGTATGGATACTTCCTTTCAGGTACACCTTCTCTTTTAAAGAAGAATTTTTTAACCGGTTCAGATCGTCTTTCCGGATCCTGAAAGTAAAATTACGAATATAAAAAATTGTATATAATTCGGCCCGGTAATACTTGCTTGTGCTTTTCCCGGGAGGGAAGATCTCAATTTTCAGGATGTTATGGATCGGAAGTTCTGTGTGTTTGGAATGCCTTGAAAAGGTGATCTTTTCTTTCCCGACGGTCAACAATGCTTTTCTGTAAAAATGTGTATCCAGGAATCGGATGCTCAGGATAAAAAAGAGGGTGGCAGAAATGCCGGTAAGATAGAAAACCGGTTTTTGCAGGTGGAAGAACTGGAATATTCTCAGGTCTACAGGTAGACGTGAGCCCGCAAGAATGATCAGCCAGAAAACAAAAGCTATCAGGGCAGCGACCAATATGATCAGCCACATAAAATATACAATGGCATTGTTCCTGCTGATCCTGATATTGAATGACAGGGTTTCCATTATCCTTTGGTCTTATATAAGGCGCGTTGCCTTAGAGACGCGCATTTGCAAGTCTCTACAATAACCTATTTTCCTCCTCTCTGCACATCGCTCACCGCTCATCGCTCATCGCTCATCGCTCATCTCTCATAGCTCTCTACTACATTTCCTTACCGATATACGGACAAAGCGGTGCTTTGTCCCTTACGGTATTTGCGCTCAATTAACTCATCGCTCACCGCTCATTGCTGGTTCCTGAGTAGCCGCCAGGCGTACCGAAGGATGGCGAAGGCGGATGCCTTTATCCTTCTTTCTCCGCTCTCGGATGATACTCCAGTATCGTGCTCTTCAGATATTCCTTATCCAGGTGGGTGTATATCTCGGTGGTCTGTATCGACTCGTGGCCGAGCATCTCCTGTATGGCCCGCAGGTCGGCGCCGCCCTCCATCAGGTGGGTGGCGAAGGAGTGGCGGAAGGTGTGGGGGCTGACGTTCTTGGTGATGCCTGCTTTGCGGGCCAGCTCCTTGACCAGCTTGAAGAGATAGACACGGCTCAGGGGATGTCCCCGCCGGTTGAGGAAGAGGATGTCGGTGTAGGCGGGGTCGGTCTCCATGTTGCGGCGTTCGGGCAGGTAGAGGTCGATCTCATGGAGGGCCCGGCTGTTGATGGGCACAAGGCGCTCCTTGCTTCCCTTGCCGGTAATGCGCACGAAGCCTTCGGCGCGGAAGATGCCGGAGATACGCAGGCCGGTGACCTCCGACACGCGCAGGCCGCAGCCGTACATCACCTCCAGCATGGCACGGTCGCGGTGGCCGCCGGGGCGGCTCAGGTCGATCTGCGCCTCGATGCGGTCGATCTCCTCCACGCTCAGCACCTCGGGCAGCCTGCGGCCTGTGCGCGGGATCTCCAGCAAGGTGGCGGGACTGACCTCCAGCTCATGCTCCATCACCAGGAAGTTGAAAAAGGAGCGGAGGCCCGAGATCAGACGGGCCTGTGTGCGCAGACCGATGCCCGTTTCGTTCAGCTCCGTGAGAAAAGACTCCAGCAGGGGCAGGGTGATCTCCCCGGCCCGCAGACCGGGATACAGGGTGAGCAGGTGGTCCAGCATCTTCCGGACGTCGGAGAGATAGGCCTGCACCGAGGCCGGGGAGAGGGATCTCTCCAGACGAAGGTAGACCTTGTAACGGTCCAGCAAGCCTTGCCAGTATTTGTCCGGCATTTGCAGAGGATTCTGTGTAAACCATAAACCCGGGATCAGCCATAGAAAATCGCAAGCGCTTTTCATGGCTGATCGGGGTTAACCCCAGCCATCGCATTCGTTCAGCTAATTTTCAGCTTCCTAATGCGTAAGCTGGGATAAAATTAACTATTTTTGATCAAAGTTTATGTAATTCCTTCCCGGGGCCGTATGGCGATCGTGACGGTGACGGGGGAGGGGAGAACAGATAAAAGACCAGTTGTAACAAAAATATTCTCCCATGAAGATCATGATCATCAACGGGCCCAACCTGAACCTGCTGGGCAAACGGCAGCCGGAGATCTACGGCAAGGCCGGTTTTGACGACTATCTGAAGTTGTTGCGCGAGCTCTATCCCCATTTTGTCTTTGACTATTTTCAGAGCAATGTGGAGGGGGAGATCGTGACGAAGATCCAGGAAGCCGGTTTTTCGTATGACGGCATCGTCCTGAACGCTGCCGGTTACACCCACACCTCGGTGAGCATTGCCGATGCGGTGGCGGCGGTGCCGGCGCCGGTGGTAGAGGTACACATTTCCAACATCCTCAAGCGCGAGGAGTTCCGCCACAAATCGCTGATCGCCCCGGTCTGCATAGGAACCATTACGGGCTTCGGCCTCGACTCGTACAGGCTGGGCATCGAGGCGTTGCGCCTGCACAATGCCGGTAAATAAATCTTTCTCAACAATGATCCTCTCATGAGGCGTTTTGTCATAGGCGACATACACGGGCAGGTGACGGCCCTGGAGGAGTGCCTGGAGAAGTCGCATTTCGACATGGACCGCGATCTGCTCATCGCCCTGGGGGACGTGTGCGACCGGGGTGAGCATACACGTGAGAGCATCGACCTGCTGTTGCAGGTGAAAAATCTGGTATACATCCTGGGCAACCACGACAAGTGGTTCCTGCAAAGGGCCCTCACCGGCGAGTCGGAAGAACTGTGGATGATCCAGGGGGGACGCAGCACCATGCGCAGCTATGACGGCGGCCCCATCCCGGAGGAGCACATACGCCTCCTGCAGGAAGCTCCCCTCTGGTACCTGCTGGACGATGGGACGCGCCTCTTTGTCCATGCCGGTATCAACCCCGACAAGCCGCTGGAGGAGCAGGAGGAGTACGATCTGCTGTGGTCACGGGAGCTGGTGGAAAAGGCCATGAGCGTCATCGATGATCCCGATGTGGAGAGCCTGACACCCTATGAGGAGGTGTACGTGGGCCATACGCCGACGATCAACTATGACCTGGAGGTGCCCATCTTCGTGAAAGGCATCTGGATGATGGATACCGGCGCCGGATGGTGGGGACCCCTGACCATCATGGATATCGATACGAAGGAGTACTGGCAGAGCAGGGGGAAGCGCGAAGCTTGAAGCTCGATGCTCGAAGCTTGAATGTTGAACAATAAACGAAGAATATCGAACACCGAACACCGAACACCGAACGATGAAGCGATAAAGCGATAAAGAGAAGAAGCGATAACAACTCCAAATTCATTAGACCCCGCCTCGCCTTTGCGTAGCCGCTACGGCGGAGCAAGGGAGGGGTCAAAGATAGTAGCCCCGGTACCACCAGGGGTAGTGGAAATATCTTCAGAAATACAACCCCGGCGGGGTTGAAGAAGGAAACGGGGGATGAAGGGGGAAGGATGAATGGCGAATGATGAACACCGAACACCGAATGATGAAGAGATGAGGCGATGAGGCGATAAATGAATATCGAACACCAAATGCTGATTTTTCAATCATTCAATACCCACAACTCGATACTCGATACTCGCAACTCGCAATGCCGCAAATGCCGGGCATTTGCGAGCATCCTCGCAACTCTAAAGGATCGAAGATCCTAAGAGTTGCGGGACTCGATACTCGCAACTCGATACCCGCAACTCTTTCAACTAAATTTTTAGTAACAAATTACAATGATAAACGTCATATGTACGTTGCAAAAAAAAAGGTTTCTTTTAAAAACCGGGAAAAGATCGAATAGAGGGGGGCCGAGATCCCGGTAGATATTTTGTTATATTTTTCATATTTTAGGGCGGTTTAGGAAATATTTTAGGTGACGGCATGGTCAATAATAGATAAACAATTACTGTTTTGGAGATCGTCATAGAAGGACTTAGCAAGATCTATCCCAACGGCAACAAAGCACTTGAGGATATCGACCTGTCCATCGGTCACGGCATCTTCGGTCTGCTGGGACCCAACGGTGCCGGCAAGTCGAGCCTCATGCGTATCCTGGTGACGCTCATGCGTCCTTCTACGGGCAGGGTGACTGTCAACGGCATGGACCTGCAGAAGCACCGGGGCGAGATCCGTCGTCTGCTGGGCTATCTGCCCCAGGATTTCCGTTATTTTCCCAAATTGCGTACCAGCGAGTTCCTGGATTATATGGCTTCTCTCTCGGGCATGCGTCAGCGGCGTCGCCGTCGTGAGGCCATCGACCGCATCCTGGAGGAGGTGGGGCTCTTTGAGGCGCGTGACAAGATGGCCTCCAAACTTTCGGGAGGGATGAAGCGGCGCCTCGGCATTGCCCAGGCCCTCATCCATGAGCCGAAGATCCTCGTCGTCGACGAGCCTACTACAGGCCTCGACCCGGAGGAGCGTATCCGCTTCCGCAACCTCCTCTCCGACATCAGCGCCGGCGAGGTGATCATCATCCTCTCCACCCACATCGTGGGAGATATCTCCAGCACCTGCAACCACATGACCCTGCTGAACAAGGGCAGGGTGGCCTTCACCGGCTCACCGGAAGAGCTGATACGGAAGGCCAGAGGATACGTATGGCAGATCAGGGCCGATGATGAAGAGTACATCCGTATCAACGAGAAGTTCCCCGTGATCTCCACCGTGCCGGGGAAGGAGGGATGGCTGATGCAGGTGGTCTCCCGCTCACCCGAAGGATATGATGCCGAGCCCGTCGAACCCAACCTGGAACATGCCTATGTCCATTTTATGGAGAACGTGCTCCGGGAGAAGGTGGAGGAGGAGGCGTATGGGTGAGAGAATAAGGCAAAAGTATAAAGGCAAAAGTAATAAGGCATCCGCCTACGCCTGCGGCTACGTCGGACGAGGAAAGGCAAAAGGAAGGATGAAGGTCGAAGGTCAAACGGTCGAAAAGTCAAAGAGTCGAAGAGTGGGAAAAGTAGGGAGTAGGGAGCGATGAAGCGATGAAGGGATAATGGGATAAAGCGAAAGAATCTTGTGTGTTGTTGGTGAGCAGTGAGCCCCGAAGGGGCGACAAGCAAACAGGATCGGGCGCAGCCCGATCTTTATAGACCAATAGACCCAAAGCCCTGTAAGGGCGTAAGAAAATGAACGATGAATGTCGAATATTGAATATTGAATATTGAATATTGAATGTCGAATATTGAATTTTGATTTATGATTAACTATTTAATTACTATTTAATTACTATTTAATTACACGAGTGTTAGCGAGCTAATTTCTACCTAATTTCATCCCGACGTAGTCGGGGCTAATTACGCGAACGAAGTGAGCTAATTACGTGAGCGCAGCGAACGAATTTCGGCTGCGCAGCAGCCTAATGACTAACGTATGACCACCCTATAACCCCTGCATGAACTTTCTCTACAACATACGCATTATTTCCCGTTACGAGCGGCTGGCACTGCGGCGCAGCTGGTTCCTGCGTATCTTTGTTTTGCTGGGACTGGTCGCTGTTTTTTTCCTGAACCTGTTCATGCTGACGAATATACAGTTCTCTCCCGAATGGTCGTTGGTGGCGTTGCCGGCAGCTATTCCTTACTGGAACCTGTTGCTGATCAATCTGGGTCAGGCGGTGGTGGCGGTCTTCCTGGCGGCCGATTTCCTGAAACGGGACAAGAAGCTGGATACCGCCGAGGTGGTCTACACCAAACCGGTGAGCAATTTCGGCTATGTCTTTGGCAAGGCCTGGGCGAATATCTATATTTTCCTCATCATTGATCTGATCCTGCTGGGGGGAGTGATGGTGTTCAATATCATCTCCAAACCGGCCGGTCTTGATCCGTTGGCTTATGTGGATTATCTCCTGCTGATGGTGGTGCCGTCGCTGGTCTTTATCGTAGGCCTCTCTTTTCTGGTGATGAGTCTCGTGCGTAACCAGGCGGTCACCTTCCTGATCATCCTGGGCTATGCTGCCCTGGTCCTTTTTTACCTGAAGGACCGCTTCTATGACCTTTTTGATTTCCTGGGCCGGACGCTGCCGATGATGAAGTCGGACATGGTGGGATTTGACCGTCTTCCCGCCCTGTTGTATCACCGGGGGATGTTCTTCCTGCTGGGCTTGTCATTTCTTTTCCTGTCCGTCTTCCTGTTGCAGCGTCTGCCGCGCAACCGCTCCGAGCGGGGCATGAACCTTTTTTTCGGTATCGTGGTATTGATCGCCGGGCTGGCCGCGGGCTACCGCCATGTAATGATCACACGCTCGGAGGAGTCTCTGCGGCATAACCTGATCGTCCTCAACGATGCCTATGCCGGCCGGCCTATGGCCACGGTGGTAGAGCATGACATTGACCTGGAGCACAGGGGCCGGCAGATCAGTCTTTCCTCGCGGATGTTGTTACGGAACGACAACGACACCCTCCTCGGGGAGCTGGTGATGAGCCTCAATCCCGGTCTCCGTGTGCAATGTATAACCGCCGGGGGAAAAGAACTGAAATGGAAGCGTGACCTCCATCTGCTGGAGGTGACTCCTCCCCACCCGCTAAAACCCGGAGATACTCTTTCGATGGCCCTGAAATACCGGGGAACGATCGACGACCGCATCTGCTACCCTGATATTGATACTTTTCGATTGCCGCACAAGATCTTTGCGGGTTTGAGGGTAAGATCTTCCTTTGCCTTTGTCACCCCCCGTTTTGTGCTCCTGACGCCCGAGACGTTATGGTATCCCGTATCCGGCACCACCTGGAGTCCCCGCCGGCCGGAATGGTACCGCAGGGACTTTGTCCGCTTCCGGCTGCATGTGAAAGACGGGAACGGACTGATGGCCCTGTCGCAGGGTGAGACACATGAAGAGGATGATGGCGTCACCTTCATCCCGGAGAAGCCTTTGCAGCAGCTTTCTCTCTCGATGGGGGATTATGTGGAACACAGCCTGACCGTGGACAGCATTGGGAAGGCCCTGGACAGTATCCGTTTCCGGGTATTTACCGAAAAAGGGCATGATTATTTTGTGGGGGCGCTTCCCGAATTGTCAGAGGATACCCTGAAGATCCTGATCCGGAAGCGCCTGAACTATTATGAAGGTCGCCTGAAACTTCTCTATCCTTTTTCCACATTATCGCTGGTGGAGGTGCCCGTCCAGTTTTACTCCTATCAGCACCTGTGGACGGGAGGTATGGAGAATGTGCAGCCGGAGATCGTTTATTTACCCGAAAAGGGAGTAAATATCTATGCGGCCAATTTTGCCGGAAATTTTAAGAACTTTAAAAAGTGGTCCCGCTGGTCACGGGAAAAAAAAACCGACAAAGATCTTATGGCAGACGTTTTTAATATGTTCCTGAGTATTTTCCAGTCTGAAACGGGACAATTGAATTTTAAAAGACAGGCGGGTGGTCAGGGTACGCTCACCACACAGCCCAATCCTTACAATATCTTTCCGGAGTTTTTCAATTTCCGTATTTTTCTGGAGTCTTCCCGCTGGCCGGTGGTCAACCGCATCCTGGAATCCTATCTGAAAGCACCGTGGGTGGGGACCGGAAATGATTGGATACGGCGCTATTCTGGGCTGAGTGAGGATGAGCTGGCCAATATTGCTTTGCAGGACAAGAGCTTTCACGATCTGCTTACCGACCGGTCGAAGATGCAGATCCTCGACAATGTGATCAAATTGAAAGGAGAGGTCCTTTTCCTTGCTATCAAAGCCCACATGGAGGAAGCGGAACTGCTGGACACTTTCCTCTACAAGTGGCTTGATGACCACTGGTTTGCTTCGGTGCCCTTTGATACGCTGGAACAGGGCCTGCAGCAGATCTCAGGCTTGCCGCTGGAGAAATTTATGGAGACCTGGTACAATACGACCCGGCTGCCCGGTTATCTGGTGTCGGACATTTCCCTGGAAAAAGTGACCGGTGAGGACCGGGTACAGTGGCTTATCACCATGAAGATCTCCAATTCTGAGGAGGGAGCCGGCGTGATGAAGATCAATGTCTCTGAAAGGAACAGGAGTAGTGACCATGTGGTCTGGATGGATGCCCGCCAGACCAAAGAGCTCGGGTATCTTTTTGATGACCGTCCCGGGGGCATAACATTTAACTACATGATATCTAAAAATATACCGATGATTATCCGCATGAACTCCCCACGGCAGAAAGAGGGAGTGAGGAAAAACCCTTTCGCAGGGGAACGGGTGATCCCCAACAGTGATTTTCATTATATCCCGGAGGGAACCCTGCTGGTGGATAACGATGACCCCGGTTTCTCGCTCAAAGAGCCGGGGACGGAAGGGCTTTTTTATAAGATCCTGGTTAAGTCAAAGCAGACCGGACAAAAATATGCGGGTTTTTCCTGGTGGTTGCCTATCAACTGGACTCTTACCACCAGCGACGCTTTTTACGGTAAATATGTGCGGTCGGCCTGGTTTGTCCGCTCCGGGAAAGGGGAGCGGAAAGCCACCTGGAAAGTGTATGTGCCGCAGGCAGGTTATTATACGGTTTATTATTATCTTAATTACAGAAGGTTCGGCTGGGGCAGGGGACGTCACCAGAGCAAATATGAGTTTAAGATCCGACACGGTGATGTGACCGAAGAGCCGGCCCTGATGCTGAGGAATACGGGAGGGTGGAACAGCCTGGGATTTTATTATTTTCCTGCCGATACGGCGGTCATAGAGTTGTCTAACAAATCCCAGTACCGCATTGTGGTGGCCGATGCCGTGAAGCTGGTGAGGGAGTGAGGGGAAGCTCGATGCTCGATGCGCGAAGCTTGAATGGGGAAAGATGAAGGATGAACGATGAATGATGAATGTCGAACGGTCGAAAAGTCGAAAAGTCAGAAGAGTGGAAAAAGTATGAAAAGTGAAAAAAGATACTGATTGCAGGTTACAGGTTGCTGGGAGAATAATGCGTAAATGATTGAATGAATGATTGATTGAATGAAATAAATAAATGAAAAGTTCTATACCATCAACTTTTAACTTTAGGCACTTTAGGCACTCTAAGTACTCTAAGGTTATTGGGTACTGGGAAGATCAGCATAGCGTGAAAAATTATTGAAAGGAATATTTAAAATAAAGAAAGATGTATTGCAAGATCCGTAAAATGAAAAAGCTTGTCGGGGCCCTTTTTCTCCTCCTCGTTCTGTCCGGGGCTGGCAGGGTGACGGTGGCACAGGTGGCTCTGACGCTGGACAAGTCGATCTCCATCGCGGGCATGAACAGCCCCGACATCCAACGGTCCCTGCTCAACCTGACACGTTACCGTGAGTCGCTCAATGCCCAGAAAGCATCCCTGAAATCGCAGTTCTCGATGGATGTCAATCCGGTGACGTTCGACCAGAGCCGTATGTTCGACAACCGTTTCAATAAGTGGTTCACCAACCGCAATCTCCAGTCGTACGGTACCTTCCGCATCGACCAGCCGATCCTCTGGACCGACGGGACGGTCTCGCTGGTCAACCGCTTCGGGTGGCAGCAGAACATGTCCGACTTTACCGGGAGCGTGGAGGAGAACAAAAGCTTCACCAACCGGCTCTACCTGAGTTATAATCAGCCTCTGTTTACCTACAACCGCATGAAGCTGGAGATGAAGGAGCTGGAGCTCAACTATGAGAATGCCAATATCAGCTATGCCCTGCAGAAACTGAACCTGGAAAAAAATGTGACCCGCTTCTTCTACAACGTTTATCTTTACCAGATGAGCCTGGACATTGCCCGGGCCGAGCTGGATAATACGCAACGCAGCTATGAGATCATCAAGCGCAAGGTGGAGGCGGGTCTATCGGCCAAAGAGGAGCTGTTCCAGGCTGAGCTGAACCTGGCCACGGCGCGCTCGTCGCTGGAGAACAAAAAAGTGGACCTGGAGAACGCCAAGGATGAGTTCAAGCGTTTTCTGGGGATGAACCTGAACGACTCGATCGTCATCCTGGCGGATATCTCGGTGCCCCACGTGCAGGTCGACCTGGACAAAGCGGTGCAGTATGGTCTGAGCTCACGCATGGAGTTGCGCCAGCGCCAGATAGATATCGAGAGCTCCCAGTTCCAGCTGGTGCGTACCAAGGCCATGAACGAGTTCAAGGGGAACCTGGGTGTGGCCATAGGCATCATGGGCGACGACCCTTCGCTGGGTCAGATATACGACAAGCCCACCAACAACCCCAGTGTGGCTCTCTCCTTCCGCATCCCTCTCTTCGACTGGGGGGAGAAAAAAGCCCGCATCCGGGCCCAGGAAGCGGTGATACAGACCAGCCAGCTGAACTACGACGAAGAGAAAAAGCAGATCATCATTGATATCCGCAAGGTGTACCGTAATCTGCAGAACCAGCTCGACCAGATCACCATCGCACAACAGAACGTGAAAAATGCCGAGCTGACCTATGAGATCAACCTGGAGCGTTACCGCAACGGCGACCTGACCAGCATGGACCTGAACCTCTACCAGAACCAGTTGTCACAGAAAAAGATGGCGTATGCCCAGGCACTGATCAACTACAAACTGGAACTGCTCAACCTGAAGATACAGACCCTCTATGATTTTGAGCATCAGAAGCCGCTGGTGCCGGCCGATCTGTTCCTGAATACAACGAATACGAAAAAATAAATCATTTAATACCCGGAAAGATGAAGACACTGTTCAAATGGATCTTTTTTCTGAGCCTTCCCCTGCTGCTTACGATGTGCCGCAACTGGGAAGGGAATTATAATAAGGACGTGGCCCTGCCCGTCTCGGTGATGAAGGTGACCACCGGGTCCATCGAGGACCTCATCAATACCAGCGGCACTGTGATGCCGGATAAGGAGGTGCTGGTGAAGAACGAGGTGGCCGGCAAGTATCACCTGCAGATCAACCCCGCCACCGGCAGGCCTTACAAGCTGGGGGACAAGGTGGCAAAGGGCGCCCTGGTCGTTCTTTTGGAGGACAAAGAATTTGAGAACAACCTGAACATCGCCTCCAAAAAGCTGAACATGGAGATCTCCCGGCAGGAGTATCAGAAACAGGAGTCGCTCTATAAAAAAGGAGGGGTGACCCTGCGCGACCTGCGTAACTCGGAGGTGGCCATGATCAATGCGAAGAATGATTATGACAATGCGGTGCTGCGTCTGGAGAAACTGAAGGTCAGAGCGCCTTTTACCGGGTATATTGTTGATCTGCCCCGGTATACCGAAGGGGTTCGTGTGGCGGCGGGCCAGGACATGTTCCGCCTGATGGATTACAGGAGGATGTATATGGAGGTGAATCTGCCGGAGAAATATATGCCGAAGGTGAAGCTGCGCCAGCAGGTGCGCATCACCAACTATGTGATCCGTGAAGATACCCTCACCGGTATCATCACCGCTATCTCGCCGGCCCTCAGCACGGAGACACGCACCTTTCAGGTGAAGATGTCCATCGACAATCCCCGGCTGAAGCTGCGCCCCGGCATGTTCGTCCGGTCGGATATCATCCTGCAGCGGAAAGACAGTGTCATCGTGATCCCGAAAAAATACATCCTGGCCGAGAGCGGCCGCAAACGGGTCTTCATCGTGAACAATGGCCTGGCCCACGAGGTAAGGATCCATACCGGCATCGAGAATACCCGGGAGGTGGAGGTGGTGAGCGGCCTGGAGAAGAACATGAGCCTGGTGGTCAGGGGGTTTGAGACGTTGCGGGACCGGTCGAAGGTGAAAGTGATACAGTAAAGGTGCAGGCTTCGCCCGACGAAGCTGTAGGCGAAGGCGGGGTGCTGGGTGAAGCTCAGGGCTCAGGGCTCAGGGCACAGGGAACGATGAACGATGAAACGATAAAGCGATGAAGCGCTAAATGAATATCGAACACAGAATAACGAACACCGAATGAAGAAGTGGAGAGCCGGATAAATTTTACCTGTGTGCGATGGGTTTCCCCTTTAGGGGATCAAGGGGGCGTGGAGGAAGGAAGCTCGAAAGATGAAGGATGAATGTCGAACGATAAAGCGATAAAGCGATAAAGCGATGAAGCGATAATGCGATAACCGGATAAAGCTGAACTGGGAATCCCGAAATTGCAGAAATCTTAGATTTCGTTGCAATTTTGAGGATGCTCGCAATTCTAAGGAAATCAAGATTTCCAGAATTGCGGCACCTGGAACCTGGAACTTTGAACTCTAGGCACTCCAAACTCTAGGCACTCCAAACTTCTTAAAGGGTGCCGGAAAAATAATGATTGAATGCGTGAATGATTGAATGTTTGAATGATTGAATGTTTGAATGAATAATCCTACAAAAGGATCAAAATGAAAAAACTTGTAACATTTGCTGTCGATTACCCGGTGACGGTGCTGATGGTCACGCTGGCGGTGGTGCTGCTGGGGTGGATCTCGTACGACAAGCTGGGGGTCGATCTCTTTCCGGACCTGAACAATCCCCGGCTGTACATCGAGGTGAAGGCGGGGGAGCGTCCTCCCGAAGAGATGGAGAAGCGGTATGTGAAGAACATCGAGTCTATGGCCATCCGGCAGCGGGGGGTGGTGCAGGTCTTCTCCGTCTGTCGCAGCGGAAGGGCCCGCATCACGGTAGCCTATACCTGGAACAAGGATATGGACGAGGCTTTCCTCGACCTGCAGAAGGCCCTGGGGTCGGTAAGCCAGGACCGCGACATCGAGGAGCTCAACATCACGCGCCACGATCCCAACAGCGCGCCGGTGATGCAGCTGGCCCTCACCCATGACAACATCACCGACATGAACCGTCTGCGGGTGGTGGCGCAGAACTATATACGCAATGAGCTGGTGCGTCTCGACGGCATCGCCGGCGTGGATATCTCCGGCGGCGAAGAGGGTGAGGTGGTCATCAGCACCGACGAGTACCTGCTGCGCTCCTTCGGTCTTACCCTCGACGGCGTGGGTCAGCGCATCCAGGCCTTCAACCGTACGGTATCCGGCGGAAGCGTCACGGAGATGGGGAAGAAGTATATCGTCAAGGGCGTGAGCCTCCTGCGCAACCTGGATGATTTCCGCGGCATCATCGTGGGTTACAAGCCCGTGGAACAGGTGCCGCAGGGCCAGCAGCAGGCCACAGGGGTGACGCGTGTGCCGGTGTTCCTGGGGGAGGTGGCTGAGATCTCGTTCCAAAACAAAAGGCCCGAGAACATTGTGCGTATCAACGGTAAAAGGTGCCTGGGGCTCTCGATATACAAGGAGACACGCTTCAATACGGTCAAGGCGGTGGAGCAGGTGAACAAACGTCTGCAGGAGATGGAGGCTTCGCTGACAGGGTATCATCTTATCCGTGTGAACGACCAGGGCGCCTATATCAGCAATGCCGTCTCCGGGGTGAAGAATACTGCGTTGCTGGGCATTGTCCTGGCCATTCTGGTGCTGTACCTTTTCCTGCGCCGCCTGGGGGTGACGTTGATCATCAGCCTGGCCATCCCTGTCTCGATCATCGCCACTTTCAACCTGATGTATTTCGGCGGGCTGACGCTCAATATCATGACGCTGGGGGGGCTGGCGCTGGGTGCCGGCATGCTGGTGGACAACGCCATCGTGGTGATGGAGAATATCTTCCGTAACAGCGAGGCGGGGCTCGACGTGCGGTCTGCGGCGGTCACCGGCACGGCACAGGTGGGCGGCGCCATCACCGCATCGACGCTCACCACCATCGTCGTCTTCCTGCCCATCGTCTATCTCCATGGCGCTTCGGGCGAGCTCTTCAAGGACGAGGCCTGGACGGTGGCTTTCTCGCTGCTCTCCTCCCTCTTTGTGGCCATCTTCCTGATCCCCATGCTCTACTATTATATCTTCCGCAACCGCCCGGTGAAGCCCACCCACTACTCGGTGAAGTTCCACGGCTATGCTGCTGTGCTGAAAAAAATGTTGCGGCACCGCTGGGCGGTGACCGCCGCGGCTCTCTTCCTGGTGGTGGGAGCTTACCTGCTGCTGCCTTTCCTGGGCATGGAGTTCATGCCGCCGGCCGACTCGCGCCAGGTGGTGATGAAGGTGACACTGCCCGAGGGTACCACCCTCGAGCGTACCTCAGCGGCTTTGCAGAACCTGGAAACGGTCATCCGGGAGATGACCGGCGACGACCTGGAGACCCTGTACACCCATGTGGGCAGTGAAAGCAGTGAGGGAGGCGACATACAGGCAGTGTTCCAGGGCGAGAACAACGGATCGGTACGCATCGTGCTGAAGAAAGAAGCCGGCATACATACCGACGAACTGATCAGAGCACTGGGAGATGTGGCAGGAGGTGTCCCCGGCATGAAACTGGATTTCTCCACGGGCGAGACCGCTCTGCAGAGCATCCTGGGCACCAGCGAAGCGCCGGTGGTCGTGGAGGTGCAGGGAGAAGACCAGCAGGTGCTGCAACAGCTCGCCGGCGAGGTGGCCGCGAAGATGCAGGGTGTGAAAGGTCTGTACAACATCAAGACCTCTGTCGGCGAGGGTGCTCCCGAGCTGGAAGTGGTGATCGACCGCCTGCGGGCCGGCATCTATAACCTGGATGTGGCTACCGTCACGGCAACGCTCAAGAACAAGCTTACGGGCCGCCAAAGCGGCAACGTAGAGATTGACGGCGAGATGGAACCCGTCGTGATGAAACTGCCGCAGATGGACCGCAAGGCGCTCTCCGACCTGGTGATACGCAAGGGCAACCAGGTGGTGCGGCTGGCCGAGATCGCCGACATACGGGAGGCTGTCTCACCGCGGGAGATCCTGCGCCGCAACCAGAGCCGCATCGTGCGCATCACCGCCCGGATGGGCAAGAACGAGGCACTGGACAAGATGTCGGCCAGGATATCGGCAGCGCTGCAGGACATCGAGATACCACAGGACTATCGCATCAGCATCACCGGCGAGGAGGCCCGGCGAAAAGAGTCGATGGGTAACCTGGGCTTTGCCCTGCTGTTGTCGATCGTGCTGGTGTACATGGTGCTGGCCTCACAGTTCGAGTCGCTGGTGCATCCTTTCACCATCCTGCTGACGATACCCCTGGCAGGGGTGGGCACGGTGCTGCTCTTCCTGGCGCTGGGAAGACCCCTCGACATCATGGCCCTCATCGGCGTTATCCTCCTGGCAGGCATCGCGGTGAACGACTCGATCATCCTGGTCGACCGCATCAACCAGCTGCGGCAGGAGGGCCTGCCACGCCGCGAGGCCATCGTCGAGGCGGGGCGTCAGCGCATACGTCCCATCCTCATGACCAGCCTCACCACCGTACTGGCGCTGCTGCCGCTGATCATCGGCTTCGGTGAAAACGTGGCCCTGCGCTCTTCCATGGCCCTGGCCGTCATCGGTGGCCTGACCACCTCCACCCTCCTCACCCTTGTCGTGATCCCCTGCTTCTACGATATCCTGGATAGCCTGAAGGAGATGATCACGGGGAAAAAAGAACTGACCACAATAACCCGGGAATGATCCGTTTGCAGAGATGAAGTTCATTATCAACAGGAAAGTACTGATCAGTATGCTCTTTATCGGGTTTACCCTTCTGGGGTATGTCTCGTACAAGCAGCTTCCTGTTGAGCTTTATCCCAACCCCGAGTTCCCCTATCTGATCGTACAGGTGATGTCGCCGCTGGAGGTGGATCCCGATTATATGGAGAATGCGGCGGTGATCCCCCTGGAGGAGGCCGTGAGCACCCTGGAGGGTATTGAAGAACTGCGTTCGTCGGTGGGGAGCCGGCGTTCTACCATCACGGTGTCGTTTAAGAAGAGCACCAATATCAAGCTGGCCTATCTCAAATTGCAGGAGAAGGTGAACAGCAAACGCGCTGTCCTGCCGCAGGGCTTCCGGGCCGTGGTGGTACGCATCGATCCCGAGCAGATGAGCCGCCGTTTTATGGAGCTGCAGGTGACCGGTGAGGGGGACGTGGACCGGGTGCGCGCCCTTGTGGACAAGAAGATACGACCGCCTCTGGAGAACATCGACGGCATCGCGGGGGTGCAGATCTACGGGGGGCGCGAGCGCACCGTGGAGGTGCGCCTCGATGATGATGCCTGCAAAGCCTATCATGTGACGCCGGCCAGGGTACGGGAGATGCTGGCGAGCAA
>JALVJE010000242.1 GCA_027028505.1 Bacteroidales bacterium
TGCCGAAGGGGGAGTAAAGGGTGGGGGAGCCGATGAAGGGGGTGGCCTGGAACTGGAAATGCAGATGGGGATAGGGCGAGCGGCCGCTGTTGCCTACCTTGCCGATAATGTCACCGGGTTTGACCGTATCCCCTTTCCGGACCTGTATACTGTCTTTTTTCAGATGGCTCATCTTGGAATAAAGCCCTTCGGCATGCTTGATGATGACCGTGTTCCCCCAGTTCTTTATGAGGTTGACCTCACCGACGGTGTTGTCCTCAATACCGTCCTCGACGGTTTCAACGATCCCGTATCCGGCTGCCAGAACGTTCTTGTCATAACAGAAATAATCCGACAGCAGGTTGCCCTGGTCGCGGTAAGTCTTGCCGTCCGGTCCTTCGATCACAAAATCCCAGGCATGACGCCAGTCATCCCTGTGGGTGAACTCTCCGTCATGACCCTGCGATACCTGCCACTGCCCGCTGAAAGGCAGACGGAAAGAGAAAAGGAAGCGGGGATCGAAACGCTCCCGGCTGTTATGGTCGTAATAAAGGTTTTTCTCCGGGCTGAACTGTTGTATCAATACCTCCTTTAGCCGTTTCTTTCCGGAAGTCCTGAACTTCAGGACATACAGGAAGAGGAGGACCATGATGTTAAAAGGCAGGGAATAGACCGGCACTTTGAATACGGCAAAGACCGGATCGAGGCTGATGGTAAGGATGGCCACAAGGGGTGTGAGCAGGATGGCCCAGCCGTAGGTCCATACCGAAGGGATCAGGTAAAAGCCGCCGATGGCAATGGCCGTGAGGATGTAGTTGAAGCCGATATAGCTGTAAGAGGTCTCGGCCAGGTTAACCCCCAGTAGCAGATAGAAGAGATAGGCTGTATAAAACCCCAGCAGCGACAGGGTGAAAGCGATGCGGGAGTAGAGGAACAGTCCTATGGCGATGAGGATGCCTGCCAGGATCTTTGTCTGGAAGAAGATCGCGGCCAGTGACAAAAAGTAGAGTCGCAGGGAGACGGGGAAAAGGTTGTTGATCTTCTCATGGATCGCCACCAGCCGGCTGCCTCCCAGGCCGTACAGTTCGTTGAGTGTATAAATGCCCCTTTCGCTGATGCCCAGGTGCTCGAACTGCCGGGCCGCCAGCAGGACGATCCATATCGAGAGGATGAAGGGGATGCTCAGGTAGGGAAGGTAATACTTGCCGATGATCCCTTCGAGGGCCACCGAGATAAAAAGGGTGAGGAGCGAGGCCATCACCACAATGAAATAAAACTCAAGTCCCGGCTGGTAGTAGATGCCCAGACCCAGACCTACCAGCAAGCTGTTGAAGCCGTACGACCCCTCCGTGATGCGTGTTTCGTTGAAGCCGAAGAGGAAGGCGGTGATGATGGTGACGACCACGGCCAGCAGACCGCTGAGGCCTGCATAGAGGTCGATGAAGCTCACCCCCAGCAACAGCAGGGCGAACAGCTTGTTGCGCGAGAAAAAGACCTGCGCATAGCTGTTGCCGCTGCTCTCGGCGATCCTGCTGATATAGGCTTTTATTTCCATGTAAAGGATGGTCGGAGGGGTCAGAGCTCGAAGTTTTTCAGGTGACCGGGCAGCTCTTCCTGGCGTGTCATGTAATCCAGGTCCTCCCGTCTGCGGATGATATGGGGTGTTCCCTGCGTGTCGATCATCACTACGTTGGGGCGGTATTCGATGAACTGCAGCCACTGGGTCATGTTGTAAGCGCCTATACGTTTGATGACGAAGTGATCTCCTTTTTTCAGGAGGGGAAAATCGACGGCAGCCCGCAGCACGTCAATGTTCATGCAGAGAGGTCCGTAGATGGTGGTGTCCTCGGTGTGCTGGGATACCTTTTCGGCCGGGTGTATCTGGTGCTCATACCAGAAAGAGGTGAACAGCAGGTTGACCCCTACGTTGGTAATGAGCGCCCGGCGGCCCGAAGCGAGGCGTTTGTTGGCGATGACCGTGCCCAGGAGGTAGCCTGCGTCGTCGATCATGGCGCGGCCCGTCTCCAGAATGAGCAGGGGCAGGTGTTCAGGCTTGATGGCCGAGTTGATCAGCGCCCCGGTGATGGCATCGGCATAGTCGTCAAAAGAGGGAGCCGTATCGGTGCCGGGGACATAAGCCCCTTTGAGGGTGTTCTTCGAGGCGAAGCCTCCCCCCACGTCGATATAGCGGATCACGTGACCGTATTTCCGTTCGGTGCTGACCGCCAGGTCGGCCAGTTTGGAAGCTGCCACCCGGTAGGCCTGGGTCGTCATAATGTATGTGCCTATGTGGGTGTGCAGACCTGCCAGCTCCATCTTCTCCGACAGCATGATGCGGTTGATGGCCTCCCACGCCTCACCATTGTCGTAGTTGAACCCGAATCGGTCCCACTGCGGGTAGATGCCGGTATCCATATTGACGCGGATGGCTACGAGCGGCTTTTTGCCGGTCTCTTCCGCCACCTCCATCAGCATGTACAGCTCGTCAAAATGATCGATATGGATCAGGGAGCCGTTCTCCGTAGCGGTCTTCAGGTCCTCATAGCTCTTGGCAGGACCGTTGAAGATGATGTACTGCGGCAGGACGCCGTTTTTCAGGGCTTTGTGATACTCAAAACCGGACACCACCTCGGCCCAGGCGCCTTCCTGGTGGAAGACGTTGCAAACGGCAGCCAGGTAGTTGGTCTTGTACGACCAGGCGAACTGCACTTTGGGATAGCGGGTGCTGAAGGCCTGGTATGCCTGCCGGTATGTCGACCGGAGGGTGTTCTCCGAGAGGATATACAGGGGGGATCCGTGATCTTTCAACAGCTCTTCGACCTTGTGTCCTTCGATCTCGGGGATCGCCTCTATATGCGGCGTCATGCCGAATTTCGACGGCATGCCGGCATTGAGCTTTTTTATCACTGGCGGTTCAAATGTCTTCTTTTCCATAATCTCTTCCTTTCAATTTGCTTTTTCTTAACTCTGAATTATTAACTCCACACTCCAAACTCCACACTCCAAACTTCTTTTCAGATCTCTCCTTTCGTGGATATCTTCTCAAAATCCTTCATATCTATGATCATGTCCCACGAGTAGCGCACAAAGATCTTGCCGGTTTCATAGGAGGTAAAAGGTTTTACTTCCATGCCCATTGCCAGCTTAACGAGGGCTTCGGGCAGGTTCTGTCCGGCGCCCACGGCCAGGTACACCCAGGCGGGTATGCGGGGGTTGATCTCGAGGATATAATATTTGTCATCGTCGGTACGCATCAACTCCAGTTCCATGCCGCCGCGCCAGCGGGTCGCGCGGATAATGCGGTGTGTCAGTTCCAGCATATCGGGGTTGTCGAGGGTGATACCTCCCCAGGCCTTCCCTTTGTCGGTGATGTACTGCTTACGCATGGGGACAGCGCCTATGGTGTTTCCCTGACCGTCGCCCAGGGCTACCACATTGACCTCGGTGCCGCGGATGAACTCCTGCACGATCACCGGCAGTCCCCATTTGGCGCTGATCTTGTTGAAATGGCTCAGCACCTGCTCTTCATTGTATGCAATGTATGCATCATAGAACTTGCCCTTGACCATCACCGGATATTCAAAATCCTCTTCGATCTTCCGGATGTCGTTTTCATAGAGGAGAGGCATGCTTTTGGGTACCAGCAGGTCATATTTCTTACCGAAAGCATCCAGATTGCCCTTGTGCCGTTCCTCCAGCTGCTCCAGTGTGGGCAGAAAAGTGCGTATGCCCATCTCATGCAGCACCTTCTCCGATTTGATGAAGGTGTACAGCTCTGCGTCGAAGTTGGGGATGAGCAGGTCGATGTGTTCCCGGTGGTGGATGTAGCTGAGACGGTCGAGGACGGCCTCCGACCCTTCCGAAGGATAGGGCATCATATACACCTTGTCCACCAGGTCGCGCAGGTAGATGCCCGGCTCCAGGGTCTCGTAGACGAGGCCTACCACCTTCACCTCCAGGTCGGAGGATTCCCGTAGGGCCCGGATCACCGGGATGCCGGGGCCGGGGTTGTCGGTGTTGTTGAGACCCGTGACCGCCACCACCAGCTTTTTCTTATTTTCCATCTCTGTTGTTTAAAATGTCCAGTATTTCCGAAGGGGATACGCCATATTCGTCGGCTATATCCTTGAGGATATCTTCTTTGCCGGCCTCGAAACCCTCTTTCTTCAGAGCATTGACGAGGTCTTCCGGAGGTATGCCATATTCATCCCCGATCTGTTGCAGGCTCTTGCGTCCTATCCCGTTGCCACCCCGGATGATCACGGTTTCCTGCCGTACCTCTTCCACCTCCGTATCCGATCTGCCGAAGAAGCCATAGAGGTCGGCGGGTGAAAGTCCGTTGGCTGCTGCGATGTCGCGCAGGACCTGGTTCATACTGTCGATCTTTATCCCCTGACCTTCCAGGATAGTCCGTGCACTGTCGGGAGACATTTTCAGGATCTCCCTGGAGAAATCAGTAAAAGCATATAGTTCGGCATGCGGGATAGGCGGGCTGCTATCCTCCTCTTCCCAGCTCTCGGTGAACTGCTCTCCCCAGTCCATGATTGTTTTGAAAGGAGGGATGTTGAAGATCACGCCGAAAAAGATCGCCAGGGTGAGCAGGGTCGCCAGGACCATCTCCCAGGTACGGTTCAGGCTGCGGGTGACACGCGACCGGATATGCCCTAGGAAGGCTTTCCAGTTGATGCTGAAAAGATGAAAGATCCCCAGGATGAGGAACATCAGGGAGAAATTGGTGTGCATCGACTGCCAGCCCTCCTTGCTCAGTCCCCAGAGGGTCCATTCCGACCAGTGGGCGACCCTGCCCGGGGGAGCAATGTACAGGATCACCCCCGAGACGGTCATGATAAAAAAGGAGAAAAAAAGACCGAAGGTCACAAAACCCCGCCAGCTGAATTTCTTTTTTCTGTTCTTAGCCTTCATAGTCGATCAGGTGATAATGGTTCAACATCTCAATGAAATCCTGGTAATACTTCTCAAAGCCGCTGCGGTCGATGTCGTAACGTGTGGTGATCGCCGTGGCTATCTCATCGTAACTCTTTCCCTCTTTCAGAAGATTAAGGATCTCCTGCCCCGTCTCGTTGACAGTGAAAGATTCGCCGGTGGAGGGATCAAAAACAAATCCCGTATCACTTACCGCTATGTTTTTTCTGATCTTCATTTTTTCTGTTTTTTTGATCGTATCTCTATATATTATAATAAGGTATGGTAATAAACGGATCCTCCCCGGGAAAAGTTTTACAGAATTTTTTCATTTTGTTACAAGATTCTATTCTGCGGGGCAGACCGGTAAAATGATCCCCGGAACATTCTGTGTGCCGGGGACCGTCAGGTGAGGTGTTCTGTCCGGATATCAGTTTTTTTCGATGATCCTGTCGAATGCCTCCTGATCCATCAGCACAGGTGTGTAATTCACCCCTCTCACTTTCAGGTTCCAGACGTATGCGCGCAGGTGGGCCTCGGAACCTTTCCGCAGGTTGGTCCACACCTGGGTTATGTCTTTGTTGTCCACATGATCGTTGAGCTCTTCTTCCAGATCCAGGATATCTTTCTCCTCGATCAGGGCGCCTACTTTCAAGGCATCGATATCGGAGGCGCTGCCGTCATTGATCAACTTGTTATAGAGGGCCTGCAGATCTGCATTGGTGAATTCGCCCGGCTCTTTTCCTTCGGCAGGGTCTTGCAGGTCGTAGCGGTTGATCAGCGTCAATACGGCATCCATGTGGCGTTGCTCGGCTTTCTGAATGTTCCCGAAAGCACGGATCTCCGTTTTATCATAAAGATACAGGTAAACATCCCGTGCCAGTTTCTCTTCTTCGCGCATAAAGAGGATGCCGTCTTTTTCCTGATCGCTCAGGGGTTCTGCGGCGATGTTAGCGATGCAGGTGAAAGAGGCGGAGTCGGTGGCCACTTCCTGCCCTTCGGTGGTGAGGTCGTCACTAGCCTGGTCGGGCCCGTTGGAAAAAGTGCCGCTGCAGGCGGTGAAAGAAATGCTCAGGGTGAGCAGTGTTGCTGTGGTCAAAGTGAAAACTTTCTTTTTCATAATGCAAGAGTTTTAATGTTAAAAATTCATGTCTTTTGCCTATTAGACATGCGGCCGGCAGGATCTATTTCCGGCAGTTGGTGTAAGATTCTGACAAAAAGTTACAGGATATTGCACTCCGGGAATATCAGGAGGCGGCCAGTTTCTTTTTATACTCGGTGACACTCATGCCGGTGATCTGGCGAAACTGGTTGGAGAGGTACTGGACACTGCTGTATCCCATCATATTGGCGATCTCGCTGAGAGAGAACTCACCCCGTTGCAGGAGGATCTCCACACGGCGGATCTTCTCGCGGATGATATATTTCTCGTGGGTCATACCCGTCTGGGCTGAGAAAAGACGGGAGAGATAGGAATAGCTGTATCCGGTCTTTTCGACGATATAGTCGGAGCGGTTGACCACCGAGTTGACAAAGTTCAGCTCGTGCACCAGTTCATGCACAGCCAGCCGCACCTGCTCGACGACCACCTGCTCGTGATCACGCACGGGGTACAGTTCATATTTTTTCAGGAGGGTCAGAAGCCGTTCTTTGTCCCCGGCATCCAGGTCGGCCGGCAGGAGGATATGCCCTGTCTCCACCTTTACCTGCCCGAACCCTTCGCGTTGCAACAGGTCCTCCAGCAACAGCAGGGTGCTTCGCTCGTACAGGTTGCTGATATATATGCTCTCTCTCGCTGCCACGAGGTAAAGATAGGAAAAAGAAGCTCGAAGCTTGAAGCTTGAAGCTCGAAGCTCGAATGTTGAATAACTATGAACTGTGAACTATGAACTATGAACTATGAACTGTGAACTGTGAACTGTGAACTATGAACTGTGAACTTTGAACCGTTTACTGTATCTTCTTAAACATCCTCTTCACCCGGATATTGGCCGGGAAGTGTTTTTCCTTGTTGAGGGAGAGCCAGATGTATTTGGGTTTGCCGACGATGTGGGTCTCAGGCACGAAGCCCCAGAACCGGGAGTCGGCCGAGTCGTGGCGGTTGTCGCCCATCATCCAGTAGTAATCGTATTTAAAGGTGTAGGAGGTGGCGGGCTGTCCGTTGATGTAGATCGTGCTGTCCTTCACCTGCAGGGTGTTGTGCTCGTAAGCCTCGATGATCCTTTTATATTTGGGCAGGTTGGTCAGGTTGAGGGGTACCGTTACGCCTTTCTTCGGGATCCACAGAGGACCGAAGTTGTCCTCGTTCCACCGGAAGTCCGGGGAATGGGGGAAGATATAATAAGCATAGTTGCCGGCCGGGTTTTCCACCCGCTGTATCT
>JALVJE010000243.1 GCA_027028505.1 Bacteroidales bacterium
GCGAGATCTACAAGATCTACGCCCGGCGTTGCAAGAAAGCGGATGCCATGGACTTCGACGATCTACTGCTGAACATCAACATCCTCTTCCGCGATTTCCCGCAGGTGCTGGAAAAATACCGGGATTATTTCAGGTATATTCTGGTTGACGAGTATCAGGATACCAACATGGCCCAGTACATGATCGTAAAAAAGCTCTCGGAAGAGCACAAGAACCTTTCGGTGGTAGGCGACGATGCCCAGAGCATCTACTCGTTCCGGGGGGCCCGCATCGAGAACATCCTCAACTTCCAGCAGGATTTCCCGGAGGCACGCCTCTTCAAGCTCGAGCAGAACTACCGCTCGACAAAGAATATCGTCAATGTCGCCAACAGCATCATCCGCAACAATGCCTCCCAGATACACAAGGAGGTCTATTCACAGAAAGAGGAGGGATCCCTCATCGAGGTGGTGGAAGCCGACACCGACAAGGAAGAAGGATTCATCATCAGCAACAGGATCTTCGACGAGCATCTTCAGGAACAGTGGCGGTACGGCGATTTTGCCATCCTCTACCGCACCAATGCCCAGTCACGTACTTTAGAGGAGGCCCTGCGCCGCCGCAATATACCGTATCGGGTATGGGGAGGGGTCTCTTTCTATCAGCGGAAGGAGATCAAGGATGTGCTGGCCTACTTCCGGCTGGTAGTCAACACCAACGATGACGAGGCCCTGACAAGGATCATCAACTATCCTGCCCGCGGCATCGGGAAAACGACTCTCGAGAAACTACAGGCCGCCGCGGAAGAGCACAACCGGACCCTCTGGGAAGTGGCGGAAAGCCCGGAAAACTATGGTGTCAGGATCAACGCCGGCACACGCAACAGGATCGTTGCCTTCCTGGAGATGATCCGCTCCTTCGTGGCAAAACAGGATACCCTGGATGCATACGAGCTGGCTTATCTGATCACCAAAGAGACAGGGATCCTGAAAGACCTCAACGGCACTTCGCCCGAGGAGATCAGCAAGTATGAGAACGTGAAAGAGCTACTCAACGGTATCAGCGAATTCATCGGATCCCCCGAGCAGGAAGGCCGTTTTGTGCGACTGGACGAGTTCCTCCAGAGTGTGGTGCTGCTCACCGACCAGGACCTCGACGACGACACCATCGCCGACACGGTAAAGATCATGACGATCCACGCCGCTAAAGGTCTGGAGTTCCGCCATGTCTTCATCGCCGGCCTCGAGGAGAACCTCTTCCCCTCACAGATGTCGCTGGGGACACAGAAAGAGCTGGAAGAAGAACGGCGTCTTTTCTATGTGGCCCTGACACGGGCCCGCGAGCGTGTCACCATCACCTATGCCAACACCCGTTACAAGTGGGGATCGATCACCCCCTGTCGCCCCAGCCGTTTTCTGAACGAACTGGACCCTCGTTATGTGAACTTCCCCGGCCGGAGCGATCTCAACAGAGGCAGGAGAAACGCCAGCACACCGGACCCTGGCTCACCCGGTCTTCGTGTCCATATCTCTTCCCCCCCAAAAACTCACATCCGGAAAAAAAGCTTTTCTTCACCGGGGAAAAGTACCCCGGAAAATTTCGTCCCCGACGATCCCCGCAGGATAAAAGCCGGCATGGAAGTGGAACATGCACGCTTTGGCACGGGAAAAGTCCTGCAGACCGAGGGAGACTTCCCCGAGACAAAAGCCACTGTTTTCTTTAAAGATTTCGGACAAAAGCAATTATTGCTTAAATTCGCAAAATTGAAAATTATCGATCCGGTGGTTTAAACGGGATCTGCGCAACCTGTCCGAAGACCTGTACAAACCTTTACTGCCGGGGTATAACAACGGATCCCGGCATTTACCTGAAAATATTCACAACCAACGATCATGAGAAAAAAATTCGATTACAATACCACACGCGAGCCCCTGAAACTACCTGAATACGGCCGCAATATCCAGCGGATGGTGGATTACATGAAGACCATTGAAGACCGGGATGAGAGGAATCTCGCAGCCCGCACCATCGTCGCCATCATGGCGAACATGTACCCGCACAACAAGGAGATGGAAGATTTCGAGCACAAGTTGTGGGACCATCTGGCCATCATGGCCGATTTCGACCTGGACATCGACGCGCCGTACGATCTTCCCACCGAGGAGAAACTGCAGGAGCCCCCCAGGAAGGTCTCGTACAGCACCCACAACATCAAATACAAGCACTACGGCTTTCTCATTGAGCAGTTGCTGCGGGAGGTGGCGGAGATGGAGAACGAAGAGGAAAAAAACTATGCCCTCGAAGCCATCGCCAACCACATGAAAAAACAATACCTCATCTGGAACAGACCCCAGGTAAACGATCAGGTCATCTTCAAGGATATCAAGGAGATCACCAACGGAGCCCTGAAGGTGAAAGAAGGAGTGGTCCTGAAAGACGCCAGGGAGCTGGTGCCCCAGCAGCCTCATCCCCAGAAGAACTACCGGAAGAAGAAGAACCAGCGAAAGAACAAATAACACCCGCTCGCATGGGAACATTCAGGGTCAGGGGAGGCCGGCAGCTCTCCGGCACCATCACCCCCCAGGGAGCCAAGAACGAAGCGCTCCAGATCATTGCAGCGACACTGCTCACGGCCGACAGCGTGACCGTGCATAATATCCCCCTGATCCGTGATGTGCTGCGCATGATCGATCTGGTAAAGATCCTGGGAGCCACGGTCGAACAGACCGGCGATCACACCTTCACCTTCCGGGCAGAACACATCGACACGGCCCAGCTGCGGTCGCCGGAGTACCGCGAGATCGCAGGCAACCTGCGGGGCTCGGTAATGCTCACAGGCCCGTTGCTGGCCCGCACCGGCACGGGTTTCATCCCACGTCCCGGCGGCGACAAGATCGGCCGCCGCCGCTTGGACACCCACCTGAAAGGCTTTGAGATGCTGGGCGCTTCTTTCCGCTATGTGGAGGAACAGCAGGCCTTCGCCCTGGAGACACAGGGCCTCCGCGGCACCTACATGCTGCTCGATGAGGCCTCGGTCACCGGCACGGCTAACCTGATCATGGCCGCCGTACTGGCCGAAGGGAAAACCACGATCTTCAATGCCGCCTGCGAACCTTACATACAGCAGCTGTGCCACATGCTCACCACCATGGGCGCCCGCATAGAAGGTATCGGATCCAACCTGCTGCACATCGAAGGGGTAACCTCCCTGGAGGGCTGCAGTCACACCATCCTGCCGGATATGATCGAGACAGGCAGCTTCATAGGCATGGCAGCCATGACAGGCTCGGCACTGCGCATACACAACGTCTCTTTCGACCACCTGGGTCTCATCCCCCTCGCCTTTCGCCGGCTGGGGATCACCCTCGAAAAAAAAGGGGATGACATCCTCATCCCCGCACAGGAGCACTATGAAATAGAGAATTTTCTCGACGGCTCCATCATGACCCTCGCCGACGGCATCTGGCCTGCCCTCACCCCCGACCTGCTGAGCGTCTTCCTCGTCACGGCCACGCAGGCCCGCGGCAGCGTGCTCATCCACCAGCGTCTCTTCGAGAGCCGCCTCTTCTTCGTGGATAAACTCATCGACATGGGTGCTCGCATCATCCTCTGTGACCCCCACCGCGCCACCGTCATCGGTATCGACAAGGAATATCCCCTGCGCGGAACCGTCATGACCTCCCCTGACATACGGGCCGGCGTGGCCCTGCTGATAGCAGCCCTCTCGGCCGAAGGCATCAGCACCATCCACAACATCGAACAGATAGACCGGGGCTATGAGCACATCGATAAACGCCTCAACGCCCTGGGAGCGGAAATAGAGAGAATATAATACTTTTCAACCCTTCGACCTTTGACGTACTTCGACCTTCTTTGTTTCTGTCAAATTGTCAAACCCTGACCGATTGGCAAGTATTTTGTATGGAGACACTGACATTTAAAAAATTTCAGGACAATGGCGGACAAAAAGAAAGAAATACAGGAAGAAAAGGAGAACAAAAAAAGCATGGAAAATACCGAACATAAACACAGCGAAGAGAACGAAAAAAAGGAGAAGAAAAAACATCCCTCTTACAAGTCCAAATACGAGGAGCTGGAAAAGGATTACAAGGAACTGCACGAGCGTTATCTGAGATTGTCGGCCGAATTTGACAATTTCAGGAAAAGAACACTGAAGGAAAAGGCTGACCTCTCCAAATACGGAGGGGAGCAGGTGCTGCTATCGCTCCTGCCCGTCGTGGATGATTTCGACAGGGCCATGGCTTCCATGCCGGAACATGAGGAGTGTGCCAGCTATACCGAGGGGATCACTCTCATTTACAACAAACTTCTGGATTTCCTCAGGCAGAACGGCGTAACAGAGATGGAAGCCTTGCACCAGGAATTCGATCCCGATCTGCATGATGCCCTGACCAAGATCCCGGCACCCGAAGAGGACCTGAAAGGGAAAGTGGTGGAGGTCCTGCAGAAAGGATATTACCTGAAAGAGAAAGTCCTCCGTCATGCCAAAGTAGTGGTGGGAGAATAGATCCCGGGAGGCAACCCGGAGAGAGGCAGGGGGTCACAGATACTTAACTTCCTGTTGAATGATTTGGAATAATTATTTGGAATATTGGGTATCTTTGCAAGATCATTGAACCCTGTTCGTCCCTAATTGCCTGAAGTATGGCCAAAAGAGATTATTATGTTATCCTCGGCGTTTCAAAAAGCGCTTCTCAGGAAGAGATCAAGAAAGCTTACCGCCAGCAGGCGCTGAAATATCATCCCGACAAGAACCCGGGAGACCCGGAGGCAGAAGAGCGGTTCAAGGAAGCCGCCGAGGCTTATGAGGTGCTGAGCGATCCGGAGAAAAGGAGCAGGTATGACCGTTTTGGCCATGCCGGCGTGGGAGGTGCTTCGTCGGGCTTTGGCGGAGGGATGAACATCGAGGATATCTTTGAACATTTTGGGGATATTTTCGGAGGATTTGGCTTTGGCGGTTTCAGCGGCGGCCGGGGTGGCGGATCACACAGCCGCGGCTCCAACATACGGGTCCGGATGAAGCTGAACCTGCAGGAGATCGCCCACGGCGCGAAAAAAAAGATAAAGATCACCATGGACATCCCCTGCGAGGCCTGCCACGGCACAGGGGCCAAAGACGGCAGCGCATACCACACCTGCCCCACCTGCCACGGCCGCGGCGAGGTGACACACATCACCAACACTTTCCTGGGCCGGATGCAGACCACCTCCGTCTGCCCCACCTGCCACGGCCAGGGACGTATCATCAGCGAGAAATGTCCCGTATGCCACGGGGAAGGCGTGGTGAAAGGCGAAGAGATCGTCGAGATCAACATTCCCGCAGGGGTCGAGGACGGCATGCAGCTGTCACTCAACTCGCGCGGTAACGCAGCACGACGTGGCGGCCTCAAAGGCGACCTCATCGTGCTGATCGAAGAGGAAAAACATCCCGACCTGATACGCGACGGCAAGAACCTGATCTATCCCCTCTATATCAGCATCCCCCAGGCAGCCCTCGGCACACAAGCAGAGGTACCCTCTGTCGACGGGAAGATAAAGGTCAGGATCGACCCCGGCACCCAACCCGGCAAGATCCTCCGCATACGTGGAAAAGGACTACCCGACATCCATGGCTATGGCAGGGGCGACCTGCTCATATACGTGAATGTCTGGATCCCCAAAAATTTGTCCCGCGAAGAGAAAAGGATCCTGGAAAAGCTGGACCAGTCAGAAGAGTTCCAACCCAAACCACCCAAACACGATAAAAGCTTCTTCGAACGGGTGAAGAATTTCTTTGAATAACCATCACGACCACCGAAAGAACTGCTTATGACATTTTTTCAAGCCAGTGAGATCGTCAAAAATTACGCCAACCACAGGGCGCTGGATCATGTGACCATCTCCGTTCCGGAAAAGAGCATCTACGGCCTGCTGGGACCCAACGGGGCGGGCAAGACCACCCTGATACGCATCATCAACCAGATCACCGCCCCCGACGAAGGATCACTCACCTTCCTGGGACGGCCCATGCGCGAAGAAGATGTGCACCAGATCGGTTACCTGCCCGAAGAAAGAGGCCTCTACAAAAAAATGAAAGTGGGCGAACAGGCCCTTTATCTGGCACAGCTCAAAGGCCTCTCGCGACAGGAAGCCCTGAAACGCCTGAAGGTATGGTTTGAAAAATTCGAAATACAGGACTGGTGGAACAAGAAGGTGGAAGAGCTCTCCAAAGGGATGCAGCAGAAAGTACAGTTCATCGTGACGGTGATCCACAAACCCCGCCTCCTCATCTTCGACGAGCCTTTCACCGGCTTCGACCCGATCAACACACGCATGCTCAAAGAGGAGATCCTCAACCTGCGCAAAGAGGGTGCTACCATCATTTTCTCCACCCATGACATGGCCTCGGTGGAGGAGCTGTGCGACCACATCACCCTCATCAACCGCTCCCGGACGCTCCTCGCAGGCCCCATACAGGAGATCCGGGAGAAATATGCCGGTAACGAGTATGAGCTGCGGTTCGAGGGAGACGTCAACCTGCTGACAGCCACCCTGAACTCCCGCTTCAGCATCCTGGAACATACCAAAGAGGGGAATGTGAGCGTCCTGAAGATCAAACTGAACGACCGGGGCACGCCCAACGACGCGCTGAGGATCCTGCTGGATGCGGGGAAGATCCTCTCCTTCAACAAGCTGACTCCCGGCATGAACGAGATCTTCATACGCGTGGTGAGCGAAGCCGGAGAAAAAGAAACTGCAGAAACCCTCACAGAAACCACCCAAAACTGATCCTCCCATGAGCAAGACAGGACTGATCATTCGCCGTGAATATATGACCCGCGTCAGGAAAAAGTCTTTCATCATCCTGACCCTGCTCACGCCCGTTTTTATGGCAGCCATGTTCGTCATCCCCGTACTCATCATGTCGTCGAAAGACAAGGAAGTGAAACGCATTGCAGTAGTGGAAGAAGGAGGATCCCTTTTCAGGGGAAAGATCCATTCGACCCAATACCTCAAATTCGAATATCTGGACAACATGCCCCTGGACACCCTGAAAAAGGAGTTTGACCAACTCGGTTACTATGCCATCCTCTACATCTCCCCCAAACTGGCCTACATCCCCACAGCCGCCCGGCTGATCTCGCGCAAACAGCCTTCGCTCGATGTGGTCACTTACATACAGGATGCCTTGAAAAAGGAGATCGAGCGCAGAAAATTATTGTCTTACCACATAGAGAATCTGGATAAGATCCTCAAGGAGGTGGAGACAGATGTCAAACTGCAGACGATACAGATCAGCGCCACCGGCGAAGAGAAAAGGACCAGCACCGGCATAGCCATGGGCATCGCTTATGTCGGCGGCCTGCTGATCTACATGCTCACCTTCATGTTCGGCGCTATGGTGATGCGCGGCGTCATCGAGGAAAAAACCAACCGCATCGTGGAGGTGCTCATCTCTTCCGTCAAACCCATGCAGCTGATGATGGGCAAGATCATCGGTATCGCCCTGGTAGGTCTTACACAGTTCTTTCTGTGGATCGCTCTCACCCTGGCCATCGTCACCGCCGTGACAGGCGTGCTCATGCACGGTCCTGACCAGGAGAAAAAGATCACGCCGCAAAGCTTTTTCTCTGCCGGCACCCCCCAGAGCAACACCCTCCAGGAGAAGACGATCTCCATGGAGGATCTCTCGCAGGGAGAGCAGTTGCTTACAGCCCTCCGGTCGGTCAACTGGCCTCTCATCCTGGGATCGTTCCTCATCTTTTTCCTCGGAGGATACCTGCTCTATGCCTCCATGTTCGCTGCGGTGGGGGCAGCCGTCGACAGCGAGACCGACACACAGCAGTTCATGATGCCCATCACCATCCCCCTGCTCATCGCCCTGTTCATCGCCATGGGCGCCTTTCAGAACCCCGACAGCCCCGTGGCCTTCTGGGGCTCCCTCATCCCCTACACCGCACCGGTGGTGATGATGGCCCGTCTGCCCTTCGGTGTGCCCCTCTGGGAACTGATCCTCTCCATCGTCCTCCTTTTCCTCACTTTCCTCGGGACGGTATGGTTTGCCGCACGCATTTACCGTACCGGCATCCTGATGTACGGTAAGAAACCCTCGTGGAAAGAGCTGTGGAAATGGATCCGTTACAAAACCTATTGAAAAAACTAATTATGGCATCAATACTGGTCATCGACGACGAGAAAAGTATCCGCAACACCCTCAAGGACATCCTGGAATATGAGAAATATACCGTGGATGTAGCCGAAAATGGTCCTGCCGGACTGGAGATGCTGGAAGAAAAGCCTTATGATGTAGTGCTCTGCGATATCAAAATGCCCAAGATGGACGGGATAGAGGTGCTGGAAAAGATCCGGGAGAAGGAGAGTGATACGCAGGTGATCATGATCTCGGGCCACGGCAATATCGACACGGCCGTTGAGGCCATCAAGAAAGGTGCTTACGACTTCATCGAGAAGCCGCCGGACATCAACCGCCTGCTGATCACCATCCGCAATGCCCTGGACAAGAGCAGTCTCATCACCGAGACCAAAGTGCTGAAGAAAAAGATCAGCAAAAAATATGAGATCATCGGGGAGTCACCGGCCATCCGCAAGGTACGGGAGCTCATCGACCGCGTGGCGCCCACCGAGGCAAGGGTGCTGATCACCGGCGCCAACGGCACCGGCAAAGAGCTGGTGGCCCACCAGCTCCACGAGAAGAGCAACAGGGCCCACGGTCCTTTCGTGGAGGTCAACTGCGCCGCTATCCCCTCCGAGCTGATCGAGAGCGAGCTCTTCGGCCATGAGAAAGGATCGTTCACCTCCGCTTACAAACAGCGGAAAGGCAAGTTCGAACAGGCCCAGGGAGGTACCCTCTTCCTCGACGAGATCGGCGATATGAGCCTGCCGGCACAGGCCAAGGTGCTGCGGGCCCTGCAGGAGAACAAGATCACCCGCGTGGGCAGCGACAAGGACATCGCCGTAGATGTGCGCGTCATCGCCGCCACCAACAAAGACCTCATGGAGGAGATCAAAAAGAACAATTTCCGCGAAGACCTTTACCACCGCCTCAGCGTCATCATCATCCATGTGCCGTCACTCAACGAACGGCTCGAAGACATTCCCCTGCTGGCAAAACACTTCTCGGAGATGATCTGCGGCGAGTACGGTATGCCTGTAAAAAAATTCTCTGACGACGCCATAGAAGAACTGAAGAAGATCACCTGGACAGGTAACGTGCGGGAGTTCCGCAATGTCGTCGAACGCCTCATCATCCTCTGCGGCAACACCATCACCGGCAAGGATGTCAAAGCCTATGCACATCCCATATTTAAGTAAAAAGTAAAAAGGCATCCGACTTCGTCCCGGTGTACCGGGACTTCGTCGGACGAAGAAAGGAAAAAGGAAGCTCGATGTCGGAGCGAAGCGGAGATCCCGGCTTGCCAGGGCTCGAAGCTCGAAAATGGTAAAGATCTTTAATGATCTACCTAGCACCCAGCACCCAGCACCCTTTTGCCATATTACTTATTACTTCTGCCTTATTAAAACTTCCACCGCCTTCTCCAGCTGCTGGTCTCGTCCCTTCGTGACCACGGCCGGATCCTGCGGCACCTTGTAGTCCGGCTCGAGCTGTTGTCCTTCCAGGTAATGCCCGTTCATATCCTTCACCCCTATCTGCGGGATCCCGAAGACAAGGGAGGGATCCTGGAGGGTCTCCCACCATACGGCGGTCATTGTTCCCGGCACAGGCATCCCGACGATCTTGCCGATCTTCAGGGCCCGGTAGGTATAGGGTAAGCCGTGGGCATCGGAGTAATTGCTCTCGCTCACCACCACCACCGAAGGCTTGTACCATTTGGAGAGAGGCTCGGAACCGTAATAACGACCGTGGGGATAGTAGTCGGCATAGCGTTTCCCCGAGAGGAGGGTGGCCAGGTCGTCATGGAGCCAGCCGCCGCCGTTGAAACGGGTGTCAACGATGACACCGTCCTTGTGATAGTCACGGCCCAGGATCTCCGAATAAGCCACGCGGAAGCTGGATGAGTTCATGCCCCGTACATGTACATACCCCAGATGGCCGTGGGAGAGACTGTCCACCTCGGCCCGGCGGGCTTTCACCCACCGCTGGTACAGCAGCTCATTCTTCCGACCCTGACTGATGGGCTTGACCGTCTCCTCCCACCGCTTTTTTTTCTGCGGATCGTAGAGGGAGAGGAGGGTGGGCTTACCGGCCCGGTGGTTCATCACGCGGAACAATGCAGCCATATCGTTCACCGTCTGCCCATCGATCTTCTCCAGGATCACGCCGGCATGGATCCGGGTGCCGTCATATACCAGCGGGCCTTTCTCGATGACCTCGGCGATGCGCAATCCCTGCCCCTGATAACTATCATCATAGAAGACCCCCAGCGATGCGGTGGCATCCCCCTGAGGATCCCGGTAATGGTATCTCGCACCCGTATGGGAGCCGTTGAGTTCGCCCAGCATCTCGCTGAGCATCTCCGCAAAATCAAAATTGTTGTCGATATAAGGCAGGAATCGTACATAATTTTGCCTGTAATATTCCCAGTCGAGGTCATGCATCGTGGGATCGTAATATTTCTCCTTCACCTCCCGCCACACATGCTCAAACATATAACTTCTTTCGGCCGCTTTGTCCAGATTCATCTCCGCCTGGTACTGTACGTTCTTCTGTTTCAGTCCCTGGATCTGGATCTTTGTGATCTTTCCCCCGGCGAAGACATACAGGTTCTTGAAAGTGCTGTCTGCCTCCAGCGAGCCTCCACGACCCTGCAACTTGAGGAGCAGCTTCGTCTCCCCCTCCCGCATCTTGTGCACCCACAGATCATATCCTTTCTCAAAACGGGCCAGGTAATAGAGGGCATCACCGTCGGGACTGAGGACGGCATCCGCCAGATCGGAGGAGTTGATCGTCAGTCGCTGCATACGGTCCCGTATATTGTCCAGATCGATCTCTCCCGGTCCGGCTTTTTCTTTCGTTATTTTCTTTTTCTCTTTTTGCGCTTTCTGCTTCTCTTTTTTCTGCTCCTCCTTCCACAGTTCATATTCCTCCTTTGTCATTTTGAAGAGGTCCCAGATTTTCTTGTTGAAGAACATGGCATATACGTCGTTCTGGGCTCCCCAACTGCCATGGCTGCGCAGGCCTTTGCGGTCGGAAAACCAGATCATGGCATTACCCTTCATCACCCATTTGGGCTGTCCATCGTTATAGCCGCTGAGGGTGAGGTTCTTCACCTCCTGCGTACCGTCGGCCTTCACCAGTCCCACATCGGAAGAGAAAGCCGTATTGGGAGAGAAATTGACCAGCAGCCACTTGCTGTCGGGCGACCACTGGTACCACTGATCCCCGTCGGAATAAGAATAGTTGTAAGTCCCCGGCAGGACGGTACGGGTCTCCTTGCTCTTCAGGTTGATGACCTTCAGCGCGGTGCGGTCTTCCAGATAAGCGATCTCTTTGCCGTCGGGCGAGAAAGCCGGCTGGAAGGTCTCATGGTCTGTCACCAGCACCGGCTCCTCTCTGAGCAGCGTGGCACGGGCAAAATATTTCTCCTCATCCCGCACAATGGTGGTCGTGTAGATATTCCAGGAGTTGTTGCGCTCGGAGGCATACACCAGGGTACGGCCGTCGGGACTGAAGCTCACCCACCGCTCCTGCTCCGGAGTGTTGGTGATACGTTTGGTGGTAGCGTAATCCACCGAGGTGACGAACACCTCACCCCGGATGACCACGGCGACTTCCCTGCCATTGGGGGAGAGGGCCATCTCGGAAGCCCCGGAGGTGAGCCGGAGGAACTCCGGCTGCGTATCAGCCAGATCGATCTGCAGGGTCACCTTCACTTTCTGAGGCTCCGCCCCCGGCCGCTGGGTATAGATCTCCCCGTTATAGCCATAGCAGAGCAGACCGTCTCCGGAAATGCTCAGAAAACGGACGGGGTTCTTTTCAAAATGAGAGACCTGTGACACCTGCTGCGGGGTGGCAGGATCCATTCTCACCACATTGAAAGAGCCGAACTGTTCGCTCAGATAGTACAAGGAGCTGCCGTCAGGGCTCCACACCGGATCGCGGTCTTCTCCTTTAAAGGGAGACAGGCGCACATATTCCCCCGTGGCGGGCGTGTACATCCATATATCCCGTGTCACAGAAGAGGTGTGGTGCTTGCGCCATATATTTTCATACCCCTTGCGGTCCTGATACACCAGGCGCTTGCCGGCAGGATCGTATTTCGCCTCCTCGGCAGGCACGTCCAGCACCTGACGGAAAGCGCCGCCCTGCACCGGCACGGCATAGAGCTCCGACAGGATCCCGGAGGGGAACTGCACATTCGAGGGCTGATCGTAGATGGTGGCCGAGAAAAGGACCTCTTTCCCGTCCGGTGTGAAAGAGTTGGGGGTCTCATCCCCCGACCAGAAAGTGAGACGCCTGGCTTTCCCGCCGCCGGCAGGGAGCACATAGATGTCGAAATTGCCGAAACGGTTGGAGGCAAAAGCGATCCGTTTTCCGTCGGGCGACCAGACGGGTTTGAAATCATACGCATCATCCGCCGTCAGGGGCAGGGCCTTGCCACCCCCGGCCGGGACCAGGAAAAGATCCCCCTTGTAGGAGAAGACGATCTGCGTGCCGTCCGGCGAGACAGCCGGATACCGCATCCACAGGGGCTCTGCAGATAAAATGGTAAAAAATGCCGGGGATGCCAGCAGGAAAAAGAAAAAAAGGATACGTCGTATGATAAAAGATTTTATGAAAGTATGAAAATAGTGTATCCTTATGAGGATTACAAACTTCCTGCTGGAAAGCACTGACAGGAGTTATCCTTCCCCAACCACCTGTCACCCCACATTCCCTCTCACCCTGCCTCATACAATACTGGCTACCTGCCACTTACAACAGATCTACGTAGCTCACTACGTAGCTGACTACGTAGTTGATAAAACACCATATATCGCCTATCTATCTACTACTCTGATATTTACAGGAATGTTGGGACTTATTTAATTTCAGAAGTTTGTAATTAGTTTTGGAAAACCAATAATTACTGAATCAATACATTTTGTGGAATAAACCAGGGGAACATTCTTTTGAGCGTAACGAATGATCCCAATCAAATTATTATTGTATTAAACTATAAATATTTTCCCTATCTATAAAATGTATCTGATGCGGCCGGTATTTTCTGACAAAGCTTTCCGGCAGACGGTTTTGTTTTTTTCTTTTTATCTTGAATTCAAAAGCATTTATTTTCCCGTTGTTTTCCTCGATCAGGTCAATTTCTCCGCCGTCATAAGTCCGCCAGAAATAATAACGAGCCAGGGGCCGGTGCACTTCACTCATGATGACCCGCTGACTGATACAGAAATTCTCCCAGAGGGCTCCCTGGTCCACCCGTTCCCGTAAAGGACGGAAATCCCCCAGCAAAGCATTGCGGATGCCGGTATCATAAAAAAAGTATTTGCTGCTTTTCCGGATCTCGTTCCTCAGGTTGCTGCTGAAAGAGGAAAGTTCGTAGATCACGAAACTTTTCTCCAGCAGATCGAGATATCTTTCTACCGTAGGTCTGGAAATACCCAGCAACCTTGAGAGTTCGTGGGAAGACACCTGTGAACCTGTCTGTAAAGCCAGAGCTTTTAAAAGCTTCCGGATAACAGCCGGATTCCTGACCTTTTCATACATAAGGACATCCCTGTACAGATAATCAGATGCCAGCTCCATGAGCTTTTTCTCCTTTTCAAGGCCTATGCACATCCCATATTTAAGGAAAAAGGAAAAAGGAAGCTCGAAGGATGATGCTTGAAGGGCGAAGGATGAGAGGTCGAAAAGTCCAAAGGTCTTTACCTCAAAGACACAGGAAAAATGTACACGATCAACTTTATCATTTGAATTCTACAACGTCAGCAGTAACCGTACATTTATTAGTAATTACGATAAAATAAAAGCCGGTCTTCCAGTTTACTGTAATATTAGCAAGTGCTTGATTAGGTTGAAGAGGATGTATTGTTAACATATCTTTCTTCGCTTCTTCAACAATTGCTGATCTTTTTAATCCGCCAATTCCAAACACTTTTAAAGTTGATGCCGTTCCAGAGATACTTGTTTGAGTATAACTGAAATTTGCCTGACTTAATGATGCAGAGTTATTCATATATCCGTTATGAATTGCACAACTGGAAAATGATAACACTCCGATTACAATAATTAATAGCCTCAATACTTTTTTCATAATAAATAGAATTTACTTAATCCTACTCATAAGGCTTTTCGGTTCTGCCCCGTTTTTTAAAGTGGGTTCTGGCCTCCACTTTTGACCTATATTGTTTAGGTATGTTCGCATCAAGTTTTTCTCTTACGACAGTCAACCCTTACAAGAATAATTTTTCAGTTTATCTTTTAATTTTGTTCCAAGGTAGTTGCTTTACTGATTTTCATTCATCCTTAAACTACCAATAACAACGCTTTTATTCTGACCAGATCACTGCCTTCAAAGATATCTGCAACAGCCGGCCGCTCACAATTCAGGATCACCGCATCTCTCCTGCTCCCCAGCATTTTTCTCAGCAATGTCGTCTTGCCCACCTGACGGGCCCCGTAAAGGATCTTAATCTCCCGCTTATCCAGCCATTCTTCCAGTAATCCGGCAACATCCCTTTTATAGATCATAGCAATTTTTTTGTAAATATACAAATTTAGGCCAGATTTTGCAATATTAGTTACAAAATCCGGCCTGATCCTGCATATATCCTAAGGGAATTATCTCTGCGCAACTCCGCGTACCCTTTGCGCACTTTTGCGTAACAACTAGCAAGTCAATACAGAAAAGTTATTACGCAAAGAGCCGCAAAGCAGCGCAATGAACCGCAAAGAAGATCGTCTGATAATCGGGTGTTATTCCCATATCAGAAGAATCCGGAGTTTTGGATTTTGAGCTTTGAATTTTGAGATTGAAGCTACGGGCCAGTCATATTTCGCTTCTCTCTTCATCGCTTTATCGCTTTATCGGTTAATTCCCCTCATTCCATCCTTCCATTATTCCATTATTCCATTATTCCCTTTTGCCTTCTGCCTTCTCACTCCTTCATCATCCCGTCCAGGAAGAGCCAGATCAGCAAGGAGAGGATGAAGATCAGGATCCCGTACAAGGGGGTGATGAGTGAGATCTTCAGACCTGCTGCCAGAAGGGCCTGCGAGACCCTGCCTGCTTTCTGGATCACACCAAAAGCTGTATACAGCCCGATCATCTGGCCCAGAAAACCCAAGACCAGAGACAAAAGCCCGAACGACTTGATGTAGCTCAGCCTGTGTCTGAGCAAAGGATCAGAGGATGCATCAGCTTTGAAAATTCTTGTTCCAAAGTAAACTGCCAGGACCAGTATCACCAGCAGGCATAAGGTCAGGATACTCATAAAAAGAATACCTCCCTGAGAAAATAGTTGTATCATGATTTCCATATTTAAGTTAAATAAAACATTCCGGATCAAATGTACGAATAACAGGAGGCTGATGGCAAGACCGAATCCATGCCAAAACCTGCATTTCGTCGATTTTCCGGCGGGATTCAAACAAAATTTCCCAAATTTGGAGAAAAGTACCGGATGAAACCGCTCCTGCAAATCCTTTTCTGGGTCCTGGTGGTCGCTCTGCTGACACTGGTCTTCGGGTACACCGATCACAACTATCTTTATTCCTTCTATTTCGTCTCACTCCTGCTCCCGGTGATCGTGGGTACCTCCTCTTTTTACAACCTGGTCCTCATCCCCCGCTATCTGCTGAAAAAGAGATATCTCAAATTCGCCCTTTATTGTATCTATACCCTCATCATCTCGATGTACCTGGAGATGCTTGTCATTTTTCTCGCCTTTATCCTGCTTGCAAATTACCAGTATGAGAACATGACCCCGGTCACGACGAACATCTTTGTGCTGCTTCTGGCCCTGTATGCCGTCGTCTTCCTCAACGCTTTCGTGCTGCTCGTGAAAAAGTATCTGACCGGTCAGGAACATCTGAGGGAACTGGCCTCCGAGAAGGAGAAACTAACCAGGGGGTACCTGCTGGTACGGGCCGACCGGAAGACGGTGCGGATCCTTTATGAGGATATTGAATATATCGAGAGTCTGGCAGACTATGTGAAGATCGTCACCTCGCAGGGCAGGAACATCATCTCCCGCGAAAAGATCAGCCGCCTGCAGAAAAGACTGCCGGCCGCTTTCCTGCGCATTCACCGTTCCTATCTGGTGAACCGGGACAAGATCACCTCCTTCTCCAGAGAAGAGGTCTCCCTGGGAGAGGTGACGCTGCCCGTGAGCCGTACCTACAGGCAGGACGTGAGCCGTTTGATCTGAGGCCCCTGGGCCGTCAGATTCAGGCTGCTCAAGAGAGAAGCGGCACTTCATATAACATTTTAAAACGTGGTTTTAAGAATATCAAACACCTCTCTATCCCGGAGCTGGCCTGAACTCTTCGTATTTTTACGAAATACGAAGAATAAGGATGAATGACTGCCATCAGGACCCGGCAACCCGCTATGGTTTGAGATCTGCTGATAAGTGGTCTGAACTACATGGGACCTTATGTTCTTTGTTCCTGATTTTGGATTATTTTTGTTTTCGATGTGTGAGAAAGAAAATAAAGGCCCTGCACAAAGTTTCGCCGGCAAAGGCGTCTGTCCGTACCGGTATGCCTTTACCCTGCTGATCCCCTTGCGCAATCTCATTCTTTCTCCCCGGAAGTTACTGAAAATGCTTTCATTGCGGGAGGACAGCCAGGTCCTGGAAGTGGGGCCCGGACCCGGCTATTTCAGCCCCCACGTTGCCCGGGCCACCTCCCGGGGGAGACTGGTACTGGCAGACATCCAGCCGGAGATGCTGGACTTCGCAAAAAAACGCATGGAAAAGAAAGGACTGAAAAATGTCTCCTATCATCTCTGCAACGGCCGGGACTTCCCTTTTGATGACAACAGCTTCGACACGATCTTCCTGGTGGCGGTACTGGGAGAGATCGAAAACAAAGAGCGTTATGCGGAAGAATTCCGCCGCTTATTGAAACCGGAGGGTCTGCTGTCGGTATCCGAGCTTCCCGGTGATCCTGACCGCATGGAGAAAGAGGAGATCATCCGGCTCATGCAGGAATACGGCTTCACCCTGAAAGGATCCTACGGCAGCCGGAAGAACTTTACCCTGCTGTTCCGCAACGGATCCTGCAAATGATTCCCTATTTCCTTTTAAGTTTGGAGTGTGGAGTGTGGAGTTACGAGTTTTGGATTTTGAGCTTTGAATTTTGTGATTGAAGCTACGGGCCGGTCACATTTCCCATTATTCCTTTCCAAGGGTAGAGTTTGGAGTGTGGAGTACTTGGAGTGCCTAAAGGCGCTAAAGTGCCTAAAATTAAAAGTTATAGGATTGGGCTATTCACTTCATCGCATTATCGCTGACTCTTCCCACTTTTCATACATTTCTACTTTTAGACTTTAGACTTTTCGTCTTTCCCCTTTGAGCTTCGAGCATCCCCGCCCGTCCGCCCGGACGAATGTCCCTGTCTACCCTGCCTACCGGCAGGGCAGACAGGGAGTCATCCATTCGGACGGGGAGCATCGAACTCCCTTATGCCTTCTGCCTTATTACTTTTGCCTTTCTTCCCCGCCTACCGCCCGATCCCATCCGGCAGTCCTTTATAATAACGGAATCCTTCCACTGCCACCCCGTTCCTTTTCTTGATCCGTCGGGCCAGGTTCTCCTTCACCTTTTTCTCCTCTTCCGGTGACAATACCGGACCGGTATATTTATACCATCCCGAGCTCCATTGGCTGACATACTTGCTTATAGCGTTGATCTTTTTGTCCACATATTTTGAGATATCCACCCACGTGTTTATGTCAGCCGTATCACTGTCATAGAACATGTATGCAGGGACGGTATAGGCCTTCACTCCTCCTACGGTGATCTGTCCCTGGAACAGCAGCGGCCACATGGCGGCCCGTGCCGCATCGGCGGTGAGGTAGGAGGCAGCACGGTGGTCGGCCTTGTGCCAACGCTGACACCCTTTGCCGGGGTCAAAGGCAAAGAGCACATCCGGCCGTATTTTCCGGATCTGGTAGACCAGCTGAGCTACAACATCCTTTTTGTTCTGATACTCCAGCATCCCGTCGTCATAGCCCAGGTTGTTGTAATGATCATCGGGGATGCCTAGCTCCTTCAGGGCAGCCAGTTCTTCCTGCTTCCGGATAAGCGCCAGATCGGTCATGGAGAGGGTCGTGTCCTGCGTTCCCACATTGCCTGTGGTAAGCGTTACGATATAGATCTCATTGCCGTGCTCCTGCAGCATGGCCAGGGTACCCTGTGAATAGGTGTCATCGTCGGGATGGGCTCCGATCAGCAGGATCGTTTTGCCGGTCCATTGATCCACCGGGACCTCAGGCTGTGCCATGGCATACAGTACGATCAGAAAAAAAAGCGGAAGAAAACAGATCTTTTTCATGATAACAGGTGTTTAACGGTTTGGGACTAAAGGATTTCCCAATTTACTGTTAAATTCCTGATTATACAAATCCTTCACTATCTCATCCGTACATGGTGCCTTCGTCGCTTTATCGCATTATCGCTTCATCGCTTTATCCTTCGTCCGCACGCTGTCGCTGAAGCTTTAGCGTAGGCGCCCATAGCCGGTCCCTGAGTAGCCGAAGGCGTACCGAAGGACGGCGGAGGTGGAGCTTCATCTCTCCCTTCTCACCTTCACCACCTTCCTCTCTCCGTTCCGCAGGTATATCCGGATGAAAAAGATGCCGGGACTTTCATGCTGCAGGTCGACCTGTACTTCTTCCTGATCGGGTTGAATGACCGTCACCGTGCGGCCGGCCGCGTCCAGCACCTCCAGCCACACCACCTCCGCTACATTCAGTCCGCTGATGGTAACCCTCCCGCGCGTGGGATTGGGATATACGGTGATCCTTCCGGCCTTTTCGCTGCCGGTACCCGTACAGACCGTGAACTCAACATATATCGTATCTCCGTTCACACAGCCGTGCTCATCCGTCACCTCCACCCGGTAATCTCCTGTCGTACTGACAGTGATCTGACGGCTGTCGCTTCCCGTACTCCAGCGGTAAGCAGCATGATCCCCGGCATCCAGGATCAGGGTCGCTCCGTTGCAGACGGTGGTATCCCGGCCCAGTGAAACCTCAGGCAGAGGATACACCATCACCAAAATAGAAGTATTATTGCTGCACTGGTAGGCATTGGTCACGGTCACAGAATATTGCGTATCCTCCTCAGGAGACACATCGATCGTCCGGCTCGTAGCACCGGTACTCCACTGATAACCGGCAAAGTAGCCGGCGTCCAGCACCACATCCTCTCCCCTGCAGATGGCTGTATCCTTCAACGTTATCTCTGGAAGAGGATGAACTGTCACCTGAACGGAAGCATCTTTACTGCATTGATACGAATTGGTCACGGTCACAGAATATTGCGTATCCTCCTCAGGGGACACGTCGATCGTCCGGCTCGTAGCGCCGGTACTCCACTGATAACCGGCAAAGTCGCCGGCGTCCAGCACCACATCTTCCCCCATACAAATAGAAGTATCCTGTAGCGACACCTCTGGTAATGGGTGAACGGTAACGGTCACAGAGGTATCGACCTGGCAAAGCCCCCCATTGGTCACGGTCACGGAATAGGTGCTGTCATGAGCAGGCGACACGTTGATCTTGGGTTCCGTCTCACCTGTATTCCACAGATAAGCATCACCTCCCGAAACCACCAGGGTCACTGAGTCGCCGGAGCAAACAGCCGTATCAGGTGTGATCACCGGCATCGGCCAGGACACCACCCCGATAAAGATCACATTGCTTGTATCGGTCTGAGACAGTGAATCCGTCACGATCCTCCGGAAATAGGCAGAGGAGGAGAGTCCGGATGTATCATAATTTTGCACATTTCCGCTATGCGTTGCGGGGGACCAGGATACCCCGTCAGGACTCTCTTCCCATTTATAGGACAGACCGCCGACACCCCCTGCAGCAGCACTTCCGGAAATATGCAGAGCTTCTCCCTCACAAATGGAAGTTCCTGTGATCACATTGGAATAGATCGTATCCGCCACCAGGATATTATCATAATGGATGGTAGCCCAGCGGTTATCCCAATCCGTTGTAAAACCAATGATAATGCCTTCACCGGCATGATCACCCAGAGGGACAAAGACCCGTCTGAAAAGGGTGTCGGGGCGATGTACGCTTTGATCGATGGTATATAACGTATCATAGTGATCTCCACAATCCCGGGAGAGGATAAGATGGATCTTCTCGAAAGCATTGAGCGTATCGGCACCAGATGTTCCTCCCTCACCCTGTAATATCCGGTAATCGAAACTGAACACAGTATGGGCCGTAATATGCTCCAGTCTGCGATCATAAATAAAGAACTGATCCCGGCGATCGCCTACCATCGCCGTGAAGTAAGCATTACCCTCCTTCTGGTCCTGGTTGATCCAGGTAGTTCCGTTCCGGTCCTGCCAGTCACCCATGTAATATCCCAGACTGTCCACGTTCTCAAAAAAAGGAATTTGCCGGGGACTCTTAATATAGACGGAATAACGGGTAGTATCATTTTCATGGATCAGGGAATCTCCCGGCAGA
>JALVJE010000244.1 GCA_027028505.1 Bacteroidales bacterium
ACTTTTTTACGGTGGACAGTATCCACCGTTCGGAAAAAAGAGGGGAGATCACCCTCTCCTGGGACGGCTCCCCCCTCGGCACAAAAGACAAAGGAGAGCTTAAAATACCGGTCCCGGCACTCAGTGAGTTCTCTCTCATGAGCGTAAAGACCATGCTGGATAACGGCCAGCGTGTCGATCTCTATTTTTCGGATCCCGTGAGCACCAGCCAATATCTCAACGGTCTGATCTATTTTGAGGGAGGCCCTGAGGTGCGTCTGGAACGTCACAGGAATATCGTCAGGGTCTATCCGGAACGCACGATGACCAAGCCGGGAGATCTCGTGATCCTGCCGGCCATAAAGAATGTTCAGGGCTACCGTCTGGGCCGGCGTTACACACATCAGATCTCTTTCACGGGCATCAAACCGGCCGTAGAGATCCTGGGCAAGGGGGTGATCATCCCATCCTCCAAAGGCCTGCTCCTGCCCTTCCGGGCTGTCAGTCTGAAGGCTGTGACGATCAAGGTGGTGAAGATCTACGAAAAGAACATCCCGCAGTTCCTGCAGGTCAACCATCTCGACGGCAACCGTGAGCTACGGAGGGTGGGGCGTCTGATCCTGAAAAAAGAGATCCCCCTGGTCTCTGACAAACCCATTGATTACGGCACCTGGAATGTTTTCTCCCTCGACCTCTCCGGGCTCATCCATACCGAGCCGGGGGCTCTCTACCGTGTCACCCTCTCCTTCAACCGTCACCAATCGCTCTACCCCTGCAGCGGCAACAATGACCAAGAGACCACCACCCCCAGCCAGGCCGTACAGGAAGATCCCGAGTTCTCCATTTACGACGGTCCCAACAGCGGCAACAACAACTATCTCTACTATGACAACTGGGATCCTTCCTGGGACTACAGCGAATACAACTGGCGGGAACGGGATGATCCCTGCTCGCCCTCTTACTATATGTACAACAACCGCAGCGCCTCCCGCAACGTGCTGGCCTCCGATCTGGGGATCATTGTCAAGGGAGGCGATGACCACCGGCTGCTGATCGCTGTCACAAACCTCCCGGATGCCACCCCGTTGGCAGGGGTTGATGTGAAAGCCTACGACTACCAGCACCAGCTCATAGCCACCACCACGACAGACAACAAAGGCATCGCCACCCTCGCTCTCCCCCGCAAACCCTTCCTCATCATCGCCACCCACGACCACCAGAAAGGGTACCTGCGCGTGGACGACGGCGCAGCCCTGCCGGTGAGCATGTTCGACGTGTCGGGCATGAAAGTGACCAAAGGTCTCAAAGGCTTCCTGTACGGGGAAAGGGATATATGGCGTCCCGGTGACTCTATCTATCTGACCTTCATCCTGGAAGATAAAAAACACCTGCTCCCCGCTCATCATCCCGTGATCCTGGAGCTATACACCCCCGACAGCCGTCTTTATCTGCGGAAGGTGGAGACACGCTCGCTGAACGGCATGTACGATCTCCGCATAAAAACGGAAGGGGATGCTCCCACGGGCCCGTGGCTGGCCAAAGTGCGTGTGGGGGATATCCTCTTCAGCAAGACCCTGCGCATAGAGACCGTCAAGCCCAACCGCCTGAAGATAAAGCTCGATTTCGGCAAGAAGATCCTCACACGCGACAGCGACAACCGTGGCACCCTGGCCGCCACCTGGCTCCACGGCGCCACAGCCCGCAACCTGAAAGCCGATGTACGGCTGAGCCTCTCTCCGGCACATACGGCCTTCAAAGATTACAAGGATTACGCTTTCGATGATCCCTCCAAATCCTTCTACACCGACGAGGAGCAGATCTTCGAAGGGAGACTGGACGATGCAGGCAAAGTTTCTTTCCTCCCCGGCATCCATGTAGGCCAGGAAGCCCCCGGCATGCTGCAGGCCACTTTCAAGACCCGTGTCTTTGAACCTTCGGGCGACTTCAGCGAAGACCGTTTCTCCATCCTCTACTCTCCCTTTCAGAGCTATGCAGGGGTGAAGATACCTGCCGGCCCCGGCTGGAACGGTGCTCTTTACTCCAACGAGACCAATATCATCCCTATCGTCACCGTCAACGAAGAGGGAAAACCGGTCGATCGCACCGTCATCGTGGAGATCTATAACATCTCCTGGCGGTGGTGGTGGGACCGTTCTTCCTATGACGACCTGGCCGAGTATGTAAGGAAAAGAAGCCGCAACCTGATACGCACGGACAAGATCACCACCCACAACGGCAAAGCTTTTTATGAGATGAAATTCGATAAAGAGCAATGGGGACGCCGTCTGATAAGGGTCATTGATCCCGTGAGCGGCCACAGTTGCGGAAAGACCTTCTATCTCACCTACAAAGGCTGGTGGAACAACGAAACCCAGGAAGGGCCCGGCGGCGCGGAGATGCTGATGTTCTCCACCGACAAGAAGTCCTATAATGTGGGTGACAGGATCCGTGTGAGCCTGCCTGCCTTCCGGGAGGGAAGGGCCCTGATCAC
>JALVJE010000245.1 GCA_027028505.1 Bacteroidales bacterium
GAAAAAATAGAGAAGAAAATAAAAAGGAAACTTTAAAAAATAAGTTTAATATTGATTTGGACGAATGGATAAACAAATTACCTAAACATGAAAAAGGTTTGGCAAAAAAAATAACTAATTCAATATTAAGCGCTGAAGGAGTTGAAATACCCAAAGCAGTTGAGTTGATTAAATACACCCGCGATTCATTTCAATTTGAGGCGTTTAAAGAATTAGCTGCTGAAATTGATGGGACTGATTTTAATCAATCTGAGAAAATAATCACTTTATTTAAAGAATGGGAATTGATTGAAGCAAGAGAAATGTACAAAATAGCCCAAGTTCGTCTTGAGACTATTGAAAAATTCAAAAATCACATAGAAAATAATACAAGAGAGGTTCCTGAATTACACAACTTTTTAAAACAGTTCCCGTGGCTTCTTGATCCAAGAATTATGAGTTTTAGAGATGAAGTTACATATTCAAAAATGCTAAAAGAGGAATTTAAAGAACTGGATATTGATGAAAATGATAGGAGAATTGATTTTTTATGTCAATCTTTTGCAGATAGTTTTTTCATAATAGAACTGAAAAGGCCTAAAAAAGCACTTAGTGATAAAGAATTAGACCAAGGATTTAAATATGTTACTTTTATAAAATCGAGACTCGGAAATAAACTCGGAAAGAATATTTATTGTTATTTAATTGGTGAGAGATTAGTTGATAAAGAAGAAGTCCGAATGAAAGCGGAAGCATATAAAAGATCAAACATGGTTTATGTAAAAACATATGGTGAGTTATTAAGTAGTGCAATAAAATATCATCAGGAATTTATAGATAAGTATAATGAAATAAACTGTAATGCCTGATATTTATTCCAAACAAAAACGCTCCGAAATAATGTCCAAAATTTCGGGTAAAGAAACAAAACCCGAAATATTGGTCAGAAAGTTCTTATTTGCCAACGGTTTCAGATACAGAAAAAACGATAAAAGATATGCCGGCAAACCGGATATTGTTTTGCCCAAATATAAAACCGTTATTTTCGTTCACGGTTGTTTTTGGCACGGGCATGACTGCCCTGCCGGGAAATTACCCGAAACAAACAAAAAATTTTGGGAAGAAAAAATAGCCGGTAATATTGAAAGAGATAAAAGAAATAAAGCCGAATTGGAAAATTCGGGCTGGAAAGTTATTACAATATGGCAATGCGAAATGAAAAACAAAGTAAAAAGAGAAAAAACATTATCCGTATTATTTAACACTTTACAAAATAATAGTTAATAGTTTATATGTGTAATAATAAAGAGTGGATAGAGTTGAGAGAAATTTGAAGATCGATTGTTTTTATATCTTACGGTAATCATAATATGAATGCAATGAAAAGGATAAAAAGATCTTTACCGGTTTTATTGAGTTTTCTGGTTCTGTGGTTGTGGAGCGGATCGCCGGTCCTGTCCCAGGAGGATCAGATGAACTGTTATTCCGTGCTGGCAGGGAAGAAAGCCACGGTCAACGGGGCGGTGATGTTCGCCCACAATGAGGATGACGGAGGACAGCAGGTGGTGCGCTGGTTCCGTGTGCCGGCGCAGGATCACGGAAAAAAGGAGAAGATCATCCTGCACAAAGGAGCTAAGGTGCCGCAGGTGGCCCACACCGTGGCTTACCTGTGGCTGGAGATGCCGGGGATGAAGTTCTCCGACGGCTTTATGAACGAGTACGGGGTGGTGATCGCCTCGGATGCCTGTTCATCGCGTGAGGACAAGCCTGCTCTCACCCGTGGCGGTATCACCTGGAACCTGCGGCGGTTGATGGCCGAGCGTGCCCATACGGCCCGTGAGGCTGTGAAGATCGGCGGAGCGCTGGTGGAGCGGTACGGCTATGCCTCGTCAGGACGTACCTACTGCATCGCCGGGCCGAAGGAGGCCTGGATGCTGTCGGTGGTCAACGGCAAGCACTGGGTGGCCGCACGCATCCCCGACGACCAGGTGGCCATTATCCCCAATTACTATACCATCACACGGGTCGACCTGAAGGATACGATGAACTTTTACGGATCACCGGACCTGATCGAATATGCTGAGAAAAGAGGATGGTATGATCCTGCCCGTGACGGGGAGTTCAGTTTCCGGAAGGTGTACGGCAACCCTGCCAACCAGGCCAACCACCGCAACATCACCCGCGAGTGGGGCGGGTTGCGTCATCTGTCGGGGAAAAACTATTCCCTGGATGATGAGTTCCCCTTCTCTTTTGTGCCGGCGAAAAAGCTGGAGGTGGAAGATCTCATGGCCGTCCTGCGGGATCATTATGAGGGCACGCCCCTCGACCTGACCGACGGCTATAAAAAAGGAAGTCCCCATTACACGAAAGAACGGACCATCTGCACGGCCAGCACACAGTATGGTTTTGTGGCTGAACTCCGCAGCAATATGCCCCCCGCCATGGGTGCCGTGATGTGGCTGGCCCCGCGCCGCCCCTGCACGCAGGCTTTCACCCCCTGGTTCGCAGGCATCACCCGTGTGCCGGAAGACTATGACGGCGGCGACTGGAAACAGGCCATAGAGAAACACCTGCAGAAAGATACGACCCTCTATGTCCCTGCAAAAGCACCGGCCTATTTCAGCTTCTCTGCCTTCTCGGAAGGAGCAGACAAGGATTACGGGCAGGTGATCGGAAAGGTGAGGGCTGCCAACAAGAAGTTCGAGACAGACATCATGAAGAACATGGGGAATTTTGAGAAGATGATCCTGCCCCTGTTCGACAGTGACAAGGCCAAAGCCCTGGAGATGCTGACGAAATATACCGGCCAGCTGGCCGAAGAAAACCTGAAGAGGAACGATGGAAGAAGTAATAAGTAATAAGGCAAAAGGCAAAAGAATAACTCTGAACTATGAACTCTGAACTATGAACTATGAACTGTGAACTGTGAACTGTGAACTGTGAACTGTGAACTGTGAACTTTTCAACTCGATACTCCCAACTCGATACTCCCAACTCGATACTCCCAACTCGATACTCGATACTCGATACTCGATACTCGATACTCCCAACTCGATACTCGATACTCGATACTCACAACTCAAAACCCCTTCCCATGCTTATCAAAAAACTTCCTCTCTCCCTTCTGGCGGTCCTGGGCCTGGCAGCATTGCTTTCGCTGAAGGGCAAGCCGGCCCTGGAGGTATCGCATCTTACCTGTGAAGACCTGGTGAACCCGCTGGGGATCGCCGATGTCCATCCCCGTTTGTCGTGGCGTCTCACCGGCGAGGGACGGGATGTGCGGCAGACGGCCTATGAGATCCGTGTAGCCCCTGCACGCGATGATCTTTCAAAAAAGAGCAAGCTGCTCTGGACGAGCGGCAAAGTGGAAAGCGACCGGTCGGTATACGTGCCGTACGAGGGTCCCGCCCTGAAATCGGGGCAGCGGGCCTGGTGGCAGGTGCGCGTGTGGGACAACCATGGCAACCATTCTGCCTGGAGCCGGCCGGCATGGTGGGAGACAGGCCTTTTGCAGCCCGGCGACTGGAAAGCCTCATGGATCATCTCTACAATAAAGGAGAATACCCGTCGTTCACAGCCGGCACACCGTTTTCGTAGAGAGTTCATGCTGAAAGGAAAGGTGAAACGGGCGAGGGTCTATGTGACGGTCCATGGTCTCTATGAGCTGTGGCTCAACGGTCAGAGGGTGGGGGACCAGCTCTTCACGCCCGGCTGGACCAGCTACAACAAACGCCTGCAGTACCAGGCGTATGATGTTACTTCTTTGTTGAAAGAGGGTCCCAACGCTGTGGGAGCCCTGGTGGGGGACGGCTGGTACCGGGGGCATTTGGCCTTCCGTGGCAACCGGAACGTATATGGAGATAAAGTGGCCCTGCTGCTGCAGATGGAGGTAGAGTATGCCGACGGCAGCCGGGAGACCCTGGTCACCGACGGCTCCTGGAAAAGCTCCAACGATGGGCCGATACGCATGTCGGACATCTATGACGGGGAGAAATATGATGCGCGTCTGGCGGATCCGGCCTGGAAAAAAAGCGGTTATGACGATACTAAGTGGGCCGGTGTAAAAGAAAAAGACTATCCCAAGGATATCCTCGTGGCATCGGAAGGATTGCCGGTGAAACGCATGGAGGAGATCGTGCCGGTGAAGGTGCTGGTGACCCCTGAGGGGGATACCGTGGTGGACATGGGACAGAACATGGTGGGATGGGTGCGCCTGACAGCCAGCGGACCTGCCGGGACGACGATCGTCCTGCGACATGCAGAGGTGCTGGACAAAGAAGGTAACTTTTATACGAAGAACCTGCGGGCAGCCAAACAGACCGATACGCTCATCCTGAGCGGCCATGGTGAGGAGGTCTTTGAGCCGCACTTCACCTTTCACGGCTTCCGCTATGTGGCGGTAAAAGGATACCCCGGCGGGGTAACTACCGATAAGCTGCGGGGGATCGTCATCCACTCTGCTTTTGAGCAGACCGGTCTCTTCTCGTGCTCCGATTCGCTGGTAAATGTGTTGCAACATAACATCCTGTGGGGGATGAAAGGCAACTTCCTGGATGTGCCTACCGACTGTCCGCAGCGGGACGAACGGCTGGGATGGACGGGCGACGCCCAGGTCTTCGCACCGACAGCCTGCTTCAACGGGCAGGTGGCGCCTTTTTACCGCAAATGGATGAAAGACTTTATTGTCGACCAGCAGGCTCAGGGACAGGTGCCTCATGTGATCCCCGACGTGCTCTCGAAAAACGGCAAGGGCGCATCGGCCTCAGCCGGCTGGGCCGATGCGGCGGTCATCGTGCCCTGGCATGTTTATGTACTGTACGGCGACAAAAAGATCCTGGAGAACCAGTATGAGAGCATGAAAAAGTGGGTGGATTACCAGACACGGCGTGCCGGCAGGGATCATCTCTGGAACAACGACTTTACCTTCGGCGACTGGCTGGCGTTCAACACCAACCGTTCCGATTACCCCGGTGCCACCACCGACAAGGACTTCCTCGGGCAGGTCTATTTTGCCCGCTCCACCCTGCTGCTGGCCAAAACGGCCGAGGTGCTGGGCCGGGACGAGGATGCCTGGCATTACCGCGAGCTGTTCAGCCGGATCAAAGAGGCCTTCCAGAAAGAGTACGTCACCCCCAACGCCCGTCTCTCTCCCAACACCCAGACGGCTTATGTGCAGGCCCTCGATCTGGGACTGATCCCCGAAGATATGCAGGACAGCGCCGCCGCACGTCTGGCCACCGATGTGAAGAAGTTCGGCCATCTAACCACAGGCTTTCTGGGGGCTTTTCTGATCAACCCGGTACTCTCCGAAAACGGACATAATGATCTTGCCTATATGCTGCTCCTGCGCAAGAAATATCCTTCGTGGCTCTATCCCGTGACCAAAGGGGCCACCACCATCTGGGAGCGTTGGGACGGCATCAAACCCGACGGTACCTTCGAGGATCCCGGTATGAACTCCTTCAACCATTACGCTTACGGCGCTATCGGTGACTGGCTCTACCGCTATGTGGCGGGTCTCAACCCCGACGAGCAACATCCCGGATACAAGCATTTCATCGTCCGTCCGCAGCCGGGCGGCGGACTGACCTTTGCCACTGCATCGCTGGAGACCCATTATGGCAAAGCCTCCGTCTACTGGGAAAAAGGGAACGGCAATGCCATGACCGTTGAGGTGGAGGTCCCTGCCAACACCACCGCTACGGTGTACCTCCCCGGCGCCGCCGGAAAAGCCGTGACACTCGACGGTATGCCGGTGGAGAAGAGCCTTTCCGCCGGCAGGATGAGCACTGAAGGTGACGACCGTGTGCTGGAGCTGGGGTCAGGGTTGTATAGGTTTGAGTATAAATAAGGAAGTTACGAGTTTGGAGTGTGGAGTTTGGAGTGTGGAGTTGAGTAACCGAACTACGAACTACGAACTATGAACTGTGAACTGTGAACTGTGAACTATGAACTATGAACTCTGACCCCAAATGCATTTTCGTCACTTACCGCATTCCCGAAGAGAGTGTGGAGCCGCTGCTGCAGGCAGGCTATGAGGTGATCTGGCCGGCGGGCCGCAGCGCCACGGAGGAGGAATTCGTCAGGATGGCCGGGCGTTGTGAAGCCATCCTCACGGTCTTTGGCAATAAGGTGCCGGAGGGAGTGTATACTGCCGGCGGTCCGCTGCGTATCCTCAGTAATTTCGGCGCCGGCGTGGACAACATCGACCTGGCGCAGGCCACGGCCCATGGCATCGTGGTGACCAATACGCCCGACCAGGTCACCGAGCCCACAGCCGAGCTGGCCATGGCCCTGCTCCTGGCGCTGGTGCGGCGGGTGGCGGAGATGGACCGCAAGCTGCGGGCTGGCAAGGAAAAGGTGCGCTGGGGGGTGATGGAGAACCTGGGGATGACCCTGGAGGGGAAGACCCTGGGCATCATCGGCATGGGACGTATCGGCAAGGCTTTCGCACGCAGAGCCCTGCCCTTCGGGATGAAGATCGTCTATCACAACCGCCGCCGTATGCCGGAGGACGAGGAGAAACGCTATCATGCCTATCTTCTGTCCCCGGAGGATCTGCTGGAGACGGCAGATGTGGTGTCGCTGCATACACCCCTCACCCCGGAGACACATCATTTGCTGGGTGAGGAGGCTTTTGGAAAAATGAAAAAGACGGCTGTCCTGGTTAATACGGCGCGGGGTGCTGTCGTGGATGAAAAAGCCCTGATACGGGCCCTGCAGACGGGAGAGATCGCCGGCGCCGCCCTGGACGTCTTTGAGCATGAACCGGAGATACCGGATGAACTGCTGGCGATGGACAATGTGATCGCCGTACCCCACATCGGCACCGCAGCCCTCGACACACGTATCGCCATAGGCCGTCAGGCCGCACAGAATATCCTGGACTTCTTTGAAGGAAAAGAGCTGAAGTATTGTGTCAATCCGGAGAAGAGGGGAAGCTCGAAATTTGAAGCTTGAAGCTCGATGCTCGATGCTCGATGCTCGATGCTTGAAGCTCGAAGGACTATGAACTGTGAACTATGAACTGTGAACTCACAGCCACTTCTTCCGCTTGAAGTACAGCAGGGCCGCCATCGAAGAGAGCACCATGGCCAGGAGGGCCAGGGGATAGCTGTAATGGCCGTACAGTTCCGGCATATATTTGAAGTTCATCCCATAGATGCTGGCGATGAGTGTGGGAGGCATGAAGATGACCGTCATCACGGTGAAGATCTTGATCACCTTGTTCTGTTCGAAATCCACCAGACCCAGGAAG
>JALVJE010000246.1 GCA_027028505.1 Bacteroidales bacterium
CTTTTGAATTAATATACTGGTACACTTTTCAACTGAAATAAGCAGCGAAGCAAAGGAGGGGTAAAAGACCCTGTACTAGAGGAATGGTTTGTCAATCTATGGGCGATTCAGTACATTTGGAACAACATTATCTTTTACCACTTATTATAACACTTCATCAGATGACAAAAAGGGATCTTTTCATTTTGCTGATAAAGGTTTTCGGACTGTATGCAATGTTGATCGCTCTTTTTTCTGTATTACCCGCAAACATCTCTTTTGCCCTGTCTGATATGGATGTTTTCTCTTTGTTCTGGATCGTGGTGGTCTTGCTCCTGATAGTCGGATTGTTCCTGATCCTCATCTATCGGGCCGACAAGATCGTTTCGCTTTTAAAACTGGACAAAGGCTTTGATGATGACCGTATCGATCTTGGAAATCTAAAAACTGCCGACCTGCTAAAGATCAGCATTTTTATAATAGGTGGACTTTTGGTACTGAACAATATATCTCCTTTTTTAAGCCACACCTACTTTGCTTTTAAGGGAAACCTGAACGGACTGGAACACGGGACAAAAGAAAAATTTGACTGGGCTGTGAACGCCCTGAACCTGATCGTCGGGTTCCTGCTTCTGACCCAATACAGATGGGTAACAGATCTGTTCAAAAGTGGGGAAAAAGAAAATAATAATTAATTGCACATACCTATATGAAAAAGATCTTTGCATTCCTTCTTTTCCCGGCCCTTACACTGACCCTTTGGGGTCAGGGGCCGGAGATCCCGTCCATACTGAGCCGCTTTGAGAAAGAGCATGACACGCTCCTTATGGTACCCGTGAACGACACGATCGTTTTTCATGAAGTACCCCAGCCGGCCGGTTTATCGACACAAAATTTTCCCGCCTCGGTCCACGGCCTGCCCAAAGGCTTTCTTTTGGATTTCCATCGTCCGGCGCTGAGCGGTCTGCTGTACATAGGACTCATTGACTATGTCGGCAACCGCTTCCCCCTGCCGGTGTACCGTTCACAGAGTTTCCGGATCCTCGGCGGCAAAGTAATGATCAACATGGATGTGGTGCGGGGGCACTACGACATGACCGGCTGGGAAAAGAGCGGCCGGGGGGTCCTGGGATACCGGGTCATCAATGCAGAGGGCAGGATCCTTTACGACGGCAAGATCGCCTTCGCCGGCACCGGCCCTTTCACCGTGGAGCCCTGCATCCTGACAGGGCCTTTTGTCAGCAATGTCACCGACCGGTCGGCCGTTATCTGGTGGGACAGTGACCTGCCGGCAAAGGGGAAGGTCGTTGTGGAAGGCAAAACCTTCACCGACGGCCGGCATTCCCGGCACCATGAGATCGCCGTAACAGGACTGGAGGCCGGGCAGCACTACAGCTATACGGTCACCCACGGACAACAGGTGCAACACTATGCTTTTGAAACGGCGCCGGCACCGGGGAGCCGCAGCTCATTTGTCTTCGGTTATACCAGCGACTCACGTGGAGGCGCCGGCTGGGGAGAACGTAACCTGGGCGGTACCAATGCCTACATGGTCAAACGCATCGGCGCTGCCGCCGCCGAACACAAGGTGGCTTTCCTGCAGTTCACCGGCGACCTGATCAGCGGCTACCGCGATCACCCGGACGAATCGCTGCTGCAATACGAGAACTTTAAACATGCCATCGAGCCCTTTGCCCACTATCTTCCGGTGGTGGTCGGCCAGGGCAACCATGAGGAGGTGATGCGCACCCTCTACGACACGGTCCACGGCTACCGCCTTTCCGTCGACCGTTTTCCCTATGCCACACAGAGCACGACCCACACCTTTTCCAGTGCTTTTGTTCTGCCTCCCAACGGACCGGAGAGCGAGGACGGCGCCGTTTACGACCCTGATAAAAGCACAATAGATTTCCCTCCGTACGAAGAGAGTGTCTTCTGGTATACCTGGGACAATGTTGCAATGGTCAGCCTCAACTCTAACTACTGGTACACACCCGCCGAACAGATGATCCCTGTGGTGGGCGGCAATCCTCACGGATATGTGATGGACAAACAACTGGAATGGCTGAAAAAAGTGCTGAAGCAGCTGGAGAAAGATGACAACATCGACCACATCTTCATCACCATCCACACGCCTTTCTTTCCCAACAGTGCCCACATCTCCGACGACATGTGGTACAACGGCAACAACGAAGTACGTCCCTGGATCGCCGGGAAGCCGGCACCCAAAGGGATCATCGAACGACGCGATCAGCTGCTGGACCTGGCCGTGAACAAAACCAAAAAGGTGGTGGCTCTCCTCACAGGTGACGAGCACAACTACTGCAAAACGGAACTGGGTCCCCGGACGGTCATTTACCCGGAGGGTTACGAGGGAGAGAAGATCACCCTTAAGCGTACCATCTACCAGATCAACAACGGTGCTGCCGGCGCTCCCTATTATGCCCAGGCACAGGTGCCCTGGACCCCTTTCACCACAGGAT
>JALVJE010000247.1:0-16634 GCA_027028505.1 Bacteroidales bacterium
TTCTCCCAAAAAAAGTGAGACTGTGTTAGTTTTTTATATAAAATAGATACGACACAGAATGTTAAAACTATACAATATACTGTAAAACAATTTATTGCAGTATATTTCACGTTCCCGCAACCGTTCTATCAGATGCTTTCGATACGGATCCGTATCAATCTTTTGTCATGGAGGGTGGAGCCCAGGAAGGATCACTGCCCCAGCTCTTTACAGGCTGCGAAGACATCTCGAATTCCAGTTTTCCGCCCCTGTTTATCTCCTGAAAACGAATATAGGTTCTTTTAAGCTCCCGGCCGTTCAGAAGAACTTTCCGGATATATTTGTTTTGGGGCGCATTGTTATGCACTTCAATAATAAAAGTGTTCCCCTGCCCGGTCCGGATCACGGCTTTGTCAAAAAGAGGCCGGCCAAAAACAAAATTCCCGTCGGCAGGGTTCTCCTGGTAGAACCCAAGGCTGCTCAGCACGAACCAGGCTGACATCTGGCCGCAGTCCTCATTCCCGCTCAGACCGTTGGGATCGGCAAAGTAGAGGGTGCGCAGGATCTGGTCCACACGCTCCTGGGTCTTCCAGGGTGCCCCCGCATAATCGTACAAATAGGCAATGTGATGGCTGGGCTCATTGCCGTGGGCATACTGCCCGATCAGCCCTGAGATATCGGGAGAAGCGTTCTCCCCCTCCACGGGCTTGTTGAGGGTAAAAAGGGAGTCCAGCTTTGCAATGAAGGCTTTCCGTCCGCCCATGAGCTGTATCAGCCCTGCCACATCGTGCGGCACCAGCCAGGTGTATTGCCAGGCATTTCCTTCGGTATAATCAAAGCTCTGATGACTTGAATAGAGCGGATTGAAAGGGGTCCGCCAGCTGCCGTCCGACATGCGGCCCCGCATAAAACGCGTGGAGGGATCAAAATAATTCCGGTAATAGCCGGCCCTTTTCAGGTAGTAGGCCTCATCCTCTTTCCTGCCGAGACGCCGGGCCATATCCGCGATGCACCAGTCGTCAATGGTATATTCAAGCCCCTTGGAGACAGAATGACGTTCTTTGTCAGCGGGAATATACCCGATCTCTTTGACCCATTTGAGTCCTTTGATATCGGTCATGGAGGATCTCTTCATCGCCTCGAACACCTTTTCGGGATCCTCTTTCAGGAGTCCTTTGGCATAGGCATCCGCCAGCACAGGGATCGAATGATAGCCCACCATGGTGTTCGTCTCGTTGCCCATCAGCGCCCACACGGGCAACAGCCCGTATTCATGGTAAAAATCCATCACGGAGGCCAGGATATCCCCCAGGCGGTCCTGCTGGATCAGCGTGAAGAGAGGATGCTCGGCCCGGTAGGTATCCCACAGGGAATAGACCGTATACCGCTCATGATCGCCGCTGTTATGTATCTGACCGTCGGCCCCTTTGTAGTTGCCCTGCGGATCGGAATAGAGAAAAGGAGCCATCATGGTATGATAGAGGGCCGTATAAAAGATCTTTTTCATGGTGGTGTCCGGCGTCTCTATCCGTATTTTGGACAGTTCCTCCTGCCAGGCTTTATGGGCCGCTGTGCGGACCCCGTCAAAATCCCGGCCGTCCAGCTCCCGGAGGCTGGCCAGCGCCCCCTCCTCACTGGCGGAGGAGATACCCACTTTCAGCAAAAGGGGTACGGCGCCGGCATCGTCAAAGTAAAAGATGCCCCGCACATTCCGGCCCTCCACGGCATTGCCCTGCCCTTTGGCGCCTCCCCTGACCGGCACAAAACGGCTGAAAGGCCTCGAAAAACGGGCGGCAAACCACACCCGCTGGTCGCGGGCCCACCCCCTGGAAAAACGATATCCTGTGATCAGGCCCGTAGAGTCGACCCGGATAAAGGTCCTGACCGGCAGGTCCCAGTTGATATGAAAGCCCAGATCGAAGACCACGGCCCCCTCCCCTTTGCCTTTGAACACATACCGGTGGTATCCTGCACGCCGTGTGACCGTCAGTTCCGCCTCCACCGCAGGTTTGTCCAGGTATACGGCATAGTATCCCGGTTCGGCATGTTCCCTGCTGTGACTGAAAGAGGACCAGTGCGGCTGCATGAAATGATCGCCTCCCGCAGTGGTATCATCCGGGAAAGGACCCCGTGCCGGCAGTACCAGGATATCACACAGGTCCCCGATGCCCGTGCCGCTGATGTGCAGATGACTGAACCCTGCGATGGTGCTGTCGGAGATATGATACCCCGAACACCAGTCCCAGCCGCTGCGGCCGTTGTCCGGACTCAGCTGCACCCCGCCGAAAGGCAGGACCGCCCCGGGGAAGGTGTGACCATGCCCGCCCGTGCCAATGAAAGGATCAACCCACGCCGTCAGGTCCTCCTCCCCCTTCTGCCCCCCTGTGCAGGCAAAAAATGCAATCAACAAAAACAAAATACCCGTAATTTTCATGATCTGTTTCATCTCTTTTTTAATTTTTCTTTCGCCCTTTCCTTGCTCCGCCGAAGCGGCTACGCAAAGGCGAGGCAGGGCTATTTAGACTTATTCTTATAAAGATCGGGCGTTGCCCAATCCTGGTTGCTTATCGCCCCTTCGGGGCTTGGTCATTTACAATCATCAACTCATTACTGGTTCCTGAGTAGCCGCCAGGCGTACCGAAGGAGGTTCCTGAGTAGCCGCAGGCGTATCGAAGGACTCATCTCTCATCTCTCATCTCTCATCGCTCATTTCTCATCGCTCATCTCTCCTCACTCTCCCCGTACCACATCCCTTGCCAGCCTGGACTCCAGCCCGATCCGGTATCCTTCCATAAAGTCCGTGATCTGTCTCTTACCGTCCACCACCGCTATCACCGGCCTGTCCGGGTGTTCTCCCGCCCTGCCGGCAGTCTCCGTAACCTGTTGCAGCAACACACCTTCCGGATCTTCCATGAAAAGGATCTTCCCCGGCGGCAGGGACAAGCTGCCCGGATCCAGGGTCCCTTTCTCCTCTTCGCCGGTCACCAGGATCACCACCTTCCCTTCCCAGGAGCCCAGCGCATAAAGGATGTCAGGCAATTCATTGATAAGATGACGGCTGGGCTCTTTCCGCTGATCGATCCAGCAGAGAACGGCTCCCTCTTTCCGCAGGATCCCGCCCAGGGTTCTTTGCCCTTTTCCCGTCCATGCTTTCAGATCAGTGTCTCCGGATATGTGCCCCAGGACCTGCGGGCGCAAAAAGCTTTTCCTGACCTTCAGCTCCACGGTTTTTTTTTCTTTCTCCTGCAATGAGAAAAACTGCATCCGGGCCAGCACACTGCCATCCTCTTCCCGTTGTCCTGTGACCAGTAGGTAGGCTCCCGGGTCCATGGGCATATTGACAAAAGAGGTTGCCTCCATCCGGAAAGGGAATTCCATCGTCGTGTACACCCCCTCCGCATAACGGCCCAGGGTGTACCGGACATAATAGCGGGGCACGGCACCATTTTTTTCCGTTTGCAGGGTCAGTGAGGCCGTCCGGCCCGGCAGCACCGGATCCCCTTTCAGAAAGACATCCTGCCACTTGTTCCCGCGCCTGTACTGTACCACATCCCGCGATGGCTCCAGACGGGCCGGGATGCCCAGGGTCCTGCACAGGGCTGTAAAGAAGATCTTGCGGGAATGACGGTCGGCCAGCTGCAGGGCAAAGACGCCGGGAGGCGTTATCGGAACATCGTAATAATTATCTTTCTTATCCAGGATAATGTTTTCGTTGATCCAGGCAGCCACCTTTTCCGGATCCTCCCTGAATGTGTTCTGTTCCTCCTGCGTGAAATGCTTCAGGAAGAAAGCCCGGTAGGGTGTCAGTTGTTCGTTGGCCACGCGCGGGGAGAGCAGGTACCTGCCATAGTCCTCCTCTGTCCCCTGCAGTGGCGGCGCATGGTCCAGATGGTCCTGCAGCACCTCTTCCGTCACATCCCGCAGATCCTTGTCTGAGACGTTCTCCAGGAGCAACAGGGCCAGTTGTTTCTGCGGATCCTCCACCTTCTCCAGAAAGGCAGTGATCGTAGCATGATTGCCCATGCTCTTCACCAGCAGGGGTACGATCCTATCGGCAGGGTAACCGTGACCGGCCGCCCAGGCCGCAGCTCCTATGCTGTCATAGAAGGTGGCCGTATAAGCAAGCCGTATGGAATCTTCATGCTGCAGGCGAAGGGCGTTCTCCTCCTCCTGTGCGGGGGTCAGACGGCTCGGGAATTTCCGGGGCGGTGGAGGCACCAGGTCCAGCTCCGTGACATCCTCTTTACCGGGATGGTTCTGCAACTCCACCTGCAACGTGTCCGTAACCGCTACGCTCATCTTCTCATAACCATAGAGATCCCCTTTGTGTGCCCAGATCAGCAGATCTCCCAGACCTGTATTAAGGACCGTACAGCCGGCACTGTCCGTCACCAGGCTGGCCAGTGGGAAAAACTCGGCATAATTGTACAGCCGGTAATCCACCACAGCTCCCTGCACCGGCCGGCCTTCGCTGTCGGTGACCCGCACCACGGCATCTTTGGTGACAGCATAACGGTGCAGACAGTTGATCTCGGCATATTTGGGCATGTTCTTCACCAGCGGCTCCCGGCCCCGGTATGCTCCGAAAGCTTTGGTATGCACCAGCATAGCCCGCGAGGCCGGCTCCGTGAACCATCCCAGGTCCAGCACCGGCTCGGGCTCACAGGCCCCCAGATAATGCCAGCGGCCGTGCACCCACACCTCCACCCAGGCATGGTTGTCATCGGTATGTGCCCAGCGGGGCACATAGACCTGCCGCGCAGGGATGCCCGCCGTACGGAGGGCCGCCACCGTGAAGGTGGACTCCTCACCACAGCGCCCCCGGGCATTCTTCACCGTGTTCATGGGGGACGAGGTGCGTATGTCCGCCGGCTGGTAGGCTACCTTCTCATGACACCAGTGATTGATCTCCAGCGCAGCCTGCTCCAGCGACAGACCCTCGACACGGGCCTTTATCTCATCATAATACACCATCCTGAAAGAGTCCAGGTTCTCGTTGTTCACCCGGTACGGCAATACATAATGCAGGAAGATCTCCTCAGGGATACTGTCCCCCCAACTCATCTCCTCGCGGGCCCGCAGGGAATATCTCACTTGGTCGAGGAAAAAAGCACCATCGTAATCGGCCAGATCGTTCAAAGGCATATAAGCATAAAGGAACATCAGCCCTTCCCGCTCCTCTTGGGTGAGCCGCCCTCCGAAAACATCAAAGAGCTCGCCGGCACGCCGCGAAGCCAGCTTCTTCGTTGTGGCAAAATCCTTTTTTACCCGGTCCAGATAGGATGCATCCCTAATCAAATGGTTCCGGCTACAGGAAGAAAGGCCCCCAATAAACACCAGAAGTAATGGAATAGCCGTTGCTGCAAGGAAGCGCTTTTCTTCCGCCTTAAAAGCGGCAACGTAATCACGAAAAAAGGATATTCTCTTATTCTCACTGCAAAATTTCATAACTCACCCTAAAGCCTGATTTTTAAAAGAGATTTACGATTTCCTGGTTGATGCCCGTTTTCTGATCGTCGGAGGTAAGACGACCCGTTCCGTTTCCACGGGATGTTTCTTCGCATTTAACTCTTTCATGATAATACGAACGGACTCACGAGCGATGATCTTCCAGGGTTGGGCCACTGCTGTCACCGGCGGGCACAAAAGATTGAAAACATCCAGGTCATCGTAGCTGGCGATCGCCACATCCCGTGGGATCTGTAACTGCATGTCCCGGATCACTTTCAGGCCGGTGACGGTCAGATCATTGTTGAGAAAGAACAAAGCTTCAGCCCCGTCCGGAGGGGCGAGCATGTCCGTGATGGCCTCCCACATGACCTGTTCATCAAAACCAAAAGGGATCTCCCGTACCAACCGGTCGTCATATGGGATGTTATGATTCCGGAGAGCATCACAGTAACCTTTATGACGCAATTGTATAGGTGTGATATGCGAAGGCCCGATCTTTACCAGTCCGATCTTCCGGAACCCCTCTTCTATGAGATGTTCCGTTACCTTATAAGCACCGGCATGGTTATCTACCACAACACTATGAACCTGAAGGTCCGGAAAACACCGGTCTATCATAACAAAAGGTATTTTCTCTTCCTGCAATGAGCGGATCTCCTCCTTTTCTTTCAACGAGGTGGCAAGGATGAGACCGTCTACCTGCCGTTCCAACAACATTTTGATAATCGCTTTCTCTTTTTCAGATTCTTCATCCGAGCTCGCCGACATCACCCGGTAGCCTTGTTTCCCGGCCTCATCTTCCACCACTCTTGCAATATGAGCAAAAAAGGGATTGGCAATATTAGGCAGCACCAAGCCGAGGATACGCGATGAACCGATACGCAAGCCACGGGCCAATAAATTAGGCATATAGTTCATTTTTTTTGCCATCTCCAACACCCTTTTCTGGGTATCCTTTTTGATCCCCACCTCATCACCACGACCGTTCAATACAAGGGATACAAGAGTTTTGGAAACCCCCATCGCCCGGGCAATATCACTGAGTGATGTTTTCTTCATCCCTAAAAATGCGACATTGTAAAGAATAAAGTCCGGCATTTTACCGGCACCAGAAGATCGAAAAACATGACTTACAGGCTACAATTTTAGTAAAAATTTGTTAACCCCCGTTATGAATTTGGTATTTGTTTAACCCAAAATACGCATCAGGAATGCCAAAAAATAGCTGAACGAATGCGTGAGCTGGGATTAACCCCGATCAGCCATGTAAAAGGCTTACGTTTTTCTATGGCTGATTTCGGGTTAAACATATACCATGGAATTGTCTGTTTTGCGATTATCTTTGCATCTTTAACGGATCTTTTTATCTTTTTATGGAAAAGTTTCTTGACAAATACCCGGTGCTCCGCGCCCCTGCCGAAGGTCTTTTCAAAGACCGGGGCAGCCGTTTCCTGGCCTATGCTTTTCCTGTTACAAATGAAGAAGATTTCAAAAAAGAGCTGGACCGTCTCCGCAAAGAACATCACAGCGCCCGGCATCACTGTTATGCTTTCCGTCTGTCGCCGGAGAGCGGCATCTATCGTTACAGTGACGACGGCGAGCCTTCCGGCACTGCCGGCCGTCCCATCTACGAGCAGATCTGCTCGGCCGGACTGTATGACACCGCGGTGGTGGTGGTCCGTTATTTCGGCGGTGTCCTGCTGGGCACCGGGGGATTGCACAATGCTTACAAGCAGGCGGCTGCCGCCGCCCTGGCCTCGGCAGAGACCGGGGAAAGGGTTCTCCGTGACATCCTGACCCTCACCTTTGGCTACGGTTCCCTGAACAAGGTCATGCAGATCATCGACCGCGAACACCTCACCGTCACCGGCCGGCAGTTCGATACCTCCTGCCGTCTCACCCTCTCCGTGCCGCGGAGCGAGACGGAGAGAATAACAGAGCGTCTGACACGTGCCGGAGAGATAAATGTGACAAAAGCATGAAGAAAAAGATTTTGCTTTGCAGTTTTTTTTATTTTTATTGCGGCTAATATAAAGTGATCTATGAATTCACTGAAAAACAAAAGCCTCGTCTCCATCAACGACTTCTCCCCCCGGGAGATAGAGTCCATCCTGGAGACGGCAGCCCGGTTTGAAAAAGATCCCCCGGGCAGGCTTCTCTCCGGCCGGGTCATCGCCGCGCTTTTCTTCGAACCTTCCACGCGCACACGTCTCAGCTTTGAGAGCGCCGTCAAACGGCTGGACGGTCAGATCATCGGCTTTGCCGAGGCCGGCAGTTCCAGTGTCTCCAAAGGAGAATCGCTGAAGGACACCATCCGCACGGTGAGCAACTACTCCGACCTGATCGTCATGCGCCACTCCATCGAGGGCAGCGCACGCTACGCCAGCGAGATATCTCCCGTACCCATCATCAACGCCGGCGACGGCGCCAACCAGCACCCTACACAAACTCTCCTCGACCTCTACTCCATCAAAAAAACACAGGGTACCCTCGACGGACTCAACATCTTCATGGTGGGAGACCTGAAGTACGGCAGGACCGTACACTCCCTGCTCATCGCCCTCTCCAACTACAACACGACCTTCAACTTCATCTCGCCGGCCGAACTGCGCATGCCGGACGAGTACAAGATCATCCTCGACAAAAAAGGTCTGAAATATTACGAACACGACGACTTCACCGAGATCATCTCACGGGCCGACATCGTCTACATGACCCGTGTGCAACGGGAACGCTTCTCCGATCCCCTCGAGTATGAGAAGGTGAAGAACATCTATGTGCTGCGCAACGAAATGCTGGAGAACACGAAAGAGAACCTGCGCATCCTGCATCCCCTGCCCCGGGTCAACGAGATCGAGCCCGAGGTGGACGAGAACCCGAAAGCTTACTACTTCGAACAGGCCCTCAACGGGGTCTTCGTACGGCAGGCCATCATCACCTCCATCCTGGACCTGATATAAACGGAAAAAAATGGGAGAAACGAAACAACTCAGTGTCAGCGCCATAAAGAACGGGACTGTCATCGACCACATTCCGGCCGACACCCTTTTTTCTGTTATCAACATCCTCGGCCTGGAAAACATCTCCAACCAGATCACATTCGGCACCAATCTGGAAAGTAAGAAATTCGGAAAAAAAGGGATCATCAAAGTGGAGGGTATCTATTTCTCCGAGAAGGAGATCAACAAGATCGCCCTCGTGGCGCCGGCAGCCCGCCTCAACATCATCCGCGACTACGAGGTGGTGGAGAAACATCAACTGACCATCCCCGACGAAATAGAGGGCATCGTGAAATGCTTCAACCCCGCCTGTATCACCAACCACGAACCGGTGACCACCCGTTTCCGCATTGTCTCCAAAGACCCCCTACGGCTGAAATGCCATTATTGCGAGAAGATCACCGACGAAGAACATCTGACGATCATCTGATCCTGTCAGCCGACCGCACCAGCAGCTCATCCTTCAGGATATTCCGGAAAGCCAGCCAGGTAAGCACGATGCTCACCAGCGGGAAAAGCAGGGTGACCTTGTAATACACCTGTGCCTGCAACTCCCTCTTTGTGTAATAGATGTACCAGGCTGCCAGCACGAGGATACCGGCCATCAGCAGCATGTTGAAAACAGAGAGCCGCATCTGCAGACGCCTGTTCCGGAAAAGAAAGATCGTCACCAGGTTGATGACGGCCACGGTGACCAGCAGGATCTGGAAAGGCAGCGTGCCCGTGACCATCGCATCCGTCCCTACCGCATGGACACCGGAAAAGTCAAAGACATACATGACCGCATCGGCATCTGCAAAAACGGTAAAGGGGAAAAAGAACATCATCCCGATCACTGTCAGGGAAAGCAGGAGGTAAACCGTTTGAATTCGTTGTATCATAACCTGTGCTTTTTAGTATCTGACCATTAAGTAACATTCTTCCTGAACCTTTGAAAGTCCAGAAAATAAAGGACCTTCAGGGAAAAGCTGTTCAATTGCGGCGAGGTCAGCACGTTCCCCAGGTTCTCGAAGAAACCGGGCGCAAGATCCGAGTTGTAAGTGTTGATGTCATTCTTCCACACCAGCGACATCTCACTGCCGGGAGCAAAACGCCAGACAAAATCCATATCGATCGTGAACACGTTGTAGTTGATGTCGGAAGTTCCCTGAAAGGAAGGGCCGTTTTCCAGCGATCCGTCGGGCCGCAACAGGCAATAATCGCCCGTGTAGTCTACCTTCGACCAGTAATGACGCAATCGGAAAGAGAGATAGATATCACGGGTAAAGATATAGCTGGCCGACAGGAGATTGGTGACCGTTTTGCCGTTGCGCACACCGAACCAGATGGAGTCGCGCGCCTCATTCTTCCCGGCATAACCGATATCATGACCTGCGATGTAGTAATCCAGGTCATAGGAGAACTGCAGTCGCTGGCTCATTCTGTAGGTAGGGGTAACGGAGAAGTCATACGTCGTGGTATTGAACTCATTGTGTACCAGTCTCCCCGAGAGGTTCATGCGTACCGAAAGGGGCTTGTTCCTGTTGGTGCCGGCCCAGCCGGAGATCCTTTCCTCGGACCCCCGGTGGTAGTGCCACCCCCGCGCACGGGGTTCATAATAATCATCCCGGCCCAGAGGCCGTACGCTGATCTCGCCACCGGCATACCAGTAGTTCCTGAACTGGCTGAACGAGCTCAGGGCGATCTCAAAATCCGTAAAAGCATTCGGCTTGTACAAACCCTGATATTCGGCCTTCAGTTCATTGCGGGAGCTGAGCAGTCTTTTCTTGGGCTTGTACATGTTGTACCCCAACTGGATCTCATGGTTGACCTCGTTGTTGTGACGCAGATAGCCCATATCGTTATGGTCATAGGTATCCGTGATCAGCTTGCCTTTGTAAACCACCTGCCACGCCCCGCCGGTCTTGCCTCCTTTCACCTCGACACGCTGCCCCAGGATGGTGGGAAGCGTATCGTAATACTTCTGGCTGAGGGCAGCCACCCCTCCTACCGAGTACTTATTGCTCTTGTCCTTGAAAAGAAAATCGGTGGCGGTCACATTGGCGGTGTAATTATAATTATCCCGGTCTGCAAAACGATAAACATTGGTATTCTCCAGGCTCACATAGGAATTGTTCTTCAGGCTCTGGTCCAGCACGATCATGTTGTAATTGGTCACCGGCTGGGTCTTTACGCGGCGTATGACATCCGTCTCGTCATCCTGCAGCTCGGCCCACATATTGCGGGTCACGGCATTAAAGACCCCCACGCCCAGACCTTTTCCGTTCCTTCCCGACACCTTGGTGGCGTTGATCAGCTGTGTCTCCCGGGGGTTGCTGATCACCTCCTCGCCCGGCTGCACCTCCTGATACGGCTTGTAATACTCCCGGTGTCTGCCTCCTACCCTGCGGGAATAGAAAATCCCTCCTTTGCTGAACAGCTCTGTGCCCTCGGTAAAGAACGGCCTTTTCTCATTGTATTTCACCTCAAAGGGGGAGAGATTGAGGATCTTGTCATCCGACTGGACCTGTCCGAAATCAGGGATGAGGGTCATATCCAGCGTGAAGCTCTCGTTGAGCCCCAAGCTCACGTCTATCCCGCCATTGTATGTGCTAGACCATTTGCCCGTGCCCGAATTGTTTTCCAGATAACCCGACACGTAAGGCGTCACGGAAAGCCGCAGCGGCGGGTCTACATCACGGATGCCCGTAAGATCACCCAGGTAGTTAAAGCTGTTCCCCACCTCCCGGTCCACAAAGTTCCAGGAAGAGTATTCCTGATACCGCCGTATCTCCCGCCAGAAGTTTATGCCCCACACCGGGCTCTGCGTCTTCGGAAACCGTATGGCAGAGTAAGGAATACGCAGCTCCACGGTCCAACCGTTATCATGGATCTTCACACTGCTCTGCCAGACGGCATCCCAGTTCAGGTCGCGGCCATGGCGCGCCGAAGGCGTGCGTTTCATATCGGTCTTCACCCCCGAGGCAGAGACCTTGAAAGAGACACCGTTGACCCCGTCATGGAAAGGATTGATGTCCACACTGAAGTTGTCCGCCCGGATATTCCGGTCGGCATCCCTTTTGCCCAGCTCGCGGTAGATACTGTCCGGATGGGGATCATACATCTCTGCCAGGATATACAGGGCACGGTCGTCATACAACAGCTTCACCGTGGTAGGAAAAGTGGCAGGGCGGCCGTTGTAGGGCGCATACTGAATAAAATCACCGGCGGCGGGCACGCTTTTCCAGCAGGCATCATCGCCGACGCCATCGATCTTCGGAGGATGGGACGTGCGCGTGGCCGCCAGGGTCTTGCGCGTCCCCTCGGGATTGATCGCATTCCCCGACGCCGCAGCCCCAAAAACGACCACCTGCATCAATAATATTACAATACCAACACGCCTCATGTAATAATTTTTTAAACCTGAATTCAAAATTCAAAGATCATTAGTCATACGGTGGTTATTCAGTAGTCATACGATTGTCATACAATTGTCATTCTATATTTTGCGTACTTTGCGTTTCACTTTGCGTCCTCTGCGTGAAGCCTTTCATTCAATCAAAAATCAGAAATCAAAATTCAAAATTCGTTATTCGCTGTTCATCAATCATCCGTCGCACCTGAAACCTGAAACCTGGAACCTGAAACCTGAAACCTGAAACCTCCTTCTGCTTTATGACTTATTCCTTTTGCCTTGTATTTTCATTCAATAGTTTGCGTTCTTTGCGTATTGCTTTGCGTCCTCTGCGTGAAGCCTTTCATTCAATCAAAAATCAGAAATCAAAATTCAAAATTCGTTATTCGCTGTTCATCAATCATCCGTCGCACCTGGAACCTGAAACCTGAAACTTCATTCTGCCTTCATTAGTTTGGAGTACTTGGAGTGCCTGGAGTACTTAGAGTACTTGGAGTTCCCCCCCCACCATTCCATCATTCCATCTTTCCATCATTCCATCCTTCCATCCCTCCCAACTCTTCAACTCTTCAACCTATCAACTCATCAACTATTTTTGACAATCCTCTCCCCCTTGTTATTCCCTGATATTTTAATTATTTTTACTTTTTTCATAAAAAACGGACAAAAGTAGCTAAATTCTCCAAATGGGCCATTGATCCCCGTCATTTTCAGTATATTTAAATGTTTTTTTTAAACCATCGAACAGACCCGGGAACTTATGAAGAATAACCTGCAGGCATCGGAACTTATTGTAGAGAATGACGGGAGCATCTATCACCTCCGGCTGCGTCCGGAAGACCTGGCCGACACGGTCATTCTGGTGGGCGATCCCGGCAGGGTACCGCTGGTATCCTCTTTTTTTGACAGCATCGAGCTCAAAAGGTCCAACCGGGAATTTGTGACCCACACGGGACTTTATCGCGGACAACGCATCACAGTGCTCTCGACAGGCATCGGCACCGATAATATTGATATCGTCCTGAACGAACTGGACGCCCTGAAGAACATTGATTTCAGCACACGCCATATCAGGACCGGAATGGTCCGTCTCAGGGTGGTCAGGATAGGCACCTCCGGCTCCCTGCAACCGGGTATCCCCGTCAACAGCTTCCTTCTCACCCGCAAAGCCATCGGCTTTGACGGACTGATGCATTTCTATGCCGAAACACCCCGTCATGCAGACACGGATCTTGCAAAAAATCTTATGAAAGAGGTGGATTGGCCCGAAATTTGGAATACGCCTTATGTGTTCGATGCGGATGAAGAACTGGCAGAAAAAATGTCAGGACCGGATGTCATCGAAGGCATAACCATATCAGCACCGGGCTTCTACGGCCCGCAGGGACGTATGTTGCGTCTCCTCACTGCCGACCCTTCCATGAACAGGAAGATCGAGTCTTTTGTCTCTCCCCGCGGAGAGAGGATCACCAACTATGAGATGGAAAGCTCTGCCGTATACGGCCTTTCCCGCCTGCTGGGACACAGCGCTGTCACCCTCTGCGCCATCATCGCCAACCGCGTGACGGGAGAGGCCGTAGAGAACTATCAGTCGTTAATGGAGAGGTTGATATTGCATGTGTTGAATAAATTAACTGCATAGCGATGGAAAAGAACAGGGATAACGATAAAATAAAAGCTCTCATCCAACTGCTGGATGATCCGGATATCACGGTATTCGAAGAGGTATCCAAATACCTTATCGACATCGGGGAAGAGGTGATCCCCCAGCTGGAAAAAGAGTGGGAGATCTCATTCAACGACATGGTACAGGAGCGCCTGGAGACGATCATACGGGAGATACAGTTCAACACCCTCCAGGAAGAGATCCTCGAGTGGATGCACTCCCCCGAGCCCGACCTGCTGAAAGGGGCTTATCTGATCGCACGGGTGCAGTATCCCAACCTGGCCTTTGACCCGCTGAAAGAGAAGACGGAGAGAATACGGAAAGATATATGGATCGAGCTGCATGATAAGCTCACGGCCCTCGAGAAGGTCCACATCTTCAACCATGTGCTGTACGACCTGTACAGGATCGGGCCCAACAAAGGGGATTATTTCTCTCCACAGAACAATTTCATCAACGTGGTGCTGGAGAGCGGCAAGGGCAACCCTGTCTCCATAGCGGTCATCTATGAGGAGATCGCACGGCAACTGAACCTGCCCATACGGGGGGTCAACCTGCCGGGACAGTTCATCCTGGCCTATGTGGATCCTTATGTGATCGAATCCGGTAAACCGGTAAGCGGACCGGAAGATATCCTCTTTTATATCTCCATGGTGCAGCGGGGCGCCGTACTGGGGATCAAGGAGATAGAGAAATATCTCAAGCAGCTCAACGACACCCCTCTCGAGCCGCAGTACTACCTCCCCTGCTCCCCTTATGAGACCATCGGCCGCATGGTCAACAATCTCATCTTCTCCTTCAAGAAACATAACAAGCCCGAAAAAGCACTGGTGTACAAAAAGATACTGGATTTTATCAAGGTCAACAGACCATGAGGATGTTTAGAGTCCCGCAACTCTTAGGATCTTCGATCCTTTAGAGTTGCGAGGATGCTCGCAAATCGGAGATTTGCGGCATGTGGAGGGTGGAGTGTGGAGTGTGGAGTTAAAAGTGCGCTAAAGTGCCTAAAGTTAAAAGTTGGTAGCTCTTCGCGTAACTTGGCGCAACCTTCGCGCTACTTTGCGTAATTGCCAGATTTTCAAATAGTTATACTGTTACACAAAGGACCGCAGAGTCACACGCAAAGGGCCGCAAAGATGAATGTTTGAAGTTTGAGGTTTGAGGTTTGTGGTTGAGTGGGCAGTTAACTTTTCAACCTTTCAACTTATCAACTTATCAACTAATTCGAGCTTCGAGCATCGAGCTTCGAGCTTCCTTCTGCCTTATTACTTATTACTTCTGCCTTTTCTTCTCTTTCACCCTGTTAAACCGCAGCGCTTTCAGGAGCCAGTCGGGCAGGGATTTCTCGGGATCCCGCTTGCGCAGGTTGATGTACCATCCGAATTTCTTCATCACCGGCAGGCGATGGGCCTCCACGAACTCGATGAGGGTGCCGTCGGGATCCTCCACGTAGGAAAAATGTCCCGCGGCCTCGCCCATGTCGAAGCTCCCGTCCTTGGTGGCTTTCATGCTGTCCACGGTGAAAGGATACCCTTTTTCACTGCATTTCTCCCGCAGGGCATCCATGCCGTGGATGTCAAAGCAGATATGGATGAATCCCAGGTCGCCCCAGTAACGCCCTTCGAACAGCCGTTCCGGCTTCCGGGCCTTCACCTCGATCAACTCGATCTGCGCCGGGCCGAACACCCTGCTGAATGCCCCAAAAGGACCGGTGCTCTGCTCCAGGAGCATTCTTCTCACAGGATACTCCCCGCCGGGCAGGGGGGCGAGGTCTTCAAAGATCCCCTCTTTGTCATAGACCACGGTATCGAAACGAAGTATATCCCTGTAGAACTGAAAAGATCGGTCCACATCCGACGAACCGATGATGGCGCCGTAGGCTGCGCCGGTACTTTTCTTCTCATTGCGGAACCATCCCTTGCCGGGGACGATCTGGAAGATGTTGTCCCACGGATCGCGGAGGAAGAACACATCATTGCCCACAGGATCTTTCTGCAGTTTTCCCAGCAGCTGCAGACCCATCCTGCGGAACTTTTCGTACGTGCCGGCCACATCCTTGCTCTTCACCTTCACCACATTGATCCCCAGATCGCCGACAAGCATGGTCTTTTCAGGGGGTTGCGGCTGCCGGTCCTTGTACTGCCAGATCTCAAAGCCTCCTCCTCCCATGAGGTTCAGCGCCATGGCAGCATGCCTGCGCCGCGGCTTGCCGCCCGTATAGGGCAGCATAAGCTCGGCCACCGCCTCATCTTCAAAGATGCGGATATCCACCCCGAACACCTTCCTGTACCAGTCCCACGCCTCTTTGAGGTCCCGGACCCCGATACCTATCTGTTGTATGCCTCCGAAAACTATTCTTTTCACCTTTCACAAATTTTAAACAGGACTCACTTTCCCGGCCAGTCTGAAAAAAAGACCGGGGAAATATTTCCTCAGATATACCGACCAGGCGTCGATCTTGCCCACCACCACTTCTCTCTTTCCTTTCTCCACTCCGCGCAGGATCTTCTTCACCGCTTTCTCCACCGTCATTCCTCTGGCCTGGCCGGGGTCCATCTTCCCGTACCGTTCACCGCTACCGGTAATGGCATTGTAGGATACATCCGTCACGATATGTCCCGGCACCAGGAGCGTCACACGGATGCCGTGCTCTTTCTCCTCCACCAGCAGGGTCTCGAAGAAACCATGCAGGGCATGTTTCGAGGCGGCATAGGCCGAACGCATGGGAAAACCGAACTTTCCCACAACGGAGCTGGTGACCACCACATGCCCGCCTCCCTGCTCTGTCATGCGGGGCAGCACGGCCTTGGTGAGCGTGATGGCACCGAAATAATTGATCTCCATGATCCGGCGGTCCACCTCCACCTTCGTCTCCCGGATCAGTCCCCGCTGGCTCACCCCCGCATTGTTAAAAAGATAATCCACACGTGGCACCCGTTCCAGCACTTCCCCGGCCACACGGACCACGGCAGCGCCGTCACTCACATCCAGGGGGACCACCAGGCACTGCTCCTCCGGCAGACCCGTCTCCTGCTGCAACGCGACCAGCTTTTCCCGGTTCCGCGAAGAGAGAATAAGATTCGCTCCCCGGCGGGCCAGCTGCAATGCCAGCTCCCGCCCAATGCCCGAGGAGGCTCCTGTGATC
>JALVJE010000247.1:16644-20389 GCA_027028505.1 Bacteroidales bacterium
CGGAATATACCGATGCCATAGCTTACATTTTTTGGCCCCTAAAATTAACAAATTTCGTACTAAATGCTCCCGGAAAGAAAAATATCGATCTTTTTTACACACTTCTCCCGCATCGCCCCGGCCGGACCGTTCGGGCACGGCCGCCCCACGGTCGGGATCACGGCTTGTGCGACTGCAGTTTTTCATCAATGGCCTGGAAGACCCGCTCGATATTCTCCCGCGTCTCCTCATCCAGGTCGGTGATCTTCATGTTCGCCGCTGTTTTCAGGAAATTGGAAGCCAGCAGGGTGCGCGACAGACGGTTGTCCAGGACAAACTCGCTGTTCGACTCGGGGATACCGATGCGCTGGTGCAGCACGTGCTGCTTGAAATCCAGCGTGGAGAAAAGATCCTCCACCCCCGGAAAGCCGGACATGCGGATGATCTTGTCGGCAGCGGCCGCCTCGTCATTCCAGAAGATGTTCTTCTTCAGCTCCTCGTAGGTGCGGATCCCCTCCGGACTCTCATCGGTCACCACTATGAAATCGAGCCCCCACCCCATCAGCAGGTTCACCAGCGTCTCCACATTGGACACGTCGGTGGCCGGCAGGAAGAAAACCTCTTCGGGATAGCCCAGCAGCGCATGGAAGGCGCTGAAATAGTAATAATTGGTCAGATCTTCCAGGATCACATTGTTCTTTTTCTGGATGAACTGCTGCTCCGACAGACGGGAGCCCATGAGGGTGTACACCGGCGAGAGGGTGTCGGCCGAGGCCGAGGTGAGCGACTTGGCGTCGTACACCTCCGTCTCACTGTTCTCCACATCGTCGGTGGTGCGCTGCACGGCCAGCAGGCGGTAGAGCTTGCGGATGTCGATAAGATGGGGAGAGTGAGTGGTGTAGATGATCTGTATCTTATCCTTGATGTGCTCGAACACCTTCAGCACATCCTCCTGGGCACGGGCATGGAGGCTGAGCCCCGGCTCGTCGATGAGCAGCACCTTGCCCCGGAAATTTTTCTGCGACACGGCCGCCTTCAGCTCCAGGTAAAAAGAGAGGAACCAGCGCACACCGCGGCTGCGCTGCTTGGGATAGAGCCGCTCCTGACGGTCCTTCACCCAGAACTCGATATAGGGATAACCGCTCTTGTCGGGATGGGAGTGATCGTAATGCTCCAGCTCAAAGTTGAGGGCGATCTTGTTGTACCGGCCGATCTGCTGCTGCCAGAAATCCTGGAAGTCCACCGTTAGCTCGCGGTTGAGACGCTCGATCTTCTGCTTGAGGATGCGGCTGTTGGTCTCACGGAAGAAATCCTCGTTGAGACCGGCCACCTGCAGGAAATTACGGGCCGCCTTGTACCCTTCCACCTGGCGGTTGTCGCTGAGGATGTCCTCCAGGTCGATGCGGTTGGGAAGGAGGCTGCTGAAATCCTCGAAGAAGACAAACTCGGGGATGTGCTGGAAGAGGGCGTTGCCCGCCTCCAGACGGGAATAGTAAGGATCCAGATGCGGCTTCTCGCGCTCCACCTCCTTCTCGGCCGTGCCCACGGGGAACCCTTCCAGCACCTTGTAGGCCAGGTGGCGTTTTTTGATGGCCCGTTCGCGGGCATTGTCCCGCTCGGCCATCAGCTTGATGTAGCGGTCGTTCACGCCGTCCATCTCCAGTTGCACGGCACGCCGCTCTTTCTCGGTCACGGCATGATCGTACATGCGCTGCAGGGAGGTCAGCCGCCGCAGCATCTGCTCCAACTGCTCCTCGGTCTGTTCGTACTCCTTCCACAGGTCGCGGGCTGCCTCGGCCAGACGGGCTTCCTCGGTCACGTCCTGCACCACCCGGTTGCCCTCCTGGGTCCATTTGGTCTTCTCGTTCAGGATCTTGCGCGCATCGTTGATCTTTTCCTTCATCTTAGCCAGCTGCTCTGCCCCCTTCTTCTTCGCCTCGGGACTCTTTACCCCTTTCAGCCCTTTGCTCATCTCGTTGAAAGTGGCTTTCAGGTCGTTGAGTTTGATCTCGGCTTCCAGGCGCTCTTTCTCGGCCTGTCGGAATGACTCGATCACCTTCTTTTTCTTCTCCAGCATCTCCTCCAGGCGCTCCAGGATCACCGCATCGTTCTTCTCCATCTCGCGGCGGTGTGCCTCAAAAAGTTTGATCACCTCCTCACCGCCCAGCAGGATACGGCTCGAGAGATCCTCGTTCCATTTCCGCTGCAGGCAGACCGCTTTTTGTTTGGTGATCTCCTTCAACACCCCCGCCGGCAGGATCTTCTCCTTCAGGATCCCTTTCACCTCCTCCTCACCGATCCAGAAAAGACAGGATACCTCGGGCATCGTCAGATCGCTGCGCAGCACATCCTCCGAGATACGCCCGTCATAAAAGCTGTACAAAGCCTCCAGGATGGAGGTTTTTCCGGATTCGTTCTGACCGATCAGTCCCGTGACATTGTCGAGGGAAAGATTGTGCCATCCGGTATCCACGATGGACCGGAAGTTTTTGATCCGAAAAGCAAGAAGTTTCATGTGACCGTTTTTTCTGTGTTATTTCGAGCTTTGTAAAATAAGCATTTTTCAGGGAACTTTCACGCCCATCACCAGCACATCGTCCACCTGGATCAGGTCTCCTTTCCAACGTGAGAATTCCTCGTAAAGTATATCCTGCTGCTTTTCGGCAGGCAGCCCGGCAATGCTGATCAGCAGGGCCTTGAAGGGATCGTACTTGAACTTTTTCTTCTCCGGACCGCCGAACTGGTCGACAAAGCCGTCGGTAAAGAGATAGAGCATATCCCCTTTCTTCACCTTGAGGTACTGGTTGGAGAAAGGCTTCTCCTCCTGTCCGCTGATGCCTATGGGCATGCGGTCGGGTTTGTACTCTATGGCCACGCCGCCGCGGATGAGATAGAGGGGGTTGTTGGCGCCGGCATACTGCAGGATCTTTTTCCCGGGGTCGTAGATGCAGAGGGCGATGTCCATGCCGTCCTGGGCCTCGGCGGTGTCGCCGGTCTGGTGGAGGGCTTTCATCACCATCTCACGCAGCAGGTTGAGGATGCGGTTGGCCTGCAGGTGCTCGCGCGAGGAGATGATCTCGTTCAGGAAAGAGAGTCCCAGGATGCTCATCAGTGCGCCGGGCACACCGTGACCCGTACAGTCGCCCACGGCAAAGTAAAGCCGGTTGCCCCTGGAGACGAACCAGTAAAAATCGCCGCTGACAATGTTCTTGGGGAGATACAGCAGGAAGTTCTCGGGGAAATACTTCTCCAGCACCTTGCGCCGTGGCAGCAGCGAGGTCTGTATCAGCCCCGCATACTGGATGCTCTCAATGATCTCGTTCCGCTGACGCGTGATCTCGTCGCGTTGTTTTTCCAGCTCCGCACGTAACAATTCTTTCCTGGCCATGGCTTACGCTCCTCCTCTTCCCCGCAAAGTAACGAAAAATTGCCCAAATGCAAGCATGTGGACAACAGATATTTACAGGGGCTTCTGACCGTACTTTTGTAAAAGTATTTTTTAAGTAGAATTATAATCTCTCTTTATCTATTTGATACACTTTTAATTGCAAACTATCAACTACGTAGTAAACTACGTAGTTAGCTACGTAGATGGTGAAAGTTTCAGGTTGAAGGTTTCAGGTGCCGCAATTCTGGAAATCTTGATTTCCATAGAATTGCGAGCATCCCCGCCCGGCTGACGCCAGTCGGACGGGCTCGAAATTGCAACGAAATCAAAGATTTCTGCAATTTCGGGATTTCAGGTTTCAGGTTGAAGGCGTTTGGG
>JALVJE010000248.1 GCA_027028505.1 Bacteroidales bacterium
CCCCGGTAAAAGTTGCGCAGAAAAGTATTGTGCTCTTTGTTGTAAGGATTGATCCGGTTGCGTATCAACTCGTTCTGACGGTTCCACTCATCCATCGAGTAGAGCACCAGACAACGGTCAAAGATGTCTTTTTTGACCACAAAACGCTCTCCTTCCCCCGGCGGGATCTGCTTTTTTAAAGCCGCCGGAAAAAGGATCCGCCCCTTGTTATCGACCTTACAGGTATATTCTCCGATGAAAGCGCTCATATCCTCTCATTTTCAAAAAGTAAAAATAAGGAATTTATTTCCACTTTCTACCATTTTTCCCCACTTTTTACCACAATGTTGATAACTTTTTTGTCCGGGCCATTGCGGGCGGCAGGTCGTTCTTTCCCAATATCACGGCATTCAGCGGATTTTTTATTAACTTTGATTGCCAAAAATCTTCCCGGAAGATGACTGAAGAAACCCTGCAGATCGATCTCAGAAAGGCCATAGGAGATAAAAATCCGCGTTTGCTGCGGATGTTGCCCGGCTTTGTGATCCGTTACCTGGAACGGACTATCCATCAGGATGATCTGAACGAGATCATCGGTCGTTACGGGCACATGAAGGGGGTTGATTTTGTACGGAATGCTCTGGAGTTTATGCATGTCTCGTGGGAAACCTATGGTCTGGAGAACATACCGAAAGAGGGCCGTTTCATTTTTGTCTCCAATCATCCGCTGGGAGGGCTGGACGGACTTGTTTTCATGAAGGTCATCGGAGAGATCTTTCCGGAGATAAGATTTCCAGTCAACGATCTCCTGCTCAACATACCGGGGCTCAATGCCGTCTTTCTCCCCATCAACAAGCATGGTTCGCAGAGCCGCGATGCAGTACGGGCCATTGATGAAGCCTATGCCTCCGATGCCCAGATCCTCTACTTTCCGGCAGGTCTTTGCTCGCGGAAAAAGAAAGGAAAGATCGTCGACCTGAAATGGCAGAAGCACTTCATCAAGAAGGCCGTACAATACAAACGGGATGTCATACCGGTCTTTTTCTCCGGTAGGAATTCCAATTTTTTCTACAATCTCTCCAACATCCGGATCGCCCTGGGTATCAAGGCCAATATTGAGATGATCTATCTCCCGGATGAGATGTTCAAACAGAAGGATAAAAAGCTCGCATTGAAGGTAGGCAACCCTATACCCTATACTCTTTTTGACCGTTCACACAAACCGGATTACTGGGCTGATTACGTCAGAGAACGGGTATACGAACTGGGAAATAGCCTGGGGAATGATGATAATAAACAAAAAAACTAAAGTTCATTGTCATGGAAAATGTTTCTCCTCCCGTACCCAAAGAGAAACTGCTCAAGGAACTGACCCCTGAGAAGTTTGTCCGGAAAACCAACAAAGGAGGGAATGAGGTATATGTTTTCACTTATCATGATTCTCCCAATCTGATGCAGGAGCTGGGCCGTCTGCGCGAGCTGAGTTTCCGTGTGGCGGGCGGGGGCACAGGCAAATCCCTGGACATAGACGATTATGACCTGGGGGATGATCCCTATAAGCAGCTGATCGTCTGGGATCCCGAAGCGCAGGAGATCATCGGGGGTTACCGTTTCTACATCTGTCATGCCGACACGGATCCCTCGCGTCTTGCAACCTCCCACCTTTTCCGTTTCAGTGACAAGTTCGTCCGGGAGTATATCCCACACCTGGTGGAGCTGGGCCGGTCTTTCATCCAGCCGGCATATCAGCGCACCGGCAGTTCGGCCAAAAAGGGGATCTTCGCCCTTGACAATCTATGGGACGGCCTCGGCGCCGTAGTGATCGACAATCCCCAGGTGCGTTATTTTTTCGGGAAGATGACCATGTACTCCCATTTCCACAAGGAGGCACGCACCCTGATCCTTTACTTTCTCGATAAACATTTCGGCGACAGGGAGGGTCTGGCCGTTCCGATCTATCCTGTTCAGCCCGACTGGGATGAGGAGAAGATGAAGCAACTCTTTACCGGCAGGGATTTTCAGGAAGATTACAAGATCCTTTCCAGCGCTGTCCGGAACCTGGGAGAGACCATCCCTCCTCTTTTCAATGCCTACATGAACCTGTCGCCCACCATGAAAGTCTTTGGGACGGTCCTTCATCACGAGTTCGGGGATGTTGAGGAGACAGGTCTGATGATCACGATCCGGGATATGTACATTGAGAAAGTGGCCCGTCACCTGGCCTCTTACGACGAAAGTTTCCGCCTGCATGACCAGGAAGGAACGTCCACCGGCAGAAAAGATCAGTAAGCTCTTTCGTCGCGCCCTTCAATATAATTGACAAAAGACCTGTTCACCACCCTGTTACCACCGGGTGTGGGGTAATCCCCCGTAAAATACCAGTCACCCAGGTTGTGAGGACATGCTTTATGGAGGTTTTCAATGGTCTGGTAAACGATCTCCACTTCGGCATGCACTTCAGGCGTCCTGAGCATCTGAGCGATTTTCCCCGAGATCTCTTCCGGGGTGAACGGACGATAGATCTCTTTCACATAGTTGGGGACCTCCTCTTTCGGCAGGCGGTCCTGGTCCCGGGCTTCCAGGTATACCCTGTTGATCACCTCCTCGCGGCCAGTCTCCTTCAGCAGCTCGATGGCTGCACGGAAGGCAATGAAATCCGATAGCTTGGCCATGTCGATACCGTAGCAATCGGGATACCGTATCTGGGGTGATGAAGAGAGCACAACGATCTTTTTCGGATGCAGCCGGTCGAGGATACGGATGATGGATTCCCGCAGGGTCGTGCCCCGCACGATGGAATCGTCTATCACCACCAGGTTGTCCTGAAAGTTATGTACAATACCATAGGTAACGTCATACACATGCCCTACCATATCCTTGCGCCCGGCATCCTGGGCAATGAAGGTACGCAGCTTTATATCCTTGATCGCTACTTTCTCGGCGCGGGGCCGCCGCCGGATGATCTTCCGCAGCCGGTCTGCATCCAAAGGCGCCGGCAGGGAAAGGATCTCCTTTATTTTCTCATCGTTCATGTGATCTTCGATCCCCTTGATCAGACCATAAAAAGCCGACTCGGCCGTATTAGGGATGTATGAAAAGACCGTATTGTCCAGATCATTGTCAATGGATTTCAGCACTGCCGGCACCAGCAGCTCTCCCAGTCTTTTTCTTTCCGCATAAATGTCCGCATCGCTGCCCCGTGAGAAATAGATCCGCTCGAAAGAACAGGAGCGCACCTGCTGCACTTCCCGGATCTGCTCCAGGGAGGTACGGCCGTCTTTTTTGATGATCAGCGCCTGTCCCGGTGGCAGCTCCTGTACTTTATCATAGTCCACGTTCAGAGCGGTCTGTATCACGGGCCTTTCCGAAGCGCTTACCACAAAGTCCTCATCTTCATAAAAATACGCCGGTCTGATGCCCCAGGGGTCCCGCATAACAAAAGCATCCCCATGGCCGATCATACCGGTGATCACATATCCTCCGTCCCACCGTTTGGAGGCCCTGCGCAAAATATTGGCCACGTCCAGGTTTTCCTCAATGAACGAAGAGATCTCAATGTTACTGTACCCCTCCTGCTTGTAACGGCGAAAAAGCTCCTCATTCTCCTCGTCCAGAAAATGTCCCACATTCTCCAGCACCGTCACCGTATCGGAAAAATCCTTGGGCGTCTGACCGATCTCCACCAGGCTACGGAACAGTTCGTCGGTATTGGTCATATTGAAGTTACCGGCCAGCACAAGGTTGCGCGACCGCCAGTTATTCTCCCGCATCACGGGATGCACATGCTCTATGCTGTTTTTCCCGTAAGTACCATATCGCAGATGGCCCATATACAATTCCCCGGCAAAGGGCACATGCTCTTTGGCCCACCCGGGATCCGGGATCAGCTTATCCGTTTTCCGGCCGTTGATCTTCCTGCTGGCTTTATTGATCTTATTGAAGACATCCTGTATGGGGTTGTCTGAATTGGAGCGGTAGCGATACAGGTATTTCCGGCCGGGAGGCATATCCATTTTCAGGCATACCGCCCCGGCACCGTCCTGACCGCGGTTATGCTGTTTTTCCATCAGCAGGTACAGTTTGTTCAGACCGTACTGCCACGAGCCGTAGTTCACCCGGTAATATTCCAGGTTCTTTTTCAGACGGATCAGCACGATACCACAATCGTGTTCCAGGGCTTCAACCATCAGCAAAGGGATTTTCCGGTTTTTGCGCCTCAAAAGTAGTCATAATTCCTGTGAAAGGATCTATTTTTCTGCTTTGTCAAGATCCGGAAAAGGGATCACATCTTTTACGATATAGGCAGAGGGATATTTCCTCCTGATATGTCTGAAAACCCCCAAAGCCTCATACTTACTTCTGAAATCACCGACACGGACCTTGTAGAAAGGGGATTGGTAAATTATATACACCGGGATATCAGGATATTCCGACAGGAAATCTGCTTTCACGTGGATCGCCTCTTCACGGGCATCACGGCCCGAATTGAAGAATACCTGTATCCTGTATCCGTCGATGCCTCCTTTTCGTTTGTTCAGGGTGATCTGACGGTCCATGAGCACGCTGATCCGTTCATCCTGTACCAGCGTAATGGTCCCGAGATGTATCGTTTCGGTGCGTACCTCCTTTTCTTCCCGGGCTACAAGAGGTCGTGCCGCCAGCAACAACAGCAAAACAATTACCGGCAGATCCTTCATGCGTTTATTTGAATTTTGCATATGCCGGGTGAATGCTCAAAACAGGTATGGGGGAATGGTTCACGATATCCTGGGCTTCGCTGCTCAGGTACATGCCCAGGGGGTTTCCTCTGTGGCTGCTGACAATGGCGATCAGATCAGCTTCATGATGTACGGCATAGGCCATGGTCATATCTGCAATGCTGCTTCCTTTGAGGGAATCCCTCACGGTCTTGATCCCTCTGGTCTCCAGATACTCTGCCGACTGGTTGGCATATCTTTTCAGACGGTTGATCACATCCTTGGCGTTCGTCACCCGTACATCGATCACATGCACCTCAGCCCGGAAAGCCTTGGCCAGCACCGACACAAAAGGCACCTTGACCCGGGTATCCTGGCGGGCATCTATGGGCAGTACGATCCGGGATATGCTGCGCTTATGATAGCCGTAGCGGATCGTCAGCACCGGACAGGGAGCATTGCACACCACACGGTAAGCATTGCTGCCCAGCCAGGTCTCCTCAAAACCGGAAACACCATGGGTCCCCATCACGATCATCATCGATTCGTCTTTTTCGGCCTGGTTGGTGATCGCCTTGTATATGCGGCCGGTACGGATGACATAATCAAAAGTGCCGGATCCTCTGTACTGCGGCTTGTATTTTCTGACGATCTCCTCGCAAAATTCTTCCGTGGTCTTTGTATACTCTTTTTCTTTCCCCTTCAGGATAAAAGGCGTGTCATAACTCTTCTCCTTCCTGACATGTATGATCCGAAGACCCAGGTTAAAAACATTCGCGATCTTAAGCCCGTGCTCAAGGGCATTGATAGAATCTTTGGAAAAGTCGACGGGAACCAATATGTTTTGCATGATGTTGGAATTTGTTGGTTTACATGGCAATCAAAAATAGAAAAATTGTTTCACAAATTCAAAGGAGTTCTCCTTAAAAGCCATTGATCTTCTGTTTTTCATCAAAAGGGATCTTTTTCAGGAGGATCCCTGACCTCACTTTCAAAGTCCCCCGGAGATGGAGCTCCTTCTTCTGGCGGTTGACTGCCGATTCCACAAAAGCTTTTATCATGGACCCCAGGTGGCTCAGGGTCACATCCACCGGCACAGCATAGACCTGCTCCGAATGGGCCGGCATCCTTATCTTTTCCGTCACAGTGATCGTTCCCCCTTCTGCCCCACCATAAAAAACCGTTGCATCCAGTTTGCGTACGACCACTTTATGGTTTGTACTGTTGTGTATCAGCAGGTCAGCCTTCATCGAAAGCACCCCCTCATGTATCCCTGTGACATGAATTCCGTTGATGCCCTTTACCTCAACCCCGCCTTCTTTATCACAGGAAGTCAACAGGGAAAAAGCTGCGATACAGACCCACAGCAGAGAGAGGGATCCTTTTTTCATGAGGAATGTCATCCGCTCTTTAAGCTTCCTGTAATGCTTTCATCAACTCGTCCGTCATCTCGAGATTGTGATAGACATGCTGGACATCATCATCCTCCTCAAAATCCTCCACCAGGCGCAATACCTTCAGGGCGTCCTCGACGGGTAGCTCTTTGGTGGTCACGGGGATACGCTGCAGCTCCGCATTCTCCGGTTCAATACCCATCTCATCCAGTTTCTTCTGCACATTCCCGAAATCTTCCATGGCACAGGTGACCACCAGTGAATCCCCTGTATCTTCAATATCTTCTGCCCCTGCATCGATCAGCTCCAGCTCAAATTCTTCGGGATCGATCTCTCCTTTGGGAATGGTAAAAACCCCTTTTCTGTCAAACACGAATTTCAAAGAGCCGTTGGTACCCAGGCTTCCGCCCTTCTTGGTAAAGATCGACCGTATACTGCTCACGGTACGGTTCTTATTATCTGTGAGACATTCTATAAAGATCCCAACGCCATGCGGTGCATAGCCTTCAAATGTCATCTCCTGGTAGTTGGTCTCGTCAGAGGATCCTTTGGAAATGGCACGCTCTATATTGTCTTTGGGCATATTGGCCCCTTTGGCATTCTGTATGGCCAGCCGCAGACGGGGGTTCATGGAAGGATCCGGTCCTCCCTCACGGGCCGCTATCTGTATCTCTTTTACCAGCTTGGAAAAGATCTTCGAACGCTTGGCATCCTGCGCTCCCTTTTTCCGCTTGATGGTCGACCATTTATTGTGTCCTGACATATCGTTTGATTTTAGTTTGTACAAAAATACAAAAAACCCACCTCAAAAATCAAATCCTTCCGAAACGGAGGTATTGTCCGGGTTTTATGCTCGCTCTTATGTTATCGTGATCGGGTATGATCCCTTTTCCCTTTCTCCCCGGAAAAATAATTCCACAAGCTCGATCTGATCAGGACATTGTGCCGTCAGTCGATACACCAGAGCGAAAAAAAGTGATTCCTCCCAGTAGATTTTGCAGGTGCCCTCAGATCAGAAATTGATCACAAAATCCAGAAAGGGAATACCCAAAAAGATCTCTTTGGCGATATCCTTGCTGTTGATAAAAGCCAGGTCGATCGCATTTTTCTGCCCCAGGAACCGAATGCCATAGGAATACATACCGTAATACGTTCCATCCTCTCCTATTTCAGGGATGAACCAGTTTTCCGTGACAAAAGCGATGCGGCGCGACACGCGGGCCATGCCTCCGATCGAAATGACCGGTTTCCCTTCAAAATCCCCGTTCACAAATCCCCAGCCCAGGCCACCGGTAATGTTCAGGTTGGAAGTGCCGTATGTGGCAAAAGCATTCAGCACACCCAGACCGGTAAAGGTAGCACTGTCATCTCCCGAATGATTGAAATAATTCACATACAGTACATTGCCACCTGCATAGAAATTATGGAAAACCTTTGTGGATACTTTGGGGTTCACATAAAACACATACGGAGCGTTCTTGTCTTTCGACAGGAGGGAGAACAGCTCAAAACCCGCTGAAATATCCAGAAAATCCAGGGGGGCATAACTGAAAGAGTTGAAGAAAACCCATACGTTCTGATAGGTCGCCATTTTTTTGGGTTTGGGGATCGCTGAATACCCCAGCAAATACTTATATGGATTGGGGTTCTCAAACCACACCTTCCCTTTTTTGGTCACATTTTCTTTTGAAACCTCTGTGACCGATCTGATCTTTGCGGAAGTGATGGTAACCTTTCCCATCGATTCGGTTTCCAGGACGATACCCTCCGCATCCTGCAAAACGATCTTCCCGCTTACCTGCGATCCGTCTGTAAGCACCACCACTACACGGGTTCCCGGCAAATACACTTTGCCTTTTTTCTCCTGGGCTGCCAGGGGGACTACCCCGAGGACCAGGAATATCCACACACCAAAAAAAATCAATCTTTTCATGACCTTTTTTGTTTTATTAATACGTAATACAGCGTGGATATGTTCCAAAAAGAGCAGTGCCGGGCGGCAGGAAAACAGATACTGCTCCCGGGATGATAAGGCTCAGGAACAGCTCTTCAGGATCTCAGGACCTTCTCCCAGAATATTCTCCAGTTCCAGAAGCCGGATCAGCTCATGCACCTCCGGCAGTATATGGATCATCTCAAATTTATACAGACATTGTTCGGCATTCTTTGCCATCTCCACAAGAAAATCAAACCCCTGACTATCCACAAAATGGATGGTCTCCATGTTAACAGTGATCCTCATATCCCGCAGGATCCGGATCGCCTCCAGCTCCTTACGCACCTCCCTGGCCAGAAGAAAGCTGAAACGATTATCGTCGGGAAATGAGAACATCAAGTGTTTTTCACTGATAATATCCTTTTTTATCATGGCAACACCAAAATTTAGAAACCCCGAAAATAAAGATTGTTATAAAAACGAAGAAATTTTTTTTCAGAATACTTATCAACAATCGCACCAAATTATCCACGGAAACGGATATGAAGTTCTTTCAATTGTTTTTCGGAGATATAATTAGGGGCATCTGCCATCATGTCGCGGGCAGCATTGTTTTTGGGGAAAGCGATATAGTCGCGTATGGAATCTCCTCCTCCCAGCAGGGCTACCAGCCGGTCAAAGCCAAGGGCGATCCCTCCGTGAGGAGGTGTACCATAGCGCAGGGCTTCCAGGAGGAATCCGAACTGCTGTTCTGCATCCTCGCGTGAGAATCCCAGCAGATCCAGCATGCGTGCCTGCAGGGCCGTATCATGGATACGTATCGACCCGCCTCCTATCTCCACACCATTGATCACCAGGTCGTAGGCGTTGGCACGCACTGCGGCGGGATCTTTTTCCAGCAGGGCGAGATCTTCCTCCCGGGGAGAGGTAAAAGGATGATGCTTGGCCACAAACCTGTTCTCCTCTTCATCCCATTCCAGCAAGGGGAAGTCGGTCACCCACAGGGGGGCAAAGACTCTCTTGTCCCGCAGGCCCAGACGTTCGCCCATCTCCAGGCGCAGTTCAGACATTGCGAACAGCGTACGCTCTTTTTCTCCCGAGAGCAGCAGCAGGAGATCGCCCGCCGAGGCCCCGCAGGCCTCACCCCAGGATCGCAGCTCCTCCGGAGCAAAGAATTTGTCCACCGACGATTTGACCGTACCGTCACCATTGTATTTAACATACACCATGCCCCCGGCCCCTATCTGCGGACGCTTGACCCACTCGGTCAGCTGATCCAGCTGTTTCCGGGAATAACCGGCAGCCCCGGGGACACAGATCGCCCCCACCCAGGCAGCCTCGTCAAATACACGAAATCCTTTCCCTTTTACCAGATCCGTCAACTCATGCAACTCCATCCCGAAGCGTATGTCCGGTTTATCCGTGCCGTAGCGCTGCATAGCCTCATCCCAGGACAAACGGGGAAAATCCTCCTCTATTTTAAAATTTACGACCGAAGCCAGTAACTCTTTGATCAGCCCTTCGAAGACCTGCAGCACGTCCTCCTGGTCGATGAAGGACATTTCACAGTCGACCTGGGTAAATTCAGGCTGCCTGTCGGCACGCAGGTCTTCATCCCGGAAACATTTTACCAGCTGGAAATATTTATCGTAGCCGGCGATCATCAACAGCTGTTTGAAGATCTGGGGTGACTGCGGCAGGGCATAGAACTGCCGTTCATGCAGACGCGACGGCACCACAAAATCCCGGGCGCCTTCCGGCGTGGATTTGATGAGCGCCGGTGTCTCTATCTCGAGGAACCCCTGTGCATCCAGGTAATTCCTTATTTTCTGGGCCACACGGTGGCGCAGGATCAGATTTTCTTTCAGGGGTACGCGCCGCAGGTCCAGGTACCGGTATTTCATGCGGATCTCCTCTCCCCCGTCACTTTCCTCCTCCAGGGTGAAGGGCGGCACCTCTGATGCGCCCAGAATATGTAGGTCCTTTACCTCGATCTCTATATCTCCTGTAGGCAGTTTTTTATTCTTGCTGGAGCGTTCCCGCACCTCTCCTTTTACCTGTACAACATACTCTCTGCCCAACTTACGGGCTTCCCGGCAAAGACCTTCATCCTGCTGCATATCAAAGACCAGCTGCGTGATCCCGTAACGGTCCCGCAGATCAAGGAAGGTCATCCCTCCCAGGTCGCGCGAGCGATGCACCCATCCCGCCAGCGTCACCTCTTTCCCAGCGTCTTCGAGCCTGAGCTCGCCGCATGTATGTGTTCGGTACATATTCAAAAATTTTCGCAAAAATACACAAAATAATGCCGCAACTCATTTTAATCCTCCCTCTTTTTTCTCATCTTTCGTCATTCATAATCACAATGACCGTTCTATGGGAAAGATCTTTGACGATGAATATTTTATGCGGGAGGCGCTGAAAGAGGCCTCCACCGCCCTGGAGCAGGGAGAGATCCCCGTCGGGGCCGTGATCGTCTGCAATGACCGTATCGTAGCCCGGGGCCACAATGCTGTGGAAACACTTCAGGATCCCACCGCCCACGCCGAGATCCTGGCCATCACCGCAGCTGCCAACGCCCTGGGAAATAAATATCTCTCCGGCTGCACGGTCTATGTCACCGTCGAACCCTGTCCCATGTGTGCGGGAGCATTGTACTGGGCCCGTCCCGACAGGCTGGTCTTTGGCACAGGCGATGAAAAAAGAGGATACCGCCGTCATACCCCGCAATTGCTACATCCGGCAACCAGGGTCACCAACGGGATATCAGAAGAAAAAGCCCGCTATCTCATGAAAAAGTTCTTTGATGATCTCCGAAAAACACGGGAGGGATGATCCCCGGAAGATCATGCGGGATACGGCATAAATTTTGTTATTTTTGTAATAAACGAACAACCCCATGAAAAACAGAATATTTAAACATCTGATAGTGCTCCTGCTTCCCTTTGTGATCGGAGTGCCTGCGATAAAAGCCCAGGTATATTCAACGCCCAACACCAATCCCAAGATCGTGGAGATGCTCCACCGCTCTGCTATCGTGGAAAATGAAGATTATGTCAAAGTCACCGGGAATCCATATGTGGACAAAGAGTTTCAAAAGGGAGAGATCATTTTCGGCGACTCCGTCGTCGTCAGGGATGTCCCTCTCCGCCTGAACTTCTATACGGATAACATCGAGTTCAAAAAGAATGATACGATCCTGGCCCTGGCCAACCCGGAAACGATCGACCGGATCAGCTTCGGATACCGGAATTTCATCTTCTCCTCTTATAAAGAAGGCGCCTTCACCAAAAAAGGATATTTTGAGGTCCTGGCCGACGGACAAACCAAACTGTTGCTCCACAGGGAAGCCATCATCAAACGGGAACAGCTGCCTGCCTCCAACTATGAAGGAGGGAATTACCGCGATTACTTCCGGAACAGTGAAACTTTTTACATAAAAAAAGGAGATAATATTGCCACCCGGATCTCCCGTTCCAAAAAAAGTATTCTGAAAGCCCTCGGAGACCATACCGGAGAACTGGAAGCCTATATAAAAAAGAAACACCTGAAACTCAACAAAACAGATGATCTGATCGACCTCTTTTATTATTACAATACGCTGAAATAAACGCTTTGGCCGAATGACCATAGACAATAACCATTTACATAAGTTCATCTGGGTGGTCCAGCTGGTAAGCACGATCATATTCGTGCTGTTCGTTTTCTCGGTCTATCTCACGGATTTTTATGAGAGGATCACCCCCGGTATTGATAAGAAATACTATATCATCGTCCTGGGGGTTATTTATGTCCTTGTCCTTTTCTCGCCGAACATACTCAGACTGTCTTACCTTTATTATTCCGATACCGGGGACATGCTTGTGATCAAGACCTATCCCATCGGGTTTTTCACTTCCGGCAAAAAAAGCTTCCGCATCCCGAAAAGAGAATTTGTCAGGGCCGAGTTGCAGGAGCATTTCTTCGGCCTGCACCGTTCACTGACCTTTTACCAGCGCCTCCCGGGGAAAGGGGTGGCCAAATACCCGCCGGTTTATATCAACGGACTCCCGTCCGAAGATCAAAAAAAGATTTTATTATCTTTATCCAGACTGATGGTAAAGTAACTGGAAAGCTGTTTTACAACAGGGAAAAAGTATGAATAAAATCATCTTTTTTCAGGATCTGTTATGTCTAGTTTTGCGGCAGTTATAAAGCAGGTATCCCTGTAATGCCCTGAAGGGGAAACGGAACAGTACCTTAAAAAAAGAGCAACTATGAAAACAACAGACATCGTCCACGATCTTGAGCAGAAGCACCCGGGTGAAAAAGAGTACCTGCAGGCGGTCACCGAAGTGCTTGAATCCATCGAAGATATTTACAACCAGAACCCCCAATTCGAAGCTGCCGGCATCGTGGAGCGGCTGGTGGAGCCGGACAGAGTGATCACCTTCAAAGTCCCCTGGCTGGATGATGAAGGGAAGGTCCATATCAATCTGGGCTACCGGGTACAGTTCAACAACGCCCTGGGCCCCTACAAGGGAGGCCTGCGTTTTCACCCCAGTGTCAACCTCAGTATCCTGAAGTTCCTGGGTTTTGAGCAGATCTTCAAGAATGCCCTCACCACCCTGCCGCTGGGTGGCGCCAAAGGAGGCAGCGACTTCAACCCAAAAGGGAAATCCCAGGGTGAGATCATGCGCTTTTGTCAGGCCTTCATGCTGGAATTGTGGAAGAACATAGGAGCGGAGACGGATGTGCCGGCAGGAGATATCGGTGTGGGTGGCCGGGAGATAGGATATCTCTACGGCATGTACAAAAAGCTGACCCGCCAGCATACCGGTGTACTCACCGGCAAAGGCCTGAACTGGGGAGGCAGTCTCATCCGTCCCGAGGCCACCGGTTATGGAGTGGTCTACTTCACCAAAGAGATGCTGGCCACGATTGGCGAAACCCTGGAGGGCAAGACCATAGCGGTTTCCGGTTTCGGGAACGTGGCCTGGGGGGCCGTCCGGAAAGCCACGGAGCTGGGAGCAAAGGTGGTGACCCTCTCGGGCCCTGACGGTTATGTTTATGACCCGGCCGGCATTTCCGGGGAGAAGATCGATTATATGCTGGAGTTGCGTGCTACCAATGAAGATATTGTAGAACCTTATGCCCATGAGTTCGACGGCGTGGAGTTCATTGCCGGCCGGCATCCCTGGGAGGTAAAGGCTGATATTGCCCTGCCCTGTGCCACCCAGAACGAGCTGAACGAAGAAGATGCCCGTCATCTGATCGATAACGGTTGCATGTGCGTCACCGAAGGGGCCAATATGCCCTGTACGCCTGAGGCGATCCATCTGTTGCAGGAGAACAGCATCCTTTTCTCGCCCGGCAAAGCTTCCAACGCCGGCGGCGTGGCCACCTCCGGTCTGGAGATGTCACAGAACGCCCTGAAGATGAACTGGACCGCACGGGAGGTGGATGACCGGCTGCACCAGATCATGTCCGACATCCATCATTCCTGTGTGCGGTACGGAAAACGCCCGGATGGTTATGTGGACTACGTCAAGGGGGCCAATGTAGCCGGTTTCCTGAAAGTGGCCAACGCCATGCTCGACCTGGGTGTCCTCTGAAACGACCTATGGAAGACCTGACCTACAAGATCGCCATCACCCTGCTGCCGGGAATAGGACCGGTAAGGACCCGGGCCATCCTGGCACATCTGCGGTCACTGGAGGCTTTTTTCTCTGAAACGGAGAGCGCCCTGCGCCGCATCCCCGGCATCGGCGATCATCTGGCGTCCCGCTCCCTCAGGAAGAAAGTGCTGGAACAGGCCGAAAAAGAGACAGTTTTCGTCGAAAAAAACAACCTGCATGTTTCCTGGTTCCTGGATGAGGATTATCCTTCCCGCCTGAAACAGTGTGAAGATGCACCCGTTCTGATCTACCGGCAGGGAGATACGGATCCCGCCGCCCGTAAGGTGCTCAGCATCGTCGGCACACGTCATGCCACCCCTTACGGCATCGAGCATTGTAACAGGATCATAGAAGATCTGGCAGCTTCCCATCCCGGTCTGCTCATCGTGAGCGGCCTGGCCTACGGCATTGATGTATGTGCCCACAAAGCGGCCCTGAAACATGGGCTTCCCACCATCGCCGTGCTGGGCCACGGCCTGCAGATGATCTACCCCGCCTCCCACCGCCGTGTGGCCCGGGAGATCGTCCGGCAGGGGGCACTGGTCACTGAATACAGCACTTACCATACTCCTGACAAAAAGAATTTCATCGCCCGCAACCGCATCATCGCCGGGCTGGCCGATGCCACGCTGGTGATAGAATCGGGAGAGAAAGGCGGAGCCCTCATCACGGCCGACCTGGCCAACTCATACAACCGCGACGTCTTCGCCCTCCCCGGCCGCACCGACGATGAATGGTCGAGAGGTTGCAACCGGCTGATAAAAAAGAATATGGCCGCCCTGGTGGAAAACGCGTCCGACCTGGCTTATTTCCTGGGATGGGAAATGAAAGACAGCCGCAAGGAAGCCGTACAGAAAGAACTGTTCCTCACCCTCAGCGAGGATGAACAGCTCCTGCTCGATATTCTGAAAGAACAAAAAGAACTGGCCCTTGATGAGCTGGCCGTACTCGCCGGCCTGCCGGTGAGCACGACATCTGCCCTGCTGCTCAACCTCGAATTTTCAGGCCTGGTAAAGAGCCTTCCCGGCAAGAGATATCGCTGGATGCCCTGATCAGATATTTCCGGACCTTTACCATACATGTTCTAGAACATAACACCTTTCGGAGCAGCATCCGTAATTAATTGATATCTCGACATTTTAAAGCATCCCGGAAGTAAAAAATGTTTAAAATCATATTTTTCTATACGAAAAATGCATAAGTTTGCTTTCAACTATAACCATTTAAACCGGCACATTATGGACAAAAGAGTAGAAAAATTCCTTGAACAGGTCATTGCCAGAAACCCTGGCGAAAAAGAATTCCATCAGGCAGTTATGGAAGTTTCCGAATCTCTGATCCCGTTCATTGAGGAAAACCCCAAGTACAAACATGCCAAGATCCTGGAGCGGATGACCGAGCCTGAAAGGGTCATTATGTTCCGTGTACCCTGGGTGGATGATAAAGGAGAAATACAGCTTAACAAGGGATACCGTATCGAGATGAACAGCGCTATTGGCCCGTACAAAGGGGGCCTGCGTTTTCACCCGACGGTCAACCTGAGCATTTTGAAGTTCCTGGCTTTCGAGCAGGTGTTCAAGAACTCTCTCACCACCCTGCCCATGGGCGGTGGTAAAGGAGGATCCGATTTTGATCCCAAAGGCAAATCGGACAACGAGATCATGCGTTTCTGCCAGAGTTTCATGACCGAGCTTTCCCGCCATATCGGTCCCAATACGGATGTTCCCGCAGGAGACATCGGTGTGGGCGGCCGTGAGATCGGCTTCCTTTTCGGCCAGTACAAAAGACTGAGGAATGAGTTTACCGGCGTGCTCACCGGCAAAGGACTGGAATGGGGTGGCAGCCTCATACGTCCCGAAGCCACCGGCTACGGCGCCGTTTATTTCGCAGAAGAGATGCTCAACACCCGCGGGGATACCATCAAAGGAAAGACCGTTGCCGTCTCCGGATCGGGAAACGTGGCACAGTATGCCGTGCAAAAAGTAAATCAACTGGGAGGCAAAGTGGTTACCCTCTCCGACTCCAACGGGTTCATCTATGACCCGGCCGGTATCGATGATGAAAAATGGGCTTTTGTCATGGACCTGAAGAATGTCCGTCGCGGCAGGATACGTGAATATGCAGAGAAATATGGCGTTGAGTATCACGAAGGACAAAGGCCCTGGAGCATACCCTGTGATGTGGCCCTGCCTTGTGCCACCCAGAACGAGGTGACCGGCAACGATGCCGAGATGCTTATCAAGAACGGTTGCATCTGCGTGGCCGAAGGAGCCAATATGCCAAGCACCCCTGATGCCATCGAGGTGTACCTGAAAAACAAGATCCTCTACGGCCCCGGAAAAGCTGCCAACGCCGGCGGCGTGGCTGTCTCCGGCCTGGAGATGAGCCAGAACTCGCTGCGCCTCTCCTGGACACGCGAAGAGGTGGACAACCGTCTGCAGACCATCATGCAGGACATCCATGCCACCTGCGAGAAATACGGCAAGGAAAAGGACGGCTTCATCAACTACCTCAACGGTGCCAACATCGGCGGGTTTGTGAAAGTGGCCGACGCCATGCTTGCCCAGGGTATCGTCTGACAATACCGGGATAATTTATTTTCTGAAAGAAGGGGCTGCGGCCCCTTTTTTCATATTTTTGTACCATGAAGCTGATAGATACACATACCCATCTCTATCTCCCCGAATTTGACAATGACCGTTGGGAAGTCGTACAAAACGCCATCGATGCCGGCGTGGAAAAGATGCTTCTCCCCAACATAGACGCAGAGACCCTCACCCCTATGCTGAAACTGACGGAACAGTTTCCCGGAAATTGCTATCCGATGACAGGTCTCCATCCCACATCGGTCAAAGAGAACCGGGAAGAAGAGATGAACGCTGTGGAGAGATCGCTCAGGGACCACAGGTTCATCGCCATCGGGGAAATAGGCATCGATCTTTACTGGGAGAAAAAATACAGGAAAGAACAGGAGGAGATCTTTGCCCGGCAGATACAACTGGCCCTGGACCACCGGCTGCCGGTGGTGATCCATTCCCGGGAATCCCTGCCTGAGATCTTTGGGGTGCTGGAAAGTTTTTCGAAGCTCCCCGGCGGGGTGTTCCACAGCTTTACCGGCACATACGCCGATGCCCGGAAGATCATTGAGATGGGATTCATGCTGGGGATCGGAGGCATCGTTACCTTCAAAAATTCATCGCTGAAAGAAGAGATAAAACCGCTGGGACCCGGACATATCGTCCTGGAAACCGATGCGCCTTTCCTGGCGCCGGTACCGCGGAGAGGGAAACGCAATGAAAGCCGGTATCTGGTGCACATTGCTGATTTCCTGGCCACCCTGTTCGGTCTGCCCCCGGAGAAAATAGCAGAGATCACTACAGCAAATGCTCAAAGGACATTCCCCACGGCTTTTCAGGAACACTGACCCAATACCCTCTTTTTCATGAGAAAAATACTGATGATCTATACGGGAGGCACCATCGGCATGGTGAGAGACCTCTCTACCGGTTTGTTGAAACCTCTTGACTTTTCCCATTTACTGAACCAGATCCCCGAGCTGCACCAGTTCGATCTCATCATCGACACCCGCACCTTCGAGCCGGTGATCGATTCTTCGGAGATACAGCCCTCCTTGTGGCAGAGTCTGGCAGAGATGATCATGAAAGAGTACCACAACTACGACGGCTTTGTCATCCTGCATGGTACCGATACCATGGCCTACACAGCCTCTGCCCTCTCTTTCATGCTGCCGGGCCTCAGCAAACCTGTGATCCTCACCGGTTCTCAACTTCCCATCGGCACCCTCCGCACCGACGGTAAGGAAAACCTGATCTCTTCGCTGGAGATCGCCGCAGCAACGGATAAAGAAGGACATCCCATTGTACCGGAAGTGTCCGTCTATTTTGAATACAAGCTCTTCCGCGGTAACCGTACCACCAAATACAGCGCCGAGACATTCAATGCTTTCCAGTCTCCCAATTATCCCCTGCTGGCCGAAACAGGAGTACATATACATTATAACCATGCTGCCATATTAAAATATGACCCGCAACGATCTCCCCGGCTCCGGCGGAAACTGAACACGAACATTATCTTCCTGAAGGTCTTTCCCGGCCTGCCGGACTATCTGACCGCGCTGATATGTGATCAGCCGGACCTGGAAGGGATCATCCTCGAGACCTACGGGGCAGGCAATGGCCCTACCCGTCGTGCTTTCCTGGACCCGCTCAGAAAATTCATCGAACGGGGAGGGATCATCCTCAACGTATCACAATGTTCGGCCGGCATGGTGGACATGGAACAGTATGAGACCGGCAAAAAACTACAGGAAGCCGGTGTGATCGGAGGACGGGACCTCACCAAAGAAGCGGCACTTACCAAAATGATGCTGGCGCTCAGCATGGACACTTCGCCGGAAGAGAAAAAAATGTTCCTGCAAACGCCAATTTGTGGAGAAATGCATTCATAATTTAACTTTTTTTTGTATTTTGCGCAGCCAAATGTTCATGAAAAACGACAGCTTACGGAGAGGTGACCGAGTGGCCGAAGGTGCACGCCTGGAAAGCGTGTGTGCTGTGTGGAACAGTACCAAGGGTTCGAATCCCTTCCTCTCCGCAACAAAAAAATATTGCATTTCTGAAATTATTTTTAATACTTTGCAAAACAAAGATTTCGTTATTAACCAAAAGTAATCGTTCATTATGAAAAAACTATTTGCATTTGTTGCGGTAATCGGGATGCTTACATTCGGAGCGTCCGGTTTTGCTGTTGCTCAGGATCAGGCCAACAGCGACACAGCTACTACGGTCCAGAATGACTCTGCCTCCGTTGACACAGCTGCACAGACAGCAGCGACACCTGCCACCCCCGAACAAAATCAGGGTGGTGAACAAGGGAATGTCCTGCTGAAACAGATCAAGGCCAAGTTCATCGAAGGAGGTGCCGGTTTTATGGGATCGATCCTCCTGACACTGATCTTCGGTCTGGCACTGGCCATTGAAAGGATCATCTACCTGAACCTGGCCACAACAAACACGGACAAACTCCTGCAAAAGATCGAAGATGCCCTCGAGTCGGGAGGTATTGACGCAGCCAAGGAAGTCTGCCGCAATACCCGAGGACCTGTAGCGAGCATTTTCTATCAGGGTCTCGACCGGGCCCACGAAGGGGTAGAAATGGCCGAAAAATCCGTGATCGCTTATGGTAGCGTACAGATGGGCCTGCTGGAGAAAAACCTCTCCTGGATCGCCCTCTTCATCGCCATTGCCCCGATGCTCGGATTTATGGGAACGGTCATCGGGATGATCGATGCTTTCGATAAGATCCAGGTAGCAGGGACGGTCTCCGCACAGCTCGTCGCCGGCGGTATCAAGGTCGCCCTGATCACCACCGTGTCAGGTCTGATCGTAGCTATCATACTCCAGATATTCTACAACTACATCCTCTCGAAGATCGACAGTATCACCGTCCAGATGGAAGATGCTTCCATCTCCCTGATCGACATACTGGTCAAGTATAACGAAAAAAATAAATAGGAGTTTATTATGTCTGGAACATTAAAAACCACACTGAAGATCATCATGTGGGTGATCATGGGTATTTCCATTCTCATCATCCTGTGGTTCTATATGGGGCCTGTTGTACCCGGCACCGAAGGGACCTCACTGGCAGAGCCGGTAGCCACGAACTACGCGCTGTGGTGGGCCTACTTCCTCTTTGCCCTGACGGTGGTCATCACCCTGGTCTTCGCCCTGGTGAATATCTTCACATCCCCCGGCGGGCTCAAAAGATCACTGATCGTGCTCGTGGGGGTCGCCATCCTGATAGGCATATCTTATATGCTGGCCTCGGACCAGATGCTGAATATCCCCGGTTATGAAGGCACCGGCAACAATCCCGTAACCCTGAAATGGGTAGGTACAGGATTGATCGCTACCTACATACTGGCGGGACTCGCTTTCCTGTCCATACTGTATGTCGAGATCTCCAGGATCTTTAAGTAAAAAGCTACTGAATGTTATTTACAATTTTGAACCATGGCACGTAAGCTACAACCGATCAATGCGGGATCAATGGCTGACATCGCTTTCCTCCTGCTGATCTTCTTCCTCGTGACCACCACTATGGATGTGGACACGGGCCTGATGAGGATGCTCCCTCCCATGCCCGAAAAGAACCAGGATCAGAAAAAACAGGATAAGATCAAGGAAAGGAATGTCTTCGTCGTCCTGATCAATAAAAACAACGAACTGCTCGTCGAAGGGAAATTCATGGACATCCATAACCTGCGGGCTGCAGCCAAGGAATTTATTGCTAATCCCGATAACAAGGATAACCTGCCGGAAAAAGTATGGAAGGATATTCCTTATTTCGGCCATGTGTTCGTGACAAAGAACCCTGTGATCTCCCTGCAGAACGACAGAGGAACATCATACGGTACCTACCTGAGGGTACAGAACGAATTGATCGCAGCCAAGGATGAACTGCGTAATGAGCTGGCTGAATCCAAGTTCGGAAAGAAATATGACGAACTGGATAAGGATAAGCAAAATGCAATCAAGAAATATTATCCTGCAGTGATCTCCGAAGCTGAACCTAAAAATGTTGGAGGAGGAAAATAATCATGAAATCAAGATTCCGCCCGAACGAAGAGGAGAGAACCGTAGGCCAGATCAATACGGCCTCCCTGCCTGATATCATCTTCATGCTCCT
>JALVJE010000249.1 GCA_027028505.1 Bacteroidales bacterium
GTCCCCTAAAGGGGAAGTCCGCCCACAAAATAATAGCAAGCGTGGGTAGGGGTTCCCCCTTCCTTGGGTACCGAAGTCCCGGTAAACCGGGACGGAGGTACCAGGAGGTCAGGGGGGCGGGGCAGGTTGGGTAATACGTTGTTTTAAAGTTGACATGACAATCGTGCCGGGTGATGGAAATTATTTTGTATTTATCAAAAATATCAGATCAAAATGGAAGAGATCAGGGAAAGCGTTTCTCCGCGTAAAAGGCTGTTGTCGGTGGATGCCCTGCGGGGTTTTGACATGTTCTTCATCTCGGGGGGAGGAGCATTTATTGTCCAGTTGCATGGCAAGACGGGTATGGGCTGGGTGGATACGCTGGCCGGGCAGATGGAGCATACGCCCTGGAACGGATTCACTTTTTACGATTTTATTTTCCCTCTGTTCCTGTTCATTTCGGGTGTTTCGCTCAGTCTTTCCCTGACGCGTCATCTGGAGAAAGGTACGGATAAGACAGCGCTGTACAAAAAGGCTTTCTGGCGGATGATCATCCTGTATGTCCTCGGGCTGATCTACAAGAATTCCCCGATCCATTTCCTGGAGCCCTCCACCATTCGTTTCAGCAGTGTGCTGGGGCGGATCGGCATCGCCACCTTCCTCACCACGCTCTTGTACCTGAACTTCAATATTCGTCAGCGGTTGTACTGGGTGGCCGGGATCCTGCTGGCCTATTATGCAGCGCTGTTCCTCATCCCCGTGCCGGCCAACGGCGTGGCCAATCTTACGCTGGGCGGTAACCTTACCGGCTGGATCGACCGTCATATCATGCCCGGCCGGCTGATCCAGGGGGTTTATGATGAGAATGCCCTGACAGCCGATCTGCCTGCTGCCTGCCTGACCATCCTGGGAGCATGGGCGGGAGATATCATCAACCGGAAAACCCTGCGGGATACCCAAAAAGTATTGTATCTTTTTATAATAGGTGTTTCTCTGATAACACTCGGAGTGTTGTGGGGACTCCATTTTCCCGTCAACAAGCATTTGTGGAGCAGCTCTTTTATCCTGCTCACCGGCGGTATCGCCTTCCTGGCCCTGGATCTTTTCTTCCTGCTGATAGAGGTGTGGAAGTACCGGAAATGGGCTTTCTTCTTCCAGGTGATCGGATTGAACTCCCTGACGATCTACTATACCTATCATTTTATCAAGTTCAATTATACTTCGCAAAAGCTGTTCGACGGGATCTATACGCTTTTTGATCCGAAGTGGCACGAGGTGTTGGTATCCATCGGGACCGTTGTGCTGGTATGGTCTTTTTTGTATTTTCTGTACCGGAAAAAGATCTTTATTAAGGTGTAGAAAGAAGATAGCGGTTATTTTGGGGTTGTTACCCCTCTGCTCCGCACAAGTATAGGCATCAGGGGTAGGTTTCCCCCCTATGAATAGGGGGGACACAGGGGGGTGGTATTTGAACCGAAACAGAGAGTAAAAAAATGGGGAAATGACAATTTCTGAGATCAAAGCATTTGCTGCAGAATTAAGAAAAAATCCAACGCCAGCAGAAAAAATACTTTGGGAGTATTTAAGAAAAAAACAACTGGATGGGAGGAAGTTTTTAAGACAACATCCTATTATTCTTTATGCTATTAAAGATTACATCGCTTTCTACATACCTGATTTTTATTGTGCCCAAGAAAGATTAGTTGTGGAACTGGATGGCAAAATACATCTGAAAATGAAAGAAAGAGATAATGAGCGGGACAGGATTTTGCAGGATTATGGATTTAAAGTTTTACGGATTAAAAATGAAGAATTAAAAGATATTGACAAAGTTTTGGGAAAAATAAGAAGTTGTTTCAGGAAATGAAATGATCAAATAGGGTTTAATACCCCTCTGCTCCGCGCCAGTATAAGCATTAGGGGTAGGTTTCCCCCCTATGAATAGGGGGGACACAGGGGGGTGGTGAGTTCATCTGTCAAAAGAAGGAAGTGGTAAATAATCTCCCTATGGAAAATAAAGGCCGAATCTGTTTTTATTCATCCATATAGCTTATATTTGTTATGAATATCGATGTGATGGGCATAAGAATGATTTTAATGAACTACGTAGCTGGCTACGTAGTTAGCTACGTAGTTGAGTATTTATATGATAAAGATAGTCAGCTAGTAATGGGGAATGTAATAATTTAGTTTATAAAAAGTATGAAAAAAGTAGTGATCTTTCCGGTTTTGGTGACTGTGCTCTTTCTCACTGCCTGCGGGGGAGGGAAGAAGGAACAGGCGTTGCCCAACATTGTATACATCCTTACCGATGACATGGGGTATGGGGATGTGTCGGCGCTGAACGAACATGCGGCGTGGAAGACGCCGAACATGGACCGGCTGGCCTCGGAAGGGATGGTCTTTACCGATGCCCATTCCGAGTCGGCGGTATGTACACCGACGCGGTACGGCATCCTCACCGGGCGGTATTCGTGGCGCACCCGTCTGAAGAGAGGGGTTTTAAAGGGCATATCGGAACCTCTCATTGAAAAAGGAAGAATGACAGTGGCATCCCTTCTGAAGGGCCATGGTTATGAGACTGTTTGCATCGGCAAATGGCATCTGGGACTGGGATGGCAGTTGGTGCCGGGGACAAAAGACAGTATCGATTTTACCCGGCCTCTGACCGATACGCCCATTGACCATGGTTTTGACCATTCTTACATTATCCCTGCTTCGCTGGACATGCCTCCGTATGTATATATTGAAGATGACCATGTGACGGCCATCCCGGTAAAATACACGGTGAGCAAGGTGAAATACGGCTGGTGGCGCCAGGGACTGACTGCTCCCGATTTTGTCCATGAGCAGGTGCTGCCTCATCTGACCCGTCAGTCCATCGGCTTTATTGAAAAGCATGTAAAGGATCATCCGGACAAGCCCTTCTTCCTCTATTTTGCCATGCCTGCGCCTCATACTCCTATTTTACCCACCCCTGAATTTCAGGGGAAAAGCCACACCAATCCTTACGGGGACTATGTGCTGGAGGTGGATGCCATGATCGGTAAGGTGATGCAGGCTGTGCAGGAGGCCGGCGTCGGGGATAATACGATCTTCATTGTCACCAGCGACAATGGCTGTTCTCCCCAGGCCGATTATGCGGAGCTGGCGAAGTTCGGGCACAACCCCAGCTATATTTTCCGGGGCACGAAGTCGGACATCTGGGAGGGGGGGCACCGCATCCCCTTCATTGTCCGGTGGCCGGGAACAGTAGCACCGGGGAGCCGTTGTTCGCAGACGGTGTGTCTGAACGACCTGATGGCTACGGTGGCTGCCATCACCGGCGCGCAGCTGCCTGAGAATGCCGGCGAGGACAGCTACAATATCCTGCCCTTGCTCAAAGGCGGCAAAGAGGCGGTACGTCCTTCCCTGATCAACCACTCCATCAACGGCAGCTTTGCCCTGCGCAAGGGACCCTGGAAACTGGAGATGTGTCCCGGCTCGGGAGGATGGAGCCATCCGAAGGACAAAGAGGCCAGGGCGATGGGACTGCCGGACTATCAGTTGTATAACCTGGACCAGGACATCCCGGAGACCCTCAACGTGGTGGATAAGCATCCTGAGATGGTGAAGCAGATGGAGGAGGAGCTGAAGAAGCAGATCCTCGACGGACGCAGCACCCCCGGGAAGCCGCAGCCGGAGGTGATGCCGGAGAAGTGGCCGGGGAGATGGTGGAAAGTGGGAAAGATGAAGTGATAAAGGACAGAAGCGATGAAGCGATGATGTGATGATGCGATAAAGAGAAATATTTTTGAGTTCTGAATTCTGATTGCTGATTTCTGAATAGAAGTATTCACGCAGAGGCCGCGGAGATTTGCGCAATGAACGCAATCCTTCGATACGCCTTCGGCTACTCAGGAACCAGTGTTAAGGAGCGATGAGAAATGAGCTGTGAGTTGATGATCATAGAATGACGCGCCGCAGGCGCAAATTTCGCGAGCGCAGCGAGCTAATTTCTACTTAATTTCGTCCCGACGCAGTCGGGGCTAATTTCGGCAGCGAGGCAGCCTAATAACTCCAGGCTCCACAATTCATAAAAGGGCGAGCGTTGCTATGATCTTAGTGCTGCGATCATCTTTTCTGCGACGCGGGCTGAGACGCCGGGGTCTCCCATGATCTCCTGCAGGTGGCGGTAGTCGTCGAGCATCTGCCGGCGGGCGGGGGTATCCTCCAGGATCCTGTCGAGTTCCTCCCGGATGCGGGGCAGATTCACATCATTCTGTATCAGTTCCTTCACGGCCTCTTTGCCGAGGATGAGGTTGACCAGGGAGATGTAGTCGACATGCACGAAATATTTCCCAATGTGGTAGGTAAGTTTGTTCATGCGGTACATGACCACCTGGGGCACTCCCATGAGGGCGGTCTCCAGGGTGGCGGTACCTGAAGTAACCAGGGCCGCGTGGGCTGCATGCAGGAGGTTGTAAGTGTCGTTGAAGACCACCTTCACATCCGTATTTGCCAGATAAGGAGCATAATCCTCCTCGTTGAAAGTAGGGGCGCCGGCGATGATGAACTGGTATCCGGGGTATTTCTCCGTAAGTTGAAGCATCAAAGGCAGGTGGTATTGCAGCTCCTGTTTCCGGCTGCCGGGGAGGAGGGCGATGACAGGGCGGTCGGGGAGGTCCAGCTTTTTCAGGAAGCGTTCGCGGGGTACCACCTCCTTTTTTCGGCGGGCTACTTCGTCGACGATGGGATTGCCGAGAAACTCAGCTTCGATGCCGTGTTTCCGGTAGAACTCTTTCTCAAAGGGGAGGATGATGAACATCCTGTCGACAAAAGCCTTTATTTTCTTAACGCGTTTCTGTTTCCAGGCCCACAGTTTCGGGGAGATGTAATAAAAAACCCTGAATCCCTGCTGATGGGCGAACTCTGCCATTCGCAGGTTGAAGCCCGGGTAGTCGATGAGGATCACCACATCGGGCCGGAAAGAGCGGATGGCTTCGCGGCATTTTTTCATATTACGGGAGATGGCCCGCAGGTGGGTCAGCACTTCCACGTACCCCATGTAAGCCATCTCGCGGTAATGGATCACCAGTCCCGGCGCTACCGCCTGCATCCTGTCCCCCCCGAAATAGCGGAAAGAGGCCTGCGGGTCTTGTTCCTGCAGGGCTTTCATCAGGTTGCCGCCGTGGACGTCTCCCGATGCTTCGCCGGCGATGAGGAAGTACTTCATCTTACAGGATGAACTTCAGGGCCACGATCACCAGGGCGGTGACGAAGGTGGCATACAGCACTCCCTTAGCGGCAAAGTCCCGCTTGCTCCAGATAAAGATGAAGAACAGGAGCAGGTTGGGCAGCACGGCCAGGCTGAGGAACTTGGTCAGCACATTGGCCTTGATAGCTGTGGTGATGAATTCTCCGAAGGTACGGTGAGAGGCCCAGATGTACCAGATCAGAAAGAAGGTGAGGGGCGGCAGGATCAGTCCTGTGACCCAGCCGGTGAGGGGCTCATCCGCTTTTTTTCTTGGTTTTTGTTCTTCCATGTTCATTATGTTTTACAGTTCGGACAGGTCCATGTTCAGGTCACGGAGATGTTCCATATCGTCATACCGGGTATGGTCGGCATCGACGGGCACCACGGCGACGAAGCCTTGTTCGAGGGCCCACTCGTCGGTGCCGGCAACGCCCGGCTCCAGGTTGTGGTAGAAACCGCGCAGCAGGTAGCCTTTTTCTCCGTTTTCATCGAGGGTCTCCTCAAACTCTTCCGACCAGTAGCCTTTGGTCTGCCGGCACACCCGGATCCCTTTGATGGTCCCGTCATCGGGGACGGGTACGTTGACGTTAAGGCACAGGCCGGGACGGTATCCATTGGCCAGCACCTGGCGGATGATGGTGTCACTGATGCGGGCCGCGGCAGAAAAATCGGCCTCCGGGTCATAGTTGAGCAGCGACAGACCTATGGACCGTATGCCGTTGACGGCTCCTTCGAGGGCGGCGCCCATGGTGCCCGAATAGATGAGGTTGACAGAAGCATTGGAGCCGTGGTTGATACCCGATACCACCAGGTCGGGGCGCCGGGGCAGCAGTCTGTTGATGGCCAGCTTGACACAGTCGACCGGCGTGCCGGTGACGGTATAACAGTGATAATCTCCCTCTGAGAGATCCCTCCGGTAGTTTACCCGCACCGGCCGGGAGACGGTGATAGCGTGGGACATGCCGGAGTGGGGCTCGGCGGGGACCACGGCGTAGACCGTGCCCAGCGGCCGCACCACCTCCAGGAGGGCCTTCAGCCCGTTGGCGCCGGCACCGTCATCGTTGGTGACCAGTATGAGGGGTTTGTCAGGCATAGTTTGCAGGGGCAAAGATAAGATTTTATAAGGTCAAAAAGTTGATAAGTGCCGCAAATCTAGATTTGCGAGCCCGTCCTAACGGATGTTCATCCGGGCGGGCATCCTCGAATTTTCAACGGATCAAAGATCCGGAAAATTCGGGATTGATAAGTTGAAGAGTTGAAGAGTTGTAACTCGAACTAGAACCACGAACCATGAACCATGAACTATGAACTATGAACTCTTTAACTCCAAACTCCAGGCACTCCACACTCCACACTTTATTAACGTATTTAGAAAATATGTACTTTTGTGCTTCGGAAAATATTTTGAGATACGGCGTGAGGCCGGTAATTTTAAGCTACAGAGATGAAGATATCGTATAACTGGCTCCGGGAGTATATTCCGGTGGATATGAGCCCCGCAGAGGTATCCCGCATCCTGACCGGTACGGGTCTGGAGGTGGAAGGTATGGAAGAGGTGGAACAGGTGCCGGGCGGTCTGAAAGGGGTGGTGATAGGCAAGGTGCTGGAGTGTCACCGGCATCCCAATGCCGACCGGCTTTCGGTGACGAAGGTGGATATTGGCGGAGGAACGGTGTTGCCCATCGTCTGTGGGGCCCCCAATGTGGCGGAAGGGCAGAAAGTGCCGGTAGCCCTGGTGGGAACAACGCTTACGATGGGGGATAAGAAGATCACGCTGAAAAAAACGAAGATACGCGGGGAGGTTTCGGAAGGGATGATCTGTGCCGAGGATGAACTGGGGCTGGGCGACTCGCACGAGGGGATCATGGTGCTGGACGAGGATGCTCCCGTAGGTCTGCCAGCAGCTGATTATTTCCATCTGGAGAGCGACACGGTCTTTGAGATCGGCCTCACTCCCAACCGCATCGACGGGGCTTCCCACCTGGGCGTGGCACGCGACCTGGCGGCTTTCCTCAATCAGGAAGAGGACAAGGTGTCGGTGAAGTATCCCGATGTCTCCGCATTCACTGTGGACAACCACGATCTCCCCATGGAGATCATCATTGAGGAGAAAGAGGGATGTCGCCGGTACAGTGGCATCACGCTGAAAGATGTGAAAGTGGGACCTTCTCCCGAATGGTTGCAGCGTCATCTCAAAGCGGTGGGTCTGACGCCCATCAACAATGTGGTGGACGTGACCAACTTCGTCCTTTATGAGACGGGGCATCCCATGCATGCTTTTGATGCTGCTAAGATCAAAGGCAACAAGGTGATCATCCGCACCCTCCCGGAGGGGACCGTATTCCGCACTCTCGACGGGGAAGAACGCAAACTCAGCGCTGAGGACCTGATGATCTGCAACGAGGAGGAGGGGATGTGCATTGCAGGGGTGTTCGGAGGCTATGATTCGGGTGTCACGGAAGAGACTACATCGGTGTTCCTGGAGAGCGCCTGGTTCAATCCCACCTGGATACGCAGGACGGCCCGGCGTCATCAGCTCAATACGGACGCTTCGTTCCATTTTGAGCGGGGCGCCGATCCCAATATTACGATTTATGCTCTCAAAAGGGCTGCTATGCTGATCCGTGAGATCGCCGGCGGCACTGTCAGCTCGGAGATCCTGGATGTCTACCCAGACCCGATCCCTGATCTCCGGGTTACTCTCAGATACCGCCAGCTGGCCCGTCTCTCGGGCTTTGACATCCCGCACGAGCGGGTGAAGAAGATCCTGCAGAACCTGGACATCCGTATCCTCGGTGAGGATGAGGAGAAACTGGACCTGCAGGTGCCTGCTTACCGGGTGGATGTACAGCGTGAGGCGGATGTGATCGAGGAGGTGTTGCGGATCTTTGGTTATGATAATATTCCCATACCTGGGGAGGTGCGTTCGGCGGTCACCTATTCGGAGAAGCCGGACAAGGAAAAAGTGGTGAACAATATCTCCGGCATGCTCACCTCACTGGGTTTTGCCGAGATCATGTCCAATTCGCTGACCCCTTCAGCCTATTACGAAGATCTGAAGGACTATCCTGCCGAAAAAACCGTAAAGCTGTTCAATCCGCTCAGCTCAGAACTGGACGGCATGCGGCAGACCCTTCTTTTTGGTGGGCTGGAAGCGATCCGGCGGAATGTAAATTATAAAAGGAACAGACTGCGTCTGTACGAATTCGGCAATGTCTATTTCCGGGAACCGGGGAAAGAGGGTGCTTCTCCTTTGGATAAGTACGGGGAAGATGCACGCTTTGCCTTGTTCGTCTCGGGTCCGCAGGAGCCGGAATCGTGGCGGCGCAAGCCTGCCGAACCCGATTACTATGTGATCCGTTCGTATGTGGACCGTCTGCTGGAGAAGGCAGGTCTGCCGGAGAGCAGATTGCAAAAGCAGGAGCTCACGGAAAGTGATGTTTTTTCTGCGGGCATGAAGTACATGCTGGGAAAGGATGAGGTGGTCCGTTTCGGGGAGATACAGGGTGCTCTGCTGGATAAGTTCGAGGTAGAGCAGGGAGTCTTCTTTGCAGAGATACGTTTGGAGCCTTTGCTGAAGATACGGAAGAACCTCCGGGTGAAGTACCATGAGATGCCACGTTATCCGGCCGTGCGCAGGGACCTGGCCCTGCTGCTGGACAAGGAGGTCCGTTTCGAGGATATACGCGCCCTGGCTTTCCGGACAGAAAAGAAACTGTTGCGGGAAGTGAATGTCTTTGATGTCTTTACGGATCCCCGGCTGGGGGAGAACAAGAAATCGTATGCCGTGAGTTTTGTGCTGCAGGATCCTGAGCGTACGCTCACCGACAAGCAGATCGATAAAGTGATGAAGAGGCTGATGCAGGCGTATGAGAAGGAGATGGAGGCGAAGATAAGGTAAGCTTGAAGCTCGATGCTCGAAGCTTGAAGTAAAGAACTGTGAACTGAGAACTGTGAACTGAGAACTGTGAACTGAGAACTTTGAACTATGAACCGCATTGATCTGATACAGGGAGACATCACAAAGCTGGAGGTGGATGCCATAGTGAACGCTGCCAACAGCAGTCTGCTGGGGGGTGGCGGTGTGGACGGGGCCATCCACCGGGCTGCCGGGCCACAGCTGCTGGAGGAGTGCCGTACCCTGAACGGGTGTCCTACGGGGGATGCGAAGATCACCAAAGGATACCGTTTACCGGCGAAGTATGTTATTCATGCTGTGGGTCCGCGTTACCGGGATGGCAAGCATGGTGAGGCGGAGCTGCTGGCCTCGGCCTATCGCCGTTCGCTGGAGGTGGCGCTGGAGAACGGGGTGAAGAGCATTGCTTTTCCCAATATAAGTACCGGCATCTACGGCTATCCCAAAGAGGAGGCGGCGGAGATTGCCATCCGCGAGGTAAAAGACTTCCTGGCAAAGCATCCGGAGATCGAAAAAGTAATTTTTGTTACCTTTGACAGGGATAATTACAGGATCTACCAGGAGAAACTGAAGGAGGAGGATGCGTAGCGGACAGGATACCGGAACAGAGATTGTATGACGGGATATAAAAAATACCGGAACGGCAGGCTGACAGGCACTGACAAGGTTACCCTGGCATATATTATTTTTACCGCTTTGTTGCTTATAGCCGGCGCCGGAAGGCTGGAAGATGCCGGTTCGCATTTCCTGATGCGGGCACTCATGATCGTTTTCATGGGTGTGGTCGTTTATCTGGAGCAGGAATATGAGGCCCGTTGGCCGAAGACCCTGCATGCGCTCTATCCCCTGTTATTTCTGGTCTATTTTTTTCCGGAGACCGATTATCTGAATGATCTTTTCATGGATGCCCTGGATCCGGCCGTCATCCGGCTGGAGATCTCGGTATTCGGTTTTATGCCCAGTGTGGCTTTCAGTGCCTGTTGTCCCCAGCCATGGATCAGCGAGATCATGCATGCGGGTTATTTCTCTTTTTATTTCATCATCCTCTTTTTTACGCTTTACTATTTTCTGAAAAGACCGGAGTTGTTCCAGGAGAGGATGTTCCAGTTTTTTCTTGCATTTTACATTTTCTACATCATATTTGATCTTTTCCCCTCCGAAGGCCCGCAGTATTTCCTGGCTGCTTCGCTCCCTGAGGTACCACGGGGTTATCTGATCACACGTTTGATGAACGGTATCCTGGAGGTCGGTGATCGTCCCACGGGGGCTTTCCCCAGTTCGCATATCGGTATGACCTGGCTGATCATGTACTTTTTCTTCCGGGACCGTCGCAGGCTTTTTTATTACTGGCTGGTGCCGGCCCTTATCCTTACTCTTTCCACCGTATACATCCGGGCTCACTATGCAGTGGATGTGCTGGGAGGGTTCCTGATGGTTCCTGTGCTGGTCTGGGCCGGACAGAAGGCGTGGCAACGGCTTCGCAGGCTGGAGGTCGTGGCCGGGGAGGATAGCGTCCCCGAGTCTCCGGTGGTTCCTCCTCTCGGATAAAATTATTTTTTTACTTTTACGGTTGCTGTTATTAAAACTCCGATCATGGAAGTGACCATACAACCTGTCAAAACGCGCAGGGACCTGCGCAAGTTCATTTATCTTCCGGAGAAGATCCATAAAGACCACGAGACATGGATGCCTCCGTTGTATGTGGATGAATGGACTTTTTTCAATCCGAAGAAAAACAAATCCTTTCAGTATTCCGACACCGTCCTTTACCTTGCCTACAAGGGGAAGGAGGTCGTAGGACGTATCATGGGGATCATCAATCACCGGTACAACGAGATCCACAAAGAGAAAGACGGTCGTTTTATTTTTATGGAGTGTTATGATGACCAGGAAGTGGCCCATGCCCTGATCACGGCTGTGGAATCGTGGGCCCGGGAGAAAGGCATGAGCCGCATGGTGGGGCCCCTCGGTTTTTCGGATAAGGATCCGCAGGGATTTCAGATCGAAGGGTTCCAGTACCAGACCGTTGTGGCGATGGTGGGCAACTATCCTTATATGCCGCGTCTTATTGAAAATGAAGGATACAGCAAGAAGGTGGACCTGCATGATTATCTTATCGAGGTGCCGGAAGTGCTGCCGCAACTGTATCAGCGGGTGTATGACCGTATTTCCGGTCGCTCCACTACCTATGAGATGCTGGAGTTCAGCTCAAAAAAGGAGTTGAAAGATTATATCGTTCCCTGTTTCCGTCTGGTGAATGAGATCTATGCCCCCATTTACGGTTTTGTTCCCCTGACGGAGAAAGAGATGCATGAGCTGGCCAAAAGGTATCTTCCTGCTTTGGACCCGGCCTTTGCCAAGGTAGTGGTCGACAAAGGAGAGGTGGTGGCTTTTGTGGTGGGGATCGGCGATTTCAGTGAAGGTGCCAAAAAGTCGAGAGGGAGGCTCTTTCCATTTGGATTTATTCACATCCTCCGGGCCCTGAAGAGATCGAAACATCTGGTGCTGCTGCTGGGCGGCATCAAGCCGGAGTACCGGAACAACGGTCTGGATGTGCTGATGGGGATCAAGATGCTGGAGTCCGCTTCAAAAAAAGGTATGGAGACGATCGAGAGCCATCTGATCCTGGAAACCAATACCCCCATGATCGGAGAGGTACAGAAAGTGGGAGGGGAGCTGATCAAGAAGTTCAGGATATATCAGAAGGGTTTGTAGGAAAGAAGTTTGGAGTCCCGCAACTCTCAGGATCTTCGATCCTTTAGAGTTGCGAGGATCCTCGAAAAACAACGCAAATCAAAGATTTGCTGTTTTTCGGGATGCCTAGAGTTTGGAGTTGTGAGTTGCGGGTATCGGGTTTGAGGTTTGAGGTTTGAGGTTTGATGCAGCCAGAACGGCTGCGTTTGGAGACGCAATGAATTGCGTCTGTACGATGTATGTTTCAGGTTCCAGGTTTCAGGTTCCAGGTTTCAGGTTCAGTTTTATTGACTTATCAAAACTTATATCTGAACCCTATATTGAGGTATTGTTTGAACTGCAGGCCGGGGGAGCGTTTCTGCTTGCCGTCCGGTCCCAGCACGGGTTCGCCCTCGCTGTCATAAACAGGCAATTTGATGTCGTCGTCGTAGATCATGTGGGTATAGAGATTGATATTGAAGAAGGGGCCCAGCTTGACGATAAAGGCCATCTCCCAGTCGACATCTATATTCTGCGGGTTGCGGTTGTACTGGGAGAAGAGGTTGATGCGATGGGTCATGTACATGGTTTTGGAGAAATCGTAGCGAATGAATGTCTTGACATAGGCACCGACATCATTCCTGGCCCGTTTGCCACTTTGGACCCCATACCGGGTAGGATCGATGCTGGCGGTATCCAGGACGAAGGAGCTTTTCCAGGTGAGGGGCGAGACCAGCACGGAGATCTTCTTGTTGGGCCGGTAATCCATCCCCAGGGAGATGTGGAGGTATCCGGGGGCGAAGAGTTTCGAGATAGGTACGCTGTCATTGGGGTATTTATAGCCGTTGGCGAACTGACTTTTCAGGTTAAAAGCCGCACTGTAATACCATCTTTTCGAAGCTTTCAGCCCGTAGCGGGAGTCTATTTCCCATGAGTCTTCATTCTTCCGCAGCCCTTTGCTTTTGCCTGATTTAAGCAGGCCGTATTTCATGCGGAAGGTGTTGTTCCAGTGGTGTTTTTTCTTGTTGTAGTTGGCAAAGGAGTTAAGCAGCAATAACATGGAGACGGAGTTCTCACCCCCTTCCGCCCAGTTGGAGATCACGCCTTCCGTCAGGTTGACCGATCCCAGTCCTCCCAGCTTCCATGGGTTTACCTTGATCACCACCGGTTTGACAGCATGCAGGCTGGTGCCGGTGAGCTTATTTTCCGGGATCAGGAAGGTTTCTTTTTTCTTGTATTTGTCGATGCGGTGGAAGAAGACATTATTATCCACAGTGAGACGCACCTCGTTACGGGCGAGGTTCTGGATCCAGATCCCAATGGAATCCTTGTATTCGTTTTTCAACCAGAAGCGGTGAAAATCCTTGTTGTTGTTCTTCAGCCACAAGCAGATGGTGTTGTTACCCAGGTTCTGGAAACAGATACGCGTGGAATCCTCCTGTGTCTTCTGGAGCAGACGGCTGACGGCCTGTTTCAACGAATCGCCGGCAATGAGATAATCCATATCGGTAACGGGGATCACAGTGGTATCTCCGCGGTAGGCGATGTAGATCAGCGGGGATTCTTCCAGAAGAGGCAGGGGGGGGCTTTTTTCCATCCGGAAGAGGGTGTCCTGCCGGATGAGGTAAAGGGGGACACCGGCAGGGATCCGTTGCAGAAGGCTGTCAGGCAGGCGGTGGTACAGCGGACCGGAAAGCCATATCGCGGAGGTGTCAGCGCCGAAGAGCAGGGAGTCCGGCCTCATACCGGATACAATGGTCGTGTCGGAAATAATAAGTTCCTTGTTCTTTTTCATGAGGCTGTCCTCCCGGATGCGGTATATGGAGGTGTCCAGGAGTGATGGGAAAGGATATTTGCTGAGGAAAGATACGGTCGAATCGATGGGGGGTGACTCGAAATAACGGATCAGATCACCGAGCGATCTGCGGAGGTTTTTCTGGTCATAGCGCCAGAACTGGTCATTGCTGTAATAGCGTTTCAGGGTTTCCAGCGCCTGGCGGATGGTGTCGGAGACAGGCAATAGGGTATCCTGTCCGCTTTTTCCCGTCGGGGCCGGAGCATTCTGGGCAGAAGCGATCTGCATCCCAAAGAAGATCACGGAGATCATCAGGGTCACCATGTATCGTACCTTGCTCTTCTTCATGATCTTTCTCGCGTGTTTTCGTCCCTGAGAATAAAAAAATCGTAAATTTGTAACTGATACCTTAACCTGTTTATTGTCTTTCTGGTATGATCCTGAACATTTTATCATATCTTGCCCTCTCCAGGTTCCGGAACGTCAAAAATAGGGACAGCTTTACTCTTTTCAAATAATACGGTCTCTTTTTTTGATCCGTATTCACATTTTCCTTTATAATTATCGTGTTTTAATCATAAAACGTTAATATTCTTTAATAAGAATAATAGACTGAAAGATATGGAACTACATTATTTTGAGCCGTTCAAGACCAAGATGACGGAGCCCATCCGGCTAAGCACGCGTGAGGAGCGGGAAGAATGGATCCGTCATGCCCATTACAATATGTTCAATCTCCGGAGCGATCAGGTGATGATCGACCTGCTGACCGATTCGGGGACGGGAGCGATGAGCCATCATCAGTGGGCTGCTTTGATGGAGGGAGATGAGAGTTATGCGGGGGCTTCCTCCTATGAACATCTGAAGGAGACCATCCGGGAGATCACAGGTTTTGAATATTTTCTGCCCACGCATCAGGGACGGGCCGCAGAGAACGTCCTGTTCACGGTGCTGGTGAAAGCAGGGGATATCGTCCCGGGCAACAGTCATTTCGATACCACCAAAGGTCACATCGAATACCGGAAGGCTACGGCTGTAGACTGCAGTGTGGGAGCGGCTTTTGATATTACGAACGAATATCCTTTCAAAGGGAATGTGGATCCGGAAAAGCTGGAGGACATTTTCAGAAGCCATCCCGTTGAAAAGATCCCCCTGGTGATCATGACCCTCACCTGTAACACCACCGGCGGGCAGCCTGTGAGCATGAAGAACCTGCGGGAAGTATCTGAGCTGGTGCATCGTTACGGGTCGCTCCTGTTCATCGACGGAGCCCGTTTTGCAGAGAATGCCTGGTTCATCCATACGCGTGAGGAAGGGTATGGTGACAAGGGCGTCCGGGAGATCGTCCGGGAGATGTTCAGCTATGCTGACGGCATGACCATGAGCAGCAAGAAGGACGGTCTGGTGAACATTGGAGGTTTCATCGGTTTCAGGGAGGAGGAACTGTTCCGCCGGGCTACCACCTTCAATATCATGTTCGAGGGGTTCATTACCTATGGCGGCATGGCAGGACGGGATATGAACGCCCTGGCACAGGGGCTGAAGGAGTCTACTACCGAAGAATATCTCTCTTACCGCATCCGGCAGATCGCTTTCCTGGGTGAGCGCATTGCTTCGTATGGTATACATGTGATCAGGCCTTTCGGTGGTCATGCCGTATTTGTGGATGCCCTGGGTTTCCTGCCTCACATCCCGCGCGAGGAGTTCCCGGCACAGACCCTTTCTGTTGAGCTTTATATCGAAGCAGGTGTGCGGACGGCAGAGATCGGTGCGCTAATGGCCGACCGCGATCCGGTGACGCGGGAAAACCGTTACCCTGCCCTGGAGATGATCCGTCTGGCAGTGCCGCGCCGGGTGTACAGCGACAATCACATGCAGGCGGTAGCCGACGGGCTGGGAAGGGTCTGGGCCCGAAGGAAAGAGATCAAAAAGGGAATGCGTATCGTTGAGGAAGCGCCTATTTTGAGGCATTTTACGGTGAAACTGGAAAGGAGTGAGTTCACAGTTCACAGTTCATAGTTCAAAGTTCATAGTTGAGTTAAGAAGGGTTTAGGGTGAAGGGAGAAAAAGATTAACTTTGCCTTCGGTCAAAAAAATGCAGGTATGGCGGCATTGTTGTGGAAAGAGATATCGGAGTTTTTCAGTACGGTCACGGGCTATGTGGTGGTGATCGTGTTCCTGCTGGCCAACAGTCTTTTCCTGTGGATCTTTCCGGGGGATACGAACGTCCTGGACAGCGGTTATGCTTCGCTGGACACTTTCTTCATGATGGCGCCCTGGATCTTTCTCTTTCTGGTGCCGGCGGTGACGATGCGTTCTTTTGCGGAGGAGAGTCGCAGCGGTACTCTGGAACTGCTCTTCACGCGGCCTCTCACGGACATGCAGATCGTGCTGGGTAAATATTTTGCCGGTGTGGTCCTGGTGCTGGTATCCCTGCTGCCCACGCTGATCTATGTGGTGTCGGTATGGATGCTGGGGGATCCTCCGGGCAACCTGGATATGGGTGGTATCTGGGGATCGTATGTAGGATTGTTCTTTCTGGCGCTCATTTACGTGGCCATCGGTATTTTCTCATCTTCCCTTACCGGCAATCCCATTGTGGCCTTCATCATTGCAGTGTTGCTGAGCTTTGTCCTCTATATCGGCTTCGATTATCTCAGCTCCATGGGGGCTTTCCACAAGATCAATTTCCTGGTGATCAGGGCCGGCATCAATGAGCATTACCGGTCGATGAGCCGGGGGGTGCTCGACTCACGGGATATCCTATATTTCCTGGGAGTGATCGCCCTGTTCCTATGGATGACGCGTTTTGTACTTCAGAGTAGGAGGTGGTAAGATGGTGAAGAAACAGGATCCCGGAAGCGATAACAGGCGCAGGCTGGTACTGCGGAATGTCACAGGATTTTTCCTGATGATCCTGGTGCTGCTGGTGCTGGGTGTGATCTCTTCCCGCTGGTTCTTTCGCCTGGACCTGACGGCGGAGAAACGTTTTACGCTTTCTCCCAAGACCAAAAGCATTCTGCGTGATCTGAACAAGGACGTGTATGTCCGGGTTTATCTGAAGGGAGAGATGCCGGTAGGGTTCAAGCGTATGCAAACAGCCGTCAAGGATATGCTGGATGAGTTCCGTGCCTATGCCGGCCGCCATCTGACGTATGAGTTCATCAATCCGGCCGAAGGGAAGGATACGAAAGAAAGGAACAAGCTGTACAAGAGTCTCATTGCAAAAGGACTGCGGCCTACGGATGTGCAGCAGCGCGACAAGGAGGGGGCTATCTCCTCCAGGATCATTTTCCCCGGTGCTATCGTCAATTACAACGGCATGGAGATGGCTGTTAATTTCCTCAACAACAATCCTTCGTTGCCGGCAGCCGTCAACCTGAACCACTCGATCGAGGGCATTGAGTACGATCTGATCCACAGCATACGCAGCCTGAGCGCCGATACCGTCTATCACATTGCCTTTACCGAAGGACACGGCGAGTTGCCGGAGCCGGAGGTGGAGGATGCGGAGAAAGCGCTGGCCCGTTATTTTACGATCGACCGGGGTGTGATCGGCGGCAAGCCGGGCATCCTGGACAAGTATGCCGCAGTGATCATCGCCAAGCCCACGAAGCCTTTCAGCAAGGCAGACAAGTATGTGCTGGACCAGTATCTTATGCAGGGCGGTAAGATCCTCTGGCTGCTGGACAAGGTGGCGGTGGATGCGGACAGTCTGATGTATGCCAGTTTTACTTTTGCGGTGCCCACGGACCTGAACCTTTCGGACATGCTGTTCAAATACGGTGTCCGTCTGGAAGGCTCGCTCATCCAGGATATGAGATGTGCCATGGTGCCGGTGAATACGGCGGTGGTGGGGAATGCTCCTCATTATGTGCCGGCTCCCTGGCCTTATTTTCCGCTGATGGCGCCGCAAAAGCATCCACTCTCGCGCAACCTGAACCTGGTGCGTGGGGAGTTTGTGAACCCGCTGGATACGGTGGAAGGCAACGGCGATATCACCAAGACGGTGCTGCTGCGCACCTCCCGCTACAGCCGCACGCGGGGGGCTCCGGTGATGATCAGCCTGGAGGAGATCAAAAGGCCTCCCACGGAGAAAGAATTCAACCGTCCCCACCTGATCACCGGTGTTTTGCTTGAGGGTACGTTTGAGTCGGCTTTCCACAACCGCATGATCCCGGCCGTTATTTCCGGTCCTCATCCGCCTTTCCTGGACAGGAGTGTGCCGACGCGTATGATCGTGATCTCCGACGGGGATGTGATCCGCAACAAGGTGCGCCGTGCCGGTGACAAATGGGTGGCCCTGCCGCTGGGGCAGGACCGTCTCACGCAGCAGACCTATGGCAATAAGGACTTTATCGTCAATGCGGTCAACTACCTGGTGGATGAAAACGATCTTATGGAGTTGCGCGGCCGCGAGTTCAGACTGCGCCTTCTCGACCGGGAGAAGGTAGCTGCCGGCAGGCTTTACTGGCAGTTGTTCAATACCCTGATCCCGGTGTTGCTGATCGTGATCGCAGGTATTGTGGTGAATATGATCCGCCGGCGGAAGTATGGCGTGTCTCTGCAAAAGAGGAACAAGGGATGATGAAGAAAAGCCTGATCCTTGCGGGTTCCTTCGTGGCAGCCTTGCTGCTTGTTGCCGGGGTACTAATGGTCCGGCAACAGAAAGCTCAGCCCGGCGGGCAGTTCCGGGTGAAAGATACGGAGCGGATACGCCGGATCGTGTTCGTTCGTGATACCACACGTCTGGAACTGCGGAAGAAAGACGGGGTCTGGTGGGCCAATGACGCATGGAAAGCAAGGCCGCGTGCCATGAAGGTCCTCCTGAAGGTGCTGGGGGAAACGGAGGTCAGGTCTCCTTTATCAGGGGAGCTGCCGCAGCGTGTGCAAGAGGATACAGCCAGCATACATACGGAGGTGGCGGTGTATGGCAGGCTCCTGCCTAAAAAGCGATTTGAGGTGTATCTGAACAAAAAGATCCCGGGAGGCAACATGATGCGGCTGCACGGGAAAAAGAAATGGTACATCACAGAGCTCCCCGGAGAGGATGTCAATCCGGCTGCGCTCTTTGTCACCGATCCTTATTACTGGAGGGACCTGCGTCTTTTTCATTTCCGGCCCGGCGAGGTGACCGGCGTGGAGATAAGGTATGGAAAGAACGAGGGGTTTCGGGCCGGGATCGATACGGTCACGGGGCGGGTGACCTTTGTTCCTTTTGACCCTTCACTGGCCGGTATGCCGGTGGACAGTGGTAAGGTGAGAAGGTTCCTGACCTATTTTCAGGATCTCTCGGCAGATGTCTGGGAGCATCTCCCGGAAAGAGAAGCGGACAGCATTCTGAAAGAAAATTCGCTGTATGAGATCCGTATCGATGCGGCCGGAGGGAAAGAGTTCAGGATGCTGGTTTTTCCGGTGCTGAAAAAGGACAGTATCACCGGAGCCGGAGAGGTAGATCCGGATGTGGCCAGGGCCTGGGTGGATCCGCCGGGAGAAATGGTGTTGATCAAATATTACAGGATAGATCCTTTCCTGCTCAAAGCGAAAGAGTTTGTTTTGAGGGGGAGGGAGTAATTTGGAGATCTGGAAAAATAAATATTTTTTAGGGGGAAAGGAGTGGCAAATTGTTACTTTCCGGGGGAAAACAAAAATTGGCACAGTGACATTTTTTTTGTATTATTGATACCGTAATTTTTCCGCAAAAAACCATAACGAAAAAAGTGATAAACCGATGAGATTTGTAGTTTCAAGTCATGAATTGCTTCAACATCTTCAGTCTGTCAGCCGGGTGATCAGCTCGAAGAATTCCCTTCCCATTCTGGACGATTATCTTTTCAAGTTGGAGGACAATGTGCTGACGATCACCGCCTCGGATCTGGAGACGACCCTGATCACGCAGATGAAGATAGAGAATGCCGATGAGGACGGCAGCATTGCGTTGCCTGCGCTGCGTCTGACCAATACCCTGAAAGAATTTCCCGAGGAGCCGCTCACGTTTGAGATCAATCTGGAGACGCTGGCCGTGGAGATCCTGGCCGAGCAGGGGAAATACAGTATTGTGGGGCAGCGGGCCGTGGAGTATCCGCAGGTGCCTTCGCTCAAGGAGGAGACCAAAACCGTTCTGAACATGGATCCGGGGGTGTTGTACAATGGTATCACGCGCACAATTTTTGCTACGGCCAACGACGATCTGCGGCCCATCATGAACGGGATCTTTTTTGACATCGAAGAAGACAAGGTCACACTCGTGGCCAGTGATGCTCACAAGCTGGTGCGTTATATACGGAAAGGTCTGAGTGTGGAGAAGCCGGGATCGTTCATCCTGCCCAAGAAACCGGCCTCCCTGTTGAAGAACATTCTGCCCAAAGAGGAGGACGATGTGCTCGTTGAGTTTGATGATAAGAATGCCCGTTTTGTGCTGAGTGACCATACGCTGGTATGCCGCCTGGTGGAAGGAAGCTATCCCAGTTACAATTCGGTCATCCCCCAGGACAATCCCAATAAGATGCATGTGGACAGGATGGCCATGATCAATGCGCTGCGGAGGGTATCGGTCTTTTCCAGTCAGGCGAGCAACCTGGTACGGCTCTCCCTCACGGCCAACCAGCTGACTCTTTCCGCCCAGGACATCGACTTCTCGGTATCGGCCAGCGAATGGCTCAAGTGCCAGTATGACGGGGATGAGATGGAGATGGGCTTCAAGTCAACCTTCCTGCTGGAGATCCTCAATAATCTGCCGGGCGATGAGGTGGTCTTTGAACTGGCTGATCCTACGCGTGCCGGGATCATTCTGCCGTCCGAGCAGGAGTCAGAGGATGACGACCTGCTGATGTTGCTGATGCCGATGATGATCGGCGGACCCAGTTGATCTTCACTTATTTAAACGATCTTTTACACGTTGCCTTCGGCATGATGCTGCCGTGAGGAGAGATAATTATTCTTTAAAATGGAACTCAACCTGAAGAAACCCATTGCTTTTTTCGACCTGGAGACGACGGGCCTCGACATCAGCAAAGACCGTATCGTGGAGATCGCTGTGCTAAAGGTATTGCCGGATGGTAAAGAAGAGAGGTTTTACTCGCTGGTCAATCCGGAGATGCCGATCGATCCGCGTGCCATGGCGGTGCATGGCATCACCCAGGAAAAGGTGGCAAATGCGCCCACTTTTTCGCAGATCGCCAGGAGGCTGGCCGATTTCATTGCCGGGTGCGATCTGGCAGGATATAACTGCAACCGTTTCGATGTGCCGATGCTGGCCGAGGAGTTCGCCCGGTGCAATGTGGAGATCGACCTGAAGAACCGCAAGATCATCGATGTGCAGGTGGTTTTCTTCAAGAAAGAGCAACGGACCCTGTCCGCTGCCTATAAGTTTTATCTGGACCGGGAGATGCAGGATGCCCATACGGCAGAGGCCGATACCGACGCGACTTACCAGATCCTGAAAGCCCAGCTGGACCGGTATGATGATCTTAAAAATGATGTGGCCTACCTGTCGGAGTTCACGTCGCAGACGAAGAATGTCGATTTCCTGGGGAGGATCGTGTACAATGAAAAGAATGAGGAGGTCTTTAATTTCGGGAAATATAAGGGGCAGAAGGTGGCCGATGTACTGAAGAAGGATCCTGCCTATTATGACTGGATGATGAAGGGGGATTTTCCGAGGTATACGAAGAAGGTACTGACACAGATCAGGTTGAGGGAGTTTGGGAGGTGAGAAGGGGAAAGTAATAAGGCAAAAGGCAGAAGTAATAAGGCAAAAGGCAGAAGTAAAAAGGCATCCGACTTCGTCCCGCCCTTCGGTACGCCTGCGGCTACTCAGGGACCAGGGACTTCGGCGGACGAGGAAAAGGAAGGAATATTGGAATAATGGAATGATGGAAGAGTGGGGAAAGTCAGCTATGAGCAGTGAGCTATGAGAGATGAGTCCTTTGGTACGCCTGTGGCTACTCAGGAACCGGCCTTGAGAAGCCCCGAAGGGGCGGAAGCTACCAGGATCGGGCGCAGCCCGATCATCATTTTAAAATACAGTAATTATGAAGATCATTTGTATCGGGAGGAATTATGCGGAGCATGCGAAAGAGCTGAACAATGCCGTGCCGGAGAAGCCGGTCTTTTTTATGAAGCCGGATACGGCCCTGTTGACGGACAACAAACCTTTCTATCTTCCGGACTTCTCGCAGGAGGTTCATTATGAGACGGAGCTGGTACTGCGCATCTCAAAGATGGGGAAGCATGTTGAAAAAGGCTTTGCCCGGCGCTATTATGATGAGATCGGTATCGGCATTGACTTTACGGCCCGTGACCTGCAGCGGGAGTGCAAACAAAAAGGCCTGCCGTGGGAGATCGCCAAGGCTTTTGACAACTCAGCGCCTCTGGGCGGGTTCCTGCCCAAAAAGGAACTGCCCGATCCCATCCTGTTCCATCTGAATATCAACGGAGAGACAGTCCAGGAGGGGACTACGGAGGACCTTCTTTTTTCTTTCGATGAGCTGATCGCCTATGTGTCACGCTTCATCACCCTGCGTACCGGCGACCTGATCTATACCGGCACACCGGCAGGGGTAGGGTCGGTGAAGAAAGGTGACCGGTTGCAGGCTTATATCGGGGAGAAGCTCCTGCTGGATTTTGAGGTGAAGTAGAGAATGTGTACTGGGTTCAGGGTACTGCCCGCCCGGACGAATGTCCGTTCGGACGGGGTTGCTGGGTGCTCCACCTTCGCCGTCCTTCGGTACGCCTGACGGCTACTCAGGAACCGGCTTCGGTGGACAAAGTGGTTGCTGGGGGGAAAGCGTGAAGCACAGAGCGTAGAGCACAGAGCACAGGGCACAGGGCTCAGTGGGTCTGGTACCGGATCGCAGATCGCTTCATCTCATCATCGCATCATCTCTTCCTGCCTGCGGCAGGCAGGCATCGTTTCATCCTTGGGGCCTGGGGGGGGTAAGAGGGGTACTGGATGCGTCAAAATCCAGTTGGCATATCACTGATCTTTAATATTCATCAGCATCTCCACGATCCTTTGGGGAGGACGGATGGGTCTGAAGGTCTTTCCGTCGGTAAAGATCAGTTCCGTGGTGGCGGTGGCCACCTGTTTCCCCTCTTCGTTGGTCAGGTCGTAGGAGAAGAGGATCCTGGGACCGCGGATCTCCTCCATCGTCACTTTCACGGAGATAATGTCATCGTAATAGGCTGGGTAGAGGAACGTGATGTTGATATTCCTCACAGGAAAGATGATCCCGCTGTCCTCAAGCTGCTTATAGGTTATTTCGGAGCGGCGCATCAGGTCGGTGCGTGCCTCCTCCAGATAAAGGGGATATACACTGTGATGCAGCACTCCCATCCTGTCGGTCTCACCGTAGCGGACCCGTATGCGGGAGATGTGTGTGGGTTTCTTCTGATCGTTGGCCATGGTCCTGCCTGGTTTGTTTTGCCGGCTAAGTTAAGCGGAAGGCTTTTGTTTTCCAAATGGGGTGTCGGGATCAGACTTTCACGCCGGCTCCTTTTCTGCGGATCAGGAACAGTCCCGCGAAGGTGATCAGTCCGTTGAGGATGAGCATCTCAAAGCCGAACTTATACCCGTCAAACCAGGCTGTGGAGTTGATGTTCAGTATGTAGCAGATGACCGGCGAGAGGATGGCGACCACCGGCACCCACTTGTCTTTTACCTGCCAGCGGGTGAAGAGCCCGAAAGCGTACAGGCCGAGGAGCGGACCGTAAGTATATCCGGCAGCGGTGAAGAGGGAGCTGATCACGCTCTCGTTGTTGATGGCCCGGAACAGGAGTATCAGGAGCACCATCACCCCGGAGATGAGGATGTGGACCCGCATGCGGGTTTTTTTGATCGTTTCCTCGCTTTTCCCTTTGGTGCCCAGGATATCCACGGTGAAGGAGGTGGTCAGAGCGGTCAGGGCGGAATCGGCACTGGAGTATGCTGCCGCAATGAGTCCCAGCATGAAGAAAACGGAGACGACCGCCGGCAGGTAACCGCCGGTGGCGATCACCGGGAAGAGCTCGTCGGCACGGGCCGGCAGGGGGATGCTATTGTGGGCGGCAAAGATGAAGAGTAGGGCCCCCAGCAAGAGAAAGAGCAGGTTGACAGGCACCAGGATGATGCTGAACCAGTACATGTTCTTTTTTGCCTCCCCGATGTTCTTGCAGCTCAGGTTCTTCTGCATCATGTCCTGGTCGAGGCCGGTCATGACGATGGTGATAAAAGCGCCGCTGAGGAACTGTTTCAGGAAAAAACGCTTGTCGTGCCAGTCGTCGAAGAAAAAAATGCGGGAGTAGTTGCTGGCACGTATCTCCCGGACCATCCCGCCGAAGTCGAGTCCCATCTGTTTGGAGACGAAGATGACCGTGAGGATCACGGAGAGGAGCATGAAAGTGGTCTGGAGGGTATCGGTCCAGATGATCGTCTTGATCCCTCCCCGGAAGGTGTAAAGCCAGATCAGGAGGATGGTGATGATGACCGTGACCCAGAAAGGTATGTGCCAGCTCTGGAAGATGGTGATCTGCAGTACGGTGGCCATCAGGAAGAGCCTGAATGAGGCTCCGATGATGCGGGAGAGCAGGAAAAAGGAGGCGCCGGTCTTGTAGGAACGGTGCCCGAAACGGGTCTCCAGGTAGGTGTATATAGAGGTGAGGTTGAGCCGGTAATAAAGGGGCATCAGCACTTCGGCGATGAAAAGGTATCCCAGCAGGTACCCCAGGACCATCTGCATGTATGCGAACTGGCTCTCACCCACCCAACCCGGCACACTGATGAAGGTGACCCCTGAGAGAGAGGCGCCAATCATGCCGAAAGCCACCACGTACCAGGGGGATCTGCGGTTGCCCAGGAAAAAGCCTTTGTTGCCCGCATTGCGCCCCGTGATCAGGGAGATGGCCAGCATGAGGAGAAAGTAAGAGACAATGATCAGAGCCAGAAAAACAGGTTGCATGCTGTTCTTTTTTGAAGGACGAAATATATGGAAAATTACGGGGAAATTGCAATTCCGGTTTTCCCGCAGTAAATTTGACGGGAAATCTATCCCGGCGGACGGGATGGAAAAAAACAAGAGATGGAAATATCCAGGTATCCTTCGAAATTACTGGAAGAGGCGGTGGAGGTCTTTGCCGGGCTGCCGGGCATAGGCCGAAAGACGGCCCTGCGGCTGGTGCTGTTCCTGTTGCGTCAGGACAAGGAAGTGATCGGGCGTTTCGGGGAGACCATCCTGCGCCTGAAGGATGAGATCCGTTATTGTCGCAGTTGCAACAATATCTCGGATAAAGAGATCTGTGATATCTGTGCTAATCCTGCACGGGACCACTCTGTCGTGTGTGTGGTAGAGAACCCGCAGGATGTAATGGCCATTGAGAATACCGGCCAGTACCATGGCATCTATCATGTGCTGGGGGGACTGATCTCTCCTGTCGACGGCATCGGGCCGGATGACCTTGTGACAGCTCCCCTGGAAGAGAAGATACGGAAAGGGGAGGTGAAGGAGCTGATCCTGGCCCTGAACACCACCATGGAGGGGGATACCACCAACTTTTACCTTTTCCGCAAGTTCAGGGATACGCCGGTGAAGATCACCACCCTGGCACGGGGGGTGGCCATCGGCGGCGAGCTGGAATATGCCGACGAGATCACCCTGGGGCGCTCCATTGCCAACCGGACGTTGTTCGAGGAGACGTTTAAGTTATAAGCTCGAAGCTTGAAGCTCGATGCTTGAAGGAAAGAAGGGGGTAAAGCTTGAAGCTCGAATGAGAGAAGAAAACTCTTAAACCCCAGCAGCGCCGTCGGCTAGCCTATGGCGGCCGATGGCAAGCCGGGATTCCTGCCTGTCGGCAGACAGGAGTTCGACTGTGTGATTTTATTTCGGCGACCTCATAAAATCACAGTCTCACTAACTCTTCAACTTATCAATCCCGAATTTCCCGGATCTTTGATCCGTTGGAAATTCGAGGATGCTCGCAAATCGTAGATTTGCGGCAATCATCAACTTTGTATATTTATCCGTATGATGTATAACATCCGGTATTGTTTGTTTATGTGAGGGGTAATGCCGAAATTTAGGGAAAATAGGAGAGAGATGGCATTATCAGTGAACAACCGTTTTTCCCGTATTGCGGGGAACATGAAAAGGTCGGCGATCCGTGAGTTGCTGAAGCTCACGCAGCAGCCGGATATCATTTCCTTTGCCGGCGGGTTGCCTTCGCCCGAATCTTTTCCTGTGGAGGATCTGCAGGAGATCATGGTGCAGGTTTTGAAAGAGCACGGGGCTGAGGCATTGCAGTACGGTACTACCGAAGGGGATGTACATTTGCGGGAGCTCCTTCTGGAGCGGGTGCGAAAGGAAGGGGTGCAGGCTGGTATGGAGAACCTGGTCATCTCCACTGCTTCCCAGCAGGGGCTTGACCTGATGGGAAAGATCTTCCTGGACCCGGGCGATGTGGTGATCTGCGGCTCGCCGAGCTATCTGGGGGGGATCAGTGCCTTCAGTGCCTACGGGGCCCGGCTGATCGGCATCCCTTTTGATGATCAGGGGATGCGCCTGGATGAGCTTTACTCCGTATTGAAGGAGTTGAAGGACGAAGGCAGGAAAGTTAAGTTCATCTATCTGATCCCTGATTTTCAGAACCCTGCCGGCATCACGCTGCCGGAGGTACGAAGAAAGCGCATCCTGGAACTGGCGGAGGAGTTTGACCTGCTGGTATTGGAAGACAGCCCTTACCGGGAGATCCGTTTTGAGGGGCAGCCGCAGCCTATGATGAAGGCCCTCGACACCTCCGGGCGTGTGATCACCCTGGGTACATTTTCCAAGATCTTTGTGCCGGGATTCCGTCTGGGATGGGTAATCGGGCATGAAAAGATCATTGAAAAGTTTGTCATGGCCAAGCAGACGGCGGATCTTTGCCCACCCGTTTTCCTGCAGAAGGTGGCGGCAGCTTACCTGGATTCAGGGCATTTTGAGAAAAACCTGGCCCGCACTGTCGATCTGTACCGGGAGAAAAGAGACCTGATGCTTGAGGGCTTTCGCAAACACATGCCGGAAGGGGTCACTTGGACCGAACCGGAAGGCGGTCTGTTCCTGTTCATGACCCTTCCGCCCTGGATGAATGCGGAAAAACTGCTTAGGGAAGCCATCGTCCATAAGGTGGCTTTTGTAGCCGGAAATGTCTTTTTTGCCGATAACGGCGGGAAAAATACCATCCGCATCAATTTCTCCTATGCTACGAAGGAGGAGAACAGGGAGGGGGTGGAAAGACTGGCTGAAGTGATACGCGAAGAGATGAAGAATCACGGCTGATCCTGCTTTTTTCTGCGAGCCTTTGTATATTTGTCGAAACATATAGCCGGCCCGTGGATATTTCCGTCATCATCGTCAGTTTTAATGTAAGGTATTTTCTGGAGTCGTGCCTCTATTCTGTTTTCAAATCGCTGAAGGAGACGCAGGGGGGTGAAGTGATCGTTGTGGACAACAATTCGGTGGACGGTACGGTGCGCATGCTGGAAGAGAAGTTCCCCGAAGTAAAGCTGATCCGCAATAAAGAGAACAAAGGTTTTGCCAAAGCCTGCAACCAGGGCCTGGCAGTGGCCCGCGGCCGGTATGTATTGCTGCTGAATCCCGATACGCTCATTGAAGAAGATACGCTCTCGAAAACGGTGCGGTTCATGGACGATCATCCGGATGCGGGAGCTCTGGGGGTGAGGATGATCGACGGCAAAGGGAACTTCCTGCCCGAGTCCAAAAGGGCTTTTCCCACACCTATGGTGGCTTTTTACAAGATCTTCGGACTGGCCTCCCTGTTCCCCCGCTCCAAAAGGTTCAACCGGTACTACATGGGCCATCTGCCGGAGGATGAGACCCATCCGGTGGAAGTGCTTACCGGTGCTTTTATGCTGATCAGGAGCTCTCTTCTGAAGAAGATCGGAGGTCTGGATGAGGAGTATTTCATGTACGGGGAGGACATTGATCTTTCTTACCGGATCCTGAAAGAAGGATACAAAAACTACTATTTTCCAGAAACGACCATCATTCACTATAAGGGTGAGAGCACCAAAAAAGGGTCGCTCAACTATGTCCTGCTGTTCTACAAGGCCATGCTGATCTTTGCCCGGAAGCATTTCTCTCCCCGGCAGGCGGGCTTCATCGGCATGCTGCTCTATCCTGCGATCTATCTGAGGGCTGCTATGTCGGCGCTGAAGAGGGTCTTGTCCCTGTTGTTCTATCCGGTGTTGGATGTGTTGTTGCTCTTTGCCGGCTATTTTTTCCTGGTGCCCCTGTGGGAAAAGATCCGATTCCATTCCGAGTATATTTATCCGCCGCTCTTCATGAAATATGTGATCCCTGCTTACATCCTGGTATGGATCCTTTCTGTCTGGTTGGCGGGAGGCTACCGGCGTCCTGTGAGGCCGGGCAAGGTGGTCAGGGGTTTTGTGCTGGGCACCGTGGTCATCCTGGTGGTGTATGCCCTGCTGCCGGTGAACCTGCGTTTCTCCCGGGTGCTGATCCTGGCCGGAATGACCTGGGGAATCCTCTCTGCCACAGGGGTGCGTTGGCTGCTGGGTTTTCTGCCGGGAGAGACTTTTGAGCTTTCCGGACAGCGTAAAAAGAAGATCCTGGTGATATCCGGACCGGAAGAGTTTGCAAGGATCTCGGGATTCCTTAGGCAGGTGGATGAAAAGGTGGACATCGCCGGATATGTGCCTCCGCCGGGGGAAGCCATGCCCGATGATGCGTTGGGGAGCACGGAACAGCTGCCGGATATCGTGAAGGTGCATGATGTGCGTGAGATCATTTTCTCTGCCGTGGATAACCGTTCGGGACAGATCATCCGGACCATGAACCGCCTGGCCGGAGTGCCCGTTGAATTCAAGGTGGCTTTACCCGAAGGAAGCCCTATCGTCGGGAGCAATTCTGTGGAACGTCCCGGCGAACTCTATCTGATCGAGCTGAATGCCCTTTCCCAGAAGGGGAACCGGAGCAAAAAAAGAGCCCTCGACCTGCTCCTCTCCTTCACGTTCCTTTTACTGCTGCCGTTCCTGCTCATTGTGGTGAAGCAGCGGGGGAGTTTTGTAAAAAATATTTTCCGGGTGATAAAGAACCGGTGCACCTGGGTGGGATACTGTCCTGTGCCCGGACAGCAGGATCTGCCGGCTCTGCCTCCCGGCGTGCTGTGTCCTGCCAGCAGACTGCTTTCTTCGGGGCGGGAACCGGAGGTATTGCAGAATATGAACCAGACCTACGCCCGGAATTACCACTTGTCCCTGGATCTCAGGATCATTGCCGGCAACCTGCGGAACCTTGGAAATGAGTGAACCAAACTCCCGGAACTTGCATATTGACCAAAAAAGATTAAATTTGCAAATAATTAAGACTAAATAAAAATAGACAACAATGGCCCAGAAAGAGATCCCGTTGCCCGGGCTGGGAGAGGGAGTGATAGAAGCGACGGTCACCCGGTGGCTGGTGAAGGAGGGGGAGCCGGTGGAAGAAGATCAGCCGCTGGTGGAGATCGCCACGGATAAAGTGGATTCGGAGGTGGTGAGCCCTGTAGAGGGAACGGTCATTAAGATACTCCGGGAGGAGGGTGCTACGGTGAAGGTGGGAGAGGCACTGCTCCTGATCGAGGATGGCTCTCCGGAGGAGGTTGATAAAAAGGAAATAAGTGTAGGAAAGGTTGAAGAGAAGATCCTGGAGGATACAAGGCCGGAAGAGAAGGTAGACCGTCCGGAAAGAAAGCAGGAAGAACCCCGGAAAGTATCGCAGGGCCGGTTTCTCTCGCCCCTGGTACGGAAGATCGCCAAAGAAGAAAATATCTCAGAAGAAGAGTTGGCCGGTATCGCCGGAAGCGGGGCCGGTGGCCGGATCACAAAAGAGGATGTGTTGAAATGGCTGGAGGAAAGAAAAACTGCTGGGATACCTCCTGTGAAGAAAGCTGAAAAGATCAAAGAAGAGCCTGAACGTGAGGGGGCAGCGGCAGGAGGTGAAGACTTTGAAGTGATCGAGATGGACCGGGTACGGCGTATCATTGCCGAACACATGGTGGAGTCGGCCCGTACCGCGCCCCATGTCACCTCATTCATCGAGGTGGATGTTACGGAGATCGTGAACTGGCGTAACCGCATCAAGGATGATCTTTTCAGACGTGAAGGAGAGAAGATCACTTTCACACCCATTTTTATTGAGGCGGTGGCTCAGGTGTTGCGGGAAATGCCGATGGTGAATATTTCGGTGGACGGCACCCGTATCCTGCGGAAGAAACATATCAACATCGGGATGGCCACGGCCCTGCCCGATGGTAATCTGATCGTGCCGGTGATCCATGATGCCGATCAGAAGAGTCTGCCGGGTTTGGTGAAAGCGGTGAATGACCTGGCCTTCCGTGCCCGCAGCGGCGCTTTGAAACCGCATGAGATCAGGGGAGGGACCTTTACGGTCACCAATTTCGGAACCTTCCGTAATCTGACGGGCACGCCCATCATCAACCAGCCGGAGTCGGCCATCCTGGGCGTGGGTGCCATACTGAAGAAACCGGCCGTGGTGGAGACCCCGCAGGGGGATGCTCTGGCGGTGCGGCATCTGGTGATCCTTTCGCTCTCCTATGATCACCGTGTGATCGATGGTGCGCTGGGAGGACGTTTCCTACAGCGCCTGGCTGAAATTCTGGAGAGCTTCGATCCGGACCGGCGTATCTGAAAAAATTGAGACGGCCCGGAAACTTGCGAAAAAGCGTACTTTTGTAGTTATGAAGTTGGTTCTTAATAAAAGGCTTGCGGCTTACCTGGCGGTACTTCTGCTGATCTTCGTGGTCACGTATGTGCCCCCGGAGAAAGAGCCTGTGCAGTATGTTGACAGGGCCAGTGGCGATCTGATCACCGAGCAGATCCCGGGAGAGCGGTGGCTGTTGTGGCTGTATGACAATCCTGCCGGCGAGCTGACACTGAACGCACTTGTGAAGAGGAAGTTCGTCTCCGAGCTGTACGGCAGGAGGATGGACAAGCCCGGCTCCGTCAAAAAGATCCGTCCATTTGTCCGGGAGTACCATATTGATCTATCCATCTGCCGGGATACCCTGTTCGACTCCTTCAATGATTTTTTTACACGCCGGCTCAAGTCTTCCGCACGGCCCGTAGATCCAGATCCCATGGTGCTGGTCTCTCCGGCGGACGGAAAGCTGCTGGCATATCAGGATCTCTCCGGTGAGGATTTCATTGTAAAAGGGTATCGCTTTGATCTGCTCTCTTTCCTGCAGGACACGTCACTGGCCCATGAATTTGCCGGGAGCAGCATGGTGGTGGTACGGCTGGCCCCTGTGGATTATCACCGGTTCCATTTCCCGGCGGACGGGACGATCCTCTATGAAAAAAAACTGGACGGTACCTATTATTCCGTGAATCCCCTGGCCCTGCGAAAAAAGGTGGAACTGCTGTGTGAGAATGAACGTTCCTATACGGTCATGGATGCCGACCGTTTCGGGAAGATGATCATGGCGGAAGTAGGGGCGACCCTGGTGGGATCGATCATACAGACCTGTATGGGGCCCCGTGTGGTCAAAGGGGAGGAGAAAGGATATTTTAAGTTCGGGGGATCTTCGGTGATCCTCTTTTTCAGAAGAGGAACCGTCAGGATCGATGATGACCTGCTCCTGAACACTTCCAACCATCTGGAGACGGCTGTGAAGATGGGAGAGCACATTGGCGTGGCTTTACCAGCTGCCGCCGGCACCACCTCCTCCGAAACTTCCTCCGCCAAAGCCACCAAAACCGCCGAAGCCTCCACTGCCACTTGAGAAATCACTGAAGCTGCCTCCGGAACGTCCGGCGCCTCCCAGGAAAAAAAGTGTCCAGAAGGGAACATTCCTCCCCATGGTGGCATGGCGTCTTCTTCGGTGGCCTCCGAAGAAAATAAAGAACAAAAACAGCAGGGAAACAAAAAAGGCTAAAATATCATCATTCTCTTTTTTGGAAATACGCCGGGCATATTCTTCCGCAGTATATTCTCCGCGCGTCAGTTCCATCAAACGTGTCACAGCTTTGTTGAGACCGGCATAATAGTTTCCTTTTTTGAATTCGGGAATGATCTCTGCTTCGACGATGCGTTTGGCAATGGCATCGGGGACAGCTCCTTCTACGCCGTAACCTGTTGCAATAAAAACTTTTCCTTTCCCGGCGGCTGTTTTGGGTTTGACCAGGATGAGCATGCCATTGTTCTTGTCTTTTTGTCCTATGCCCCATTGTTCTGCCAGGCGCTGGGCATAGTCGGAGGGATCATAACCATGCAGGTCCGGGACAATGGCAATGGCTATCTGCGTGGAGGTCTCCCGGGCAAACTGTTCCAGGGTGCTCTCCAGCTGGTTGCGCTCCTGGGGTGACAGGAAGTTCCCCGTAAGGTCATTGACCAGCCGGGGCGGTTTGGGCCGGGGCGGGAAATCCCCGGCAAAAAGGGGTGAGGCAAGGAGTAGGACTCCCAGCAAAAGGACCAGGGTCTTTGTTTTTCTGTTCATTTTTTATCTTTCATTTTATCCCCGAAAGAGATCTCGTCCGAAAGTTCATTGACATCATCCTGCTGGTAAGGAAAATGTTCTTTAAGTTTTTCCCCGGCCATCAGGATCCCTTTCACCAGACCGTCGGCAATGCGGTTTTCCCTGAAATACTCCAGCATCTTTTCCTTGATGTTATCCCAGAAATCGTCAGGTGTGACACGGTTGATCCCTGCGTCGCCGAGAATAGCGAACTTCCGGTCTTCCAACGCCAGATAGAAAAGCACCCCATTGCGTAGTTTGGTCTTGTGCATCTTCAGCTTTTTGAAGATATAAGCGGCCCGGTCGAGTACATCGGTCTTGCAGTCTTTCTCGATGTGCACACGGATCTCGCCGGAGGTGTTCTTTTCCGCCTCTTCGATGGCCCGGACGATCTTATCTTTTTCTTCCTGTGAAAAAAATTCTGAGGGTTTCATGTGCAGTGCAGATTAAAACTTAACCTCGGGAGCCTTTTCGGCGCCTTCGGTCGCTTTGAAATAGCCTTTTTCACCAAAGCCAAAGATCCTGGCGTAGAGTACCTGAGGGAACCTTTTGATGTAGGTGTTGTATTTCCGGGTCTCCTCATTGAATTTCCTTCTTTCCACTGCGATCCTGTTCTCAGTGCCTTCCAGCTGTGCCTGTAATTCCAGGAAATTCTGGTTGGCTTTCAATTCCGGATATCGTTCCACCACGACCATCAGACGGGAGAGTGCTGAGCTCAGCTGGTCCTGTGCGGCCTGAAATTTTTGCAGGGATTGCGGGTCCAGTTGGTTGGCATTGATCTGTACCGACGTGGCTTTGGCCCTGGCTTCGATGACCTGGGTAAGCGTTGACTTTTCAAAATCTGCATACCCTTTTACGGTATTGACCAGGTTGGGGATCAGATCGGCCCTTCGCTGATAGACATTTTCCACCTGTGCCCATTGCGATTTCACGGCCTCATCCATTTTAACCATTTTGTTATATCCGGAGGCAAGGAACAGTACAAGTACGGCGATGATGCCTATCCAGATCCATAAGCTCTTATTTTTCATGATCTAACGGTTTTTGTTTTTCGTGCGTAAAGATAGCAAAAAGTTTGCTACAGAGGGGAAGGATATTTATGCTGCTCTGTCGGGAATATGGGAGGAAAGTTGTAACTTTATACCACCATCAAAAAATGAAGAAATGACCACGAAAGAGTTCAGAAAGGATATATTGACAGGTATTCCTGTCACGCTGCCGCCCCCGGCCAAAAGGGACCCCGGGGTGAGCCATGCCCCTCGCAGAAGGGATGTGTTAACGGCGGAAGAAAAAAAGCTGGCCCTGAAAAATGCGTTGCGATATTTCCCCGAACATTTTCATAAAAAGTTGGCTCCCGAGTTTGCCGAAGAGTTGCGGCAGTACGGTCGTATTTACATGTACCGGTTCAGGCCACATTACCGCATCTATGCCCGTCCCATTCATGAGTACCCTTACCGTTCCCTGCAGGCGGCAGCGATCATGCTGATGATCAGCAACAATCTGGATGAGGCGGTGGCGCAGCATCCTCACGAGCTGATCACCTATGGAGGCAATGGGGCTGTTTTCCAGAACTGGGCGCAGTACCGTTTGACCATGAAGTACCTGGCTGAGATGACCGACGAGCAGACCCTGGTCATGTACTCGGGTCATCCCCTGGGGTTGTTCCCCTCGCACCGGGAGGCTCCGCGTGTAGTGGTGACCAACGGCATGGTCATCCCCAATTATTCTTCGCAGGAGGAGTATGAGAAATTCAATGCTCTGGGGGTTACGCAGTATGGCCAGATGACGGCCGGTTCCTACATGTATATCGGTCCGCAGGGGATCGTCCACGGGACTACGATCACCGTGCTGAATGCAGGACGCAAAGCGCTGGGAACATCAGATACCCTGCGGGGTCATGTTTTTGTCTCATCCGGGCTGGGCGGGATGTCAGGAGCTCAGGCGAAGGCTGCTGTGATCGCCGGGGCCGTGGGCGTCATCGCCGAAGTGAATCCGGCTGCGATAAAAAAAAGATATGAGCAGGGATGGCTCAATGAGATGTATGAAGATCTCGACAAAGTGATCGGCCGCATGCAGGAGGCCAGAAAGAACAAAGAAGCGGTCTCCATAGGATATCAGGGAAACATTGTTGATCTCTGGGAAGCTCTGGTGGAGAAGAATATCGGGGTGGAACTGGGGTCGGACCAAACCTCTCTGCACAATCCTTATGCGGGAGGGTATTATCCTGCAGGTCTCACTTTTGAAGAATCCAACAGGATGATGGCAGAGGCGCCGGAAGAGTTCAGGGAGAGGGTCCATGCCTCCCTGCGGCGTCATGTTGAGGCTGTTAATACCATGGCGGCCCGCGGCATGTATTTCTGGGACTACGGCAATGCTTTCCTGCTGGAGTCCGGAAGAGCCGGTGCCGATATCTTCCGGCCGGACGGTACGTTCCGTTATGCATCCTACGTGGAGGATATCATGGGGCCTCTTTTCTTCGATTATGGTTTCGGACCTTTCCGTTGGGTATGCACCTCGGGTGATCCGGAGGACCTTAAGAAGACAGACCGTATGGCGGCAGAGGTGATGGAAGAGATCGCTTCTATCGCACCGGCACAGATACAACATCAGATGCGGGACAATATCCACTGGATCCGCGAAGCCTGGGACAATAAGCTGGTGGTGGGCTCGCAGGCGCGTATCCTGTATGCCGACTGTGAAGGCCGTGTTAAAATTGCACGGCGGTTCAACCGGGCGGTGAGAGAGGGGATACTCAAGGCTCCCGTGGTGTTGGGACGCGATCACCATGATGTATCAGGAACGGATTCCCCCTTTCGTGAGACCGCTAATATATACGATGGCAGCCGTTTTACGGCGGATATGGCCGTACAGAATGTGATCGGGGATGCTTTCAGGGGGGCTACCTGGGTGTCCCTCCACAACGGAGGAGGCGTCGGCTGGGGAGAGGTGATCAACGGCGGGTTTGGAATGGTTCTTGATGGTACTCCAGAGGCGGACCGGAGGATCGACCAGATGCTTTTCTGGGATGTGAACAACGGCATTGCCCGCCGCAGCTGGGCCCGCAACAAGGAGGCCATGTTCGCTATACGCAGGGAGATGGCACGAACTCCTTCGCTGAAAGTGACGGTGCCGCACCAGGCTGATGACGATCTGGTGGACTGGGCTATTGGAGAAAAATAAAATGATCAGGAAAAGGGAAATACGGATACTTGTTGGAATGTTCCTGCTGCTGGTCGTGGCAGGAGGATGCAGCGAGGACAAGACCGGACTGCTCCTGAACGGTACATGGCATGTGGAGGAGAACAGCCAGTTGTACGGGACGTCGCATTATGATGCAGATATTTCGCAGATCGACAGCGCAAAGATCGAGATCACCAACTTTTACAACATCGGCCTGGGTTCGTACGTGACAGCATATGTCAACGGTCTGGAGATCGCGATCCCGAGCCAGTCGGTGAAGGGATATGATCTTAAAGGATCCGGTGAGATCTCTGCGGATAAGAACTCCATCCTCTTCACTTTTACGGCCAACGATGGAGCGGTCATCGACCACGTGATCGCTCAATACAAAAGATAAGACAGGGATCAGTTGCTAAAGAGCAGAGTATACGGGCGATGGATCTGTTCATACAGTTCCTGCAACCCTATGTTGCGGCTTTTCCGGATGAATTCCTTTCCATCGAACAGTACGGAGATGGTAGGCACGGCAAAGACCGATTCCTGACCAGCCACTGCGGGTAGCTCTTTTATGTTCACGTAATACATCTCCAGACCGGGGAAATGGTCTGAGATCATGTCATGGATCTTCGGTTTCAGGACCTTGCATACATTGCACTCGTCATGGGAGAAATAAAACAGTACTCCCTCTTTTTTCTTCAGTTCTTCAAATTCCTTTTCGGATGTGATCGTACGGATCATTTTTCTTCAGTTTTTTGAACCATAACCAGGGCCTGACAGGCCCATCCTTTTTCTTCTCCGGCAAAACCCATTTTTTCATGGGTAGTGGCTTTGACGGAGATCATGTCCGGGCTGATGTTCAAAATCCGTGCCATGTTTTCTCTGATAGCCGGAATGTAAGGTTTTAGTTTGGGTTTTTCGAGGATAATGACGGTATCGATATTCACGATATCGAAGCCTTTCTCCCGTACCAGAGTGATGGCTTTTTCCAGGAATATATTGCTGGGCATATCTTTCCAGGCATCATTGTCGTCGGGAAAGTGTTGACCGATATCTCCGAGGGCCAGTGATCCCAGCAGTGCATCGGTAACAGCATGAAGGAGGGCATCTCCATCGGAATGGCCCAGTGTGCCGAGGGTATGGGGAACAGTTATACCTCCGATAATGAGGGGGCGTCCGGCGACCAGCGGGTGGACATCATACCCCAATCCTGTGCGGAAGATCATGTCCTTTTTTTGCTTGTGTTTTTCTTGGAGGGGTCGAAATTAAATAGCAGCGAGAATCGCAGGGTGCCGGCCAGCGGGTTGTTCTGATGCAGTGGGATGAGGTAGGAGAAGTCAACAGCGAAGACGTTCAGTCGCAGGCCCAGGCCCATCGAAAAATATTTCCGGTTGCCCTTGGTCTCGTGTTCATAGAAAAAGCCACCCCGGATGGCCAGCAACTGGTTGTACCAGTATTCCACGCCAGTGGACCACATGATCTCATGGAATTCTTCTTTTGCGCCGCCCGGAGCATCATAAAAAGAATGGAGCATGCCCACAGGTACCGACACGTCGGGATCCATCCCCGCAATGATCTCTCCGGTCGAGTCATTGTATATGGGCGGTGTGGGTACCAGCAGTTTGTTGATGTCCAGCGTGAAGTTCATCCGGTTGAACTTATCCAGATCGATCCCCAGAGCACCTCCCAAACGCAGGTTGGTGGGAATGAAATCCGCTTCCTGGTTAGGGGTATATGACATTTTTGTGCCGATGTTGGAAATATTGGCACCGAAAGAGGCCTCGCCATCCTTGGACCCAAGAGATACTTTAGAGTGGTAATACATGTTGATATCTGCAGCAAAAGACATCCCGGGCTTTGTATCACTACCTCCTACGCCGGTACCTCCCGTAAGGTTGGAATAGATATACCTGAAGACGATCCCGGCTGATATTTTATCGGAGAAGGCCCGGGCATAGCCGGCATCGATGGAAAACTCATTGGGGTTGAAATTGCGGATGGTGGAACCCCATTCATCGGTGAACTGTATATCCCCGAGCGAAAAATAGCGCAGGCTCATGCTCACTGCCTGAAGTTTGTCGATGCGGTAATATCCGGCCAGGTAAGCCAGATTGATATCATTGACGAGGTTCCGCAGCCAGGGCGAGTAAGAGACCCCGACCCCCCATTTGCCTTCCTGGAAAGCATATTTTGAAGAGTTCCAGTATTGTGAATTGATATCCGGAGTAGTGGCCACTCCTGCATCACCCATGCCTCCGGCCCTGGAATCAGGGGTGATCGTCATAAAAGGAACGGCCGTCTGTATGGCATTCACCTGTCCCGCCAGCTCGCTTACCGGTATCTGCGCCTGTGCGCCGGTATACAACAGGGTGATGAATATCAGGAGAGAGGAGGTCTTGAACCTGTGCATTATTATCATTTTGATGGTGGTACAAAAGTAAGAAATAACACTTAAATATACAGCATATTAATTTATTTTACAATAATCATTTTTCCCGTGCCGGTGACAGGATCTTTATCAACAGAACGTATGATGATCTTGAAAACGTATATTCCGCCGGAAACTTTTTGACCGTCCACGCTTTTCCCATCCCAATGCACGGGGTTAATGGTGTAACCGTCAGTAAATTGATGGTCCTCCAGTATCCTTACGAGATGGCCTCCCAGATCAAAAATATAGATGAGGATATCCATTTCACTGTCTCCCATGTTGTGGTCGAAGGTGATCCAGGTATCTTCGGAAAAGGGATTGGGATAGTTCCGCAGGTTTTCGATCTTTTCCGTTCTCCCCTCATTCACATGAAAGGTGATCTCGGCAACCGTGGAGTTATTGTAGTTATCCCACACCTTGAACCGGATCGTATGTTCACCGTCCGGGAGGTTGAAGAATGGATATCTTACGGTGCCTCGCTGGTATTGATCGCTTTCATAGGAGAAATAGTCATTGAGTACGATGGGATCATTTTCATTGCCATCCAGAATGGCCGTGATATCATGACCGATCCCGTTACCGACTGTGTTGATCCCCCCTTCGTCGGTAACATAAGCCAGGAAAACGGGATTTTCATCCGTGAGTCCTCCGTTCCTGAAGAGCGTGTCATTGAGGTAAAGCCTTACCTCAGGGCCTTCCTCGTCGACGGCAGGATCCTCCGCAAAACCACCCACCGGGAGGTCACTGAAACTGCCGGCCCCTTCATGCAGCGAGTCCAGGGTGGCATAGTAATTTATCTTGCCCGGTCCTATATTATAAGAGATATCCTTGGGCACCAGGAAAGAGAACCGGAAAAGACCGTCATGGATCTCTGCTTTTCCCCTGAAAATGATATTGTCACGGACAAAGAAGGTCATGGTGCTACCTCCGTCATTTGCAAGGGTAGTGACTTTTCTTGACTTATCGAAGATGGTGGGATAGAGGACTCCTCCGGTCCCCGGCATAGGGATTCCGGAAGGATCTTCTACGTGGCCGGAGATGGTCACCAGAGAAAGGGCTTTCAGCGTGTCCAGTGGTTCTGTGACGGCGATCCCGTTGACCGAATCGGTGACAATGCGGTACCGGGGGTAGGCCAGCTCCAGGGCCGGATCCCCCAGCAGGGTAAAGTTCAGTTTGTTGGTGCTGCTGCCCGAAACATTCTTGGTATAACGCAGCGCATCACCGAAAGTGTTGGGTCGACCGAGATCATTTCGTTCGAAGATATACCGGTAGAAATTTTTGTTCAGGACATAGTTGGGGCTGGAGTATACCAGACGGGTTGTGGTCAGCAGCGCAATACTCCCTCCGTTCGGGGAGAGCAGGACGTGCTCGCCGGCAGATGTTTTCGGGGTGATCACACCGTTGGCATCGATGTCCACATCATCAAAACGGCTGAATTCGCAGGTGGCTGTGATAAAAAGAGGACAACGCGGAAAGTTGTTCCAGGAGATAATGTCGTTGATGCCCAGGATGCTTTCATGTGCCAGTCCCCGCTCGTTCCCATGGCCCACATAGTTAAAGATGAGCAGACCTTTTTCGATATTGTCGGTGATAGCCTGATTGACATCCGGATATCTCTCCCCGCTGGCTGTAGATATCTGCTGGTAGGCATCCAGATAGATCTTTTTCAGGACAAAGGAAGGATAGGTCGTATCAACGTATGTGGCCAGGCGGTCGGCATCCTTCATGTGGAGGTTGTTGTCTTCATCATCTCCCACAAAACATAATCTGTTGCGCCAGTCTCCCAGGGCATCTTCGGAATAATATGCTTTGATCTTGTCAACGATGATCCCTGCCTCTTCAGCTGAGCCGACGGGGAACCTGCCCACTCCTATATCCAGCAGGCCGCTCACACCTCCTTCATTGCTGTCAAGCAGACCGAAAAAATCATCAGAGACAAAGGACTGGGTAGGTACCAGCGAATTGGGGGATTGATAGGTGGGGATATAATTACAATTGTTCGGATCGATGGTCAGGTTATCGTATGAGCCGTCCCCCAGCAAGAGGAGATAGCGGGGCTTGTCCGTTTTGCTCGTGGCACGGTCGTAGAACATCTTCATAAAATTGCGGATCGCTCCGATATCACGGGCGCCTGAGGAAAACTCATTATAAACCTGGTCTGTGGTCACAACGGCTACGGCCATATCATCCCTTTCATGATGGTATTGTCCGAGAGCGATGGCCTGTTCCATGAAATCCGGAAAGCTAACGATCACCAGGCGGGGCTGGGGAAGGCCGTGCAGGTCCTGGTTCGGTAGTCCTTCTACAACGATCTCCGGCGAAGGGAAATCCTCCCCCCGGAAAACCACGAACTGTCTCAGTGTATCGGTATGGGTACGGAACTCCAGCGTATTGTTCTCTTCTCTTGTTTCCATCCTTTTTACCTGGTGAAGGTCCGTGACATCCCATACTTCCCCTTCTCCATTTGTAATGAGGAAAGAGGTGATCTTTCCTGTTCCAAAGGTTCTGATGTCCCTGAAGAACAGTATATTGCCGGACATGGCAAGCTGCCTGCGGGCCTGGATATCAATCTTGTCCAGCCAGGCCCCGGCATTCACCTTGTCGTTGCTTTGAAATGAGATCGAGACCGGAATATCTTCCCCATTTGTAGTGAACAGGTATTCTCTCAGATTAGTTTTAGCATATGCTGAAGTATAGCTATAAATATTAACAGGGCCCACGGAAATAGAAGGGAGGTCCTGATCACCGGCCTGGATGCCAAAATAAGAGGTTCTGGAAGAACGTGCAACGACACGTACGCGCATACGTATCACGTCGGAGAGGATCCTGTCCGGAAAAGCGAAGGTGAAAGTGACCGGAGAGAGTGCCGGCAGGGGTTCATACCATTCCCTGCCTGATTTGATCAGGTTTTCACGGTCAACCTCATGAAAAAGGTAGTCATCAAAAGAGGTGGAGATGTCCGTAGGGTCTTCGTCGGTAAAGGGTTCCTGGGTGATCTCATTCGCCGGGGCCGTTGAGGAAGTGATAAAATAGTACGCTGCGTTGTCGTAAAGCGGGTTGATATGGTAAAAAGAGGAGTCGTTGGATGAATATTTCCATTGTACGGGGCCGGTAGCATAAAAAAGCAGATAATCTCCTTTGCTGAACACACCGTCCGATCCTTTGTAAAGGCGGAGCGGGATTTCCAGGAGATCGTCGGGGTGAGGCACGTTGTTCTTCTCCGGGAGCATGCCGCCGCCATTTCCAAAAATGTGAGGGTGGGAGGGATCGGGAAGCCCCATTTTTTTCAGCTCATCATAGGTGATCTTGTAGATCCCTGTCTCTTTGATCTTTATCTTTACCCAATATCCATCTGCCAGAACCGACCGCCCGACCCAGGAAGAGCCGAACGAGGTGTTCAGAAAAAAAAATATCCCTGAAAGGAGTATTATGAACGTTTTTTTGATCATAAGGGTAAGTGGGACAAAAATATATTTTTTATAACAGCGTTTACTATAAGATCCGATTTTTCTCCTTTTGGTTATCAAAACGTACGAATGACCCTAATATTGTTATTTTTGGAGGTGAATAGTTCTCATCGGAAAGGGTGTTCAATGTGAGAAATAAATTTTTAATATCAGTCTTGCTGGCAGGGGTGGTGTTTAACGCTGCCAGGGCTCAGGATCCTTCTTTTTCCATGATGTTCGCGGAGCGAATGTATTATAATCCTGCTTTTGCCGGGCTGGAGAACGGCAGAGCATCGCTCGGTTTCAGGGATCACTATCCCGGCAGTGACGCCAGTTTCATCACCGCCGTGGCCTCATGGGACCAACCGGTAGATTTCCTGCATGGAGGTTATGGTGTGATGCTGATGCATGATCGTTCGGCCGGCGGGATGTTGTCTCTTTCGGGTATATCCCTTACCTATTCCTATCACCTTCAGATCTCCCGTTCCCTGTTCCTGAACAGTGGCTTTACGGCTTCGCTGATGCAAAAATATTTCGATGCAGGCAAGGTTGTCCTGCCTGATATGATATCACCCACCGGCGGGATCATCCTGCCCCCGGGCGAAACGATCGGATCCGAGAGCACTTTCTTCCCGGATTTCGCCGTGGGCTTCCTTTTATACGGAGAGAACTGGTTGGGAAGCATCGCTGCCTGGCACCTGATGGAACCATATCAGTCGGAAGTGAAGAATGACCAGACCGTCCTGAAAAGGAAATATACTTTTCTTTTCAGTTATAGTGTCTCCGCAGGGAATGAATTGTATGTCGTTCCCTGGATCGGAGGGATGGTGCAGGGAAGAAGCCAACAATATGTGCTGGGAGGGCAGGTGATCTATAAGATCATCTCTGCAGGGCTTGCCTGGAAGAAAAACTTCGGAAACCGGTATGATGCGGCCATTGTATCAATGTCCCTGGATGCCGGGAACGTACGTTTCTTATACAGTTATGACGCCTCTCTGGGAGGGGGTGGAAATCCTTCCGGGGGAGGGGCGCATGAGGCTGGCATCGTCGTTGGCATAGGAAAGTCACAAAGCCGCAGGACAATAATTTTCCCTCACTTGTAGTTATTAAAAAATAAAATGCTTATTTTTGTTAAATAAATAATTATTACTTTTGGTTTATTGTATTTCATAAACGGTGAAAAATCTTTGATCATGCGTATTGGTAAAATGAAAGCATTAATCGTTCCGGTGGTCCTTGCAGGTTTAGTTACTTTAAGTTCTTGCGGTTTATTAGGGAAAGGGAAAGAAGATGTCTCCCCGACGACCGGCTGGAAGTATAACGATCCGGAGAACGGAGGGTTTGAGGTCAAAACCGCTTTTGAGCAGCCCACCGGACCAGGGCTTGTTTTTATTGAAGGAGGTACCTTCACCATGGGACGGGTAGAGCAGGATGTGATGTATGACTGGAACAACATCCCTCGCCGTGTTACCATCACCTCTTTTTATATGGATGAGACGGAGGTCAGGAATGTGGACTACAGGGAGTATCTTTACTGGCTCCAGCGGGTCTATAAAAGTTATCCTGAAGTATACCGTCAGGCCCTGCCTGACACACTGGTGTGGAGAAGCCCGCTCGCCTATAATGAACCGTATGTGAAATATTACTTCCGGTATCCCTCTTACAATGATTATCCCGTTGTGGGGGTGAACTGGTTGCAGGCCAATGATTACTGTTCCTGGCGTACCGACAGGGTGAATGAGAAGATCCTGATCGACGAAGGGATCCTGAACCCGGACCCCAACCAGACCGATGAGAACAACTTCAATACGGAGGCATACCTGGCAGGCCAGTATGAGGGACTTGTCAATCAGAACCTTCCCAGTCTCAATCCCAACCAGGAGAGCAGAAGGGTGACCCTGGAAGATGGTCTTCTCCTGCCTGCTTACAGGCTGCCTACGGAAGCTGAATGGGAGTATGCTGCGCTGGCCCTCATCGGGAATACTTATGAGGAACGTTTGTATGAACGGCGTCTCTACCCGTGGGATGGACATTATCTTAGAAATGCATCCCGGAAATACAGGGGACGTTTTATGGCCAACTTTGTCAGAGGTAATGGCGACTACATGGGACTGGCCGGCGATCTGAACGATGCTGCCGCCATTACGGCTCCGGTGAAATCCTTCTGGCCCAATGACTATGGCCTGTACTGTATGGCCGGGAACGTGAATGAGTGGGTGGCAGATGTGTACCGGCAACTGAACAGCGTAGAAGTAGACGGTCTGAATCCCTACAGGGGAAATATCTACAAGGTGCTGGTAAGAGACCAGGATGGGAATGTGGCTGAAAAAGACAGCCTGGGTCGTTTGCGTTACCGGGAGGTCACACCCGAGGAGGTGGCAGACAGATACAATTACCAGAAAGCCGATTACAGGAATTACAAAGATGGGGATCTGCAGTCTGCCATCAGTAATACGGATGACTGGAAGGGGGAAGATAAAGGTACCGGTCAGATGTATTCACAGGATGTCCAGAACAATGATTATACCACCCTTATCAACGACCGGGCCAGGGTTTACAAAGGAGGCTCGTGGCTTGACAGGGCCTACTGGCTGATCCCTTCCACCCGCCGTTTCCTGGATGAAAAAAGCGCACGGGCCGACCTGGGTTTCCGTTGTGCCATGACCAGGGTAGGAAGTTCTTCAGGATCATAAAAAGAAACAACATGAAGGAACAGGCCTCATTATTTTGTGTAATGGGGCCTTTTTCTATTTCCGATGAAGATAAAACAACTTTATAAGATCTTTTCCGGCCATCCGGATGTCATTACTGATTCTAGGTTATGCCGGGAGGGTGCACTATTTTTTGCCCTTAAAGGTGAAAAATATGACGGAAACATGTATGCCTCACAGGCACTGGAGAAGGGCTGTGCCTATGCTGTGGTGAGTGATCCTGCCGTGGTGCATGATGAGCGTTATATCCTGGTGAAAGACACACTTTCAACCTTACAGGAACTGGCACGTTATCACAGACAGCAGCTGGATGTTCCGGTACTGGCGATCACAGGGACCAATGGCAAAACGACCACCAAAGAGCTGATCATCGGGGTGCTCTCCAGGAAATACAAGGTGACAGGGACCCGCGGAAATCTTAACAATCATATCGGACTCCCTCTGACACTCCTTGCTGCTGACAGGGAAACCGGCATACTGGTCACAGAGATGGGAGCGAACCATCCGGGAGAGATCGCTTTCCTGTGCGGGATCGCCGATCCCACACATGGGATCATCACGAACATCGGCAAAGCCCATCTCGAAGGATTTGGCAGTTTTGAGAAGATCGTGGAAACGAAGACGGAACTCTATGATCACCTGGCTAAAAAGGGTGGAGTAGTTTTCTATAATGCAGGCAATCCCATTCTGAAAAAAGAGGTCAGGAAGGTAAGGAACAGGATCTCGTATGGTCTGGAAGGGGAGGGTGCAGATATCTCATTTCGTCGCTCCGGAAAAGGTTCCCCACTCCGTTTCATCTGGAACGCCCCGGACGGAGAGCGGCTGGTAAAAACGCGCCTTTACGGAAGCTATAATCTTGAGAACGTGATGGCTGCAGTGGCTGTGGGCGTTGGTTTCGGGGTGCCTCCGGAGGATATTACGGAGGCTGTCTCGGAATATGTCCCCGAAAATATGAGGTCACAGGTGATCACCACGCAAAAGGGGAATACCGTTATCCTGGATGCGTACAATGCCAACCCGACCAGCATGGAAATAGCCATCCTGGAATTTGCCGGGGTGGAAGGCGATAAAAAGGCTGTGATCCTCGGAGATATGCTGGAACTGGGCTCTTATGCTGAAGAGGAACATAAAAGGATCCTGGAGCTCCTGAGAATGAAAGGGTTTGAAAATAATGTATATTTAGCCGGTAAATATTTTGCCGGCGTGTCCGGTAAATATGGATATACCGGATTCTCTGACAGCAAGGAACTGAAAGCATATCTGAAGAGAACAAACTGGACCGGTTATGCTATCCTGATCAAAGGTTCACGGCTGATGCAACTGGAAGAATTATTGGATGAATTATAATTAACAACTAAAAATATGGCTGATAATTTTATGGATCCCATAGGGCGACTGATGGGATTACGGTTTAAATCCCACCCCTGGCATGGGGTGGAGATCGGGGAAAAAGCTCCCGAAGTGGTTACTACGTATATTGAAATGGTGCCCACAGATACAGTGAAATATGAAGTGGACAAAAAGAGTGGATACCTGATGATCGACCGGCCGCAAAAATATTCCAATATTGTCCCTGCTTTGTATGGTTTTATTCCCCAGACCTACAGTGGGAAGAAAGTAGCTGCATTTTCCATGGAGAAGTCTGGGAAGACAAGTCTTACGGGGGATGGTGACCCCATGGATATCCTTGTGCTGACCGAGAAAGAGATCACGCATGGAGATATCCTGGTTTTTGCCCGTCCCATAGGAGGCTTGCGGATGATCGACGGAGCAGATGCCGATGACAAGATCATAGCGATCCTGGACAATGACGCGGTATATGGTAGGTTCCGGAATATCTTTGATCTTCCCAAGGCTATCATCGACAGGCTGAAGCATTACTTCCTGACTTACAAGGACCTCCCGGGGAACAAAAGAGAAAGGGAGATCACGGATGTATACGGCCTGGAGGAGGCCCACGAGGTGATCCGCTTTTCCATCGAGGATTACCGGGAGAGGTTCAGCCAGATGGTATGATCCCCAAGGGGTCGCCAGGGGGTAAGAAGGGTGTTTATTTCTGCTCTGTTGTTAGGAAGTATTCCCTGAATGTAGGTCTTTCTCCTGCCATTTTCAGGAAAATATCGAGTGGGACCGTTTCGTAATCGTTGCCAAGCCCCTGGAGTATCTGAACCACTTTATCGATATTGTTCCATTGTCTGACATGCATAAGCAGAAAATAGGGCCGGGTGGGATTAAGGCCTGCCAGGTCGTGGATGTCGTTTATAGCCTCTTCTGTGCTCCTTCCCGGATCGAGGTAATAATCGTATGAAATAAGGGGGATCTTATTTTTCACAGTAAAAGTAAAAGCCGGTGCATATCCGTTGATGAAACCGATGGATCCCGGCATATGTTCATAATAGGTGTCGATCACTTTTTTTGTGAGATCGGTATTACCTTCGAGGGTGGCCCCCTGGGAATAGTCCATGATCTCGAAAACGTTCAGGTCCAGCGCCTGCATAAGCGACCAGGCCGAATCCAGCAATGCTGGCAATAAAGTGTCGGGGACCGCTTTGGGATAAATATATCCCGGACCCGAGAGAGAGCCGATGAAATAATCCCTGGGGGAGGCTTGTGAGTAAAAATACTCCAGCAATACCGGGGCAATGTGGTACCAGTTCATCGTCACCTCCCAGGCATAAGGGATCTCTCCTCTCCCCGGTTGGTTCCAGGCACCCAGTCCCAGACAGTCGGTCTGTACACAGGAAATGTACACTTTCTTTTCGGGTTTGTATATCTTTCCGGCCTCTGCCGCATGATTGTTATGGAATGTAAAATCTTTGTCCAGGGGGATGTGATGGACAAAGCTTATATTGGGCAGTGTGTGGAGACCCTCAACACGCAGACCATAGCGGGAGGCCAGTTTAACATAATCCCGTTCTTTGTCTTTGCCATAAACATGCCAACCGTACAGAATGCTCAGGGGCTGATAGGAAGAGAAGATCTCACGGGACACTTCATACTCCGTTGTATCTTTCTCTTCGGTAGAAAGATCCGCAAAGAACGCCCGGTTCATGACGCCCCAGTCGGCTATGCCGGGTTTGCGGACATTGCCGGTTTCTCCTCCCAGCCAAACGAGCATATCCGGAGAACACTCTTTCCGGTATCTCTCAAAAGTCCACCGATAGATCTCAGGATCATTCATCCCTGTGAACATCTTCCTGAGATCGGCGACCAGCGGCAGATCACTTCCTTCGACGAGAGGAAGAAGATCTGCCGATATCACAATAGCATCCTTCAGTCCTGCCAGCGTGAAGGCAACATCCAGGGTGACGGGGCGGTCTTTGTCCCAGATAATGTATCCCTTAAAATCATCCCGGAACAGGGTGAAAGTTTTACGCAGCGATTGCAGGGGTTTGAAAGTGAAATATTTACTCGTCGTAAGGTATTGCATCAGGCTCCCTGTGAAACGGAAATCCCATCCTTCGGGATAGATGAAATACAGACGTGGAGCATCTCTGTTAACAAGACCCTGCATGGAGAGCAGGAGCACCTGGACATCCAGATCGCTGTTGAGTTTCCAGTCGTCCGACAGCTTTACGGCATAGGCTTCCCGGTACCCTTCTTTTTTAAAAAGATATTTGTATTGTCTGTGTTGATCTCCGAAAGTCAGGGACAGGTCCAGCCGGAGAAGGTTATGGTTGTCCAGGAGATTGAAATGATCAGTTTCGGAAATATCCATGTGCCCCTGGGACGTCAGGACATTATATGTCTTTTTCAGGGAGAATCTGTTTTGGGTATCCTCTCTGTTCACCGGCCCCGTCAGCGTTTCCCCGGCAGGCATTCTTACTCCCAGGAAAACATTGAGCGGAAAGACCCTGTCAGGAATATGCCATGTATACTGACCGTTTATAACGAGTAATGTGTCCCTGTGGGTGCGGTTTCCTGTTCCCCAGATGAAGAACAAGGTATCGTTGCCAGCGGTGGATCCATTAGAAACCTCGAGAGTCAGACTTTTCAGAAGAGGAATGGATACACTGTGATCCGGGATCATGGTCCATTTTCCCGTCAGATCCTCAGGCAGCTGGGCAACCACAGAGGAGAGAAAAAACAGGAACAGTAAGGCTGTTAAGGGGAAAGTCCTTTTTTTCATTTCGCCCTTCACTAATATCTGTTGAGCCAGCGGTAACGACGTGCATTATCACCGAACTTGGCTGCAAACATAAACTCATAAGAACCGAAACTGAAGCGTTGCAGCTTGTTCAGGGTATAGTCAAAGGCAAAGCCGAAGTAGTAGTTTTGATATTTGATGCCTCCCAGGACACTGATGGCATCATTGGTCCGGTAAGACAATCCTGCCCAGTAATTGTCCTTATAATATAAGGTGGCGGTGAGGGTGGTCTGGAAAGTCCGGAAGTTATCAAATGTTTTGGCCATGATCGTGGGACGTATCGACAGGTCATAAGAGAGGTCGAAACGATAACCGCCAATGAGATAGTAATGACGCATCAGCTGGTATCCATTGTTGCCGTTCTTTCCTATCTTGATCGACGAGTTGAACAGCTGCATGGCAGAAAACCCGACATAATAGTCCCGCGTCATGTAATAAGCCCCAAAGTTGAAATCCGGGATGAATACCACCATGTCATAGTTCTGGAGATACACATCGCTGTTGTCCAGAACGAAAATATCATCGGGATCGATCTTGAACTGGAAAGCGTTCAGGGACAACCCGAAAGAGAGCTGTGATGTTCTCATGGGGATGTGATATGCGTAAGTCATTTGGAAGCCGTTCCTCCGGATGATCCCGTTCTTGTCATTGAAAAGATATCCTCCCAGTCCTACGCGTCCCCCGCGGGAGGGATGGCGCATCTTCCTGCGGATCGAAGTAGATTTGGAGATGTAACTTTTTTTCAGCAGGCGTGTCTGAAAACTCAGTGCCTGTGTGCTGGGGGAGTTGGGAAGTCCCGCCCATTGCTCACGGGCCGTGAGATTGACAGACGTATAGCCGTCACTCCCCGCCAGAGCCGGGTTCACCAGGAAACGGTTCATGAAGTACTGGGTGTAGAGAGGCAATTGCTGTGCCCTTGAGGGGATCCATATCCCCCCCAGGGCCGCAATGATCAAAATGATTTTTAACTTACGCATATCCTTTATCCTTATACAGGGTTATCTGATAACAGTGATATTTCCGGTGATGGGTTCTGAACCGTCGCCCAGATTGATGATATAGTGATATGAATCCATAGGCATCAGCTTCCCTTTATACCTGCCATCCCACGGCGTTGAGTATCCTTTGTCGGAATGGAAGATATGTTTACCCCAGCGGGTATAGATATCGATCACAACATTGGGATACAGCTCGATGTTCCCGATCTGCCACGTATCATTGTGTCCGTCACCGTTAGGTGTCAGCACCGTCGGGATACGCAGGCAGGAGCTACCAACGTAGATAAGGTCGAAATCTTTGCTCACCGTGCACATGTTATTATCGGTTACCGTGACCGTGTAAGTACCGGCCAGCAGATCCGTGATCTCCTCACCCGACTGGCCATTCGACCAATTGATGTTATAGGGTTCCGTACCTCCGGTAACCGTGACCCGGATAGAACCGTTCGCTTCATCCGGACAGGTTGGATTCGTTACATCTTCTGTGACCACCAGTGCAGGAGCCTCATTGATGGTGTATGTTTCCGTTATGCGGCACCCGTTGTTGTCCGAGATGGTAACGGCATACGTGCCTTTGGTCAGAGTGGTCTGGTCCTGAGCATCGGGAACCAGTCCCGTGCCGTCGGAGGTGGTCCAGGCAAACTGATAGGGAGGCGTGCCGCCCGTGACGCTCAGGATGATGGTACCGTCATTGCCGCCATGACACTTGACATCCGTAACCTGTGCCGTAGCCGTTATCGGCAGCGGATCATTGATGACCATGGTGTCGGTGGCAGTTACACAACCATTGCTGTCGGTAACTTCCAGATGATATTGACCCGGACCCAGATCTGTGAGATCTTCATCCACTGAGATCACGCCTGTAGCATCATACCACTGGTAAGAGTATGGTGTCACACCACCGCTGACCGTTACCTCTATGGATCCGTCAGCAGCACCGGGACAACTGATGTTACTGATGTTATCAACATGTATGACCAGTTCCGGAGGCTCTGTAATGGTGATCGGGCCAGCTTGTGCGGAACAGCCGTTCTGGTCAGTTACCGTAAGGTTATAGTCTCCCGGAGTGAGGCCTGCAATGTCTTCCGCATTGTCGGTGTAACCATTGGGACCGGTCCACAGGTAGGTATAAGATCCTGTGCCTCCTGTCACCGTCACTTCGATGGCACCCGTAGCAGATCCGTAGCAATGGATCTGGACCACTGTATCGAGGGTGATGGTGACAGCCTCCGGCTCACTGACGGTGTATGTAGCGGAATCGCTGCAACCGTTGGCGTCGGTGACCAGTACTTTGTAATCACCACCGGCCAGTCCTGCCAGATCCTCAGAAGTAGCTCCGTTGCTCCACAGGTAGGTATAGGGTGAAGTACCGTTGCTCACCGTGAGGTCGATAGCTCCATTACTGTCTCCGTTACAACTAACATCGGTAACGGATGCGGAGAGTGTAAGCGCCAATGGTTCATTGACCGTATAGGTAGCACTGTCCTGACAGCCATGAGCGTCAGTGACGATAACTTTGTAATCACCGGCTGTGAGGCCTGTAAGGTCTTCTGAGGTAGCGCCGTTGTCCCATGCGAAGGTGAATCCACCCGAACCGCCTGTGACCGTCAGGTCGATGGCTCCGTCGTTACCTCCGTTGCAGTTAACATCGGTGACCGTACCTGAGAGAGTAATGGCCGGAGGCTCGCTGACCGTGAAGGTAGCGCTGTCCTGACAGCCGTGGGCGTCGGTTACGACGACCTTGTAATCACCGGCAGTGATATCAGCGAGGTCTTCGGATGAAGCGCCGTTGTCCCATGCGAAGGTGAATCCGCCTGAGCCGCCGCCAACCGTAATATCAATGGCCCCGTCGTTGCCACCGTT